>NZ_JAHXYO010000003.1:0-462276 GCF_019969905.1 Rahnella sp. GSA61A | reverse complement strand
GTAGTGATAAGGAAACAGGGCTCGGATAACATCATGGCGCGGGTAAATTAACCCACTAACGACGCCGGATATATGGTCGCAAACCGTATCGAACCAGTACTTGTAACACCCGGGGCGTCCATATATGGTCAACAAAAACTGGCCACGGCTTTAGAGTTTTTCCAAAACAATCTTTCTGATTCATTCGGCGTCAAACCACCATTATATTGATGAGGTCTGAGCTGGCTGTAATATCCTGTGATGTAATTCGTTATTGCCGTGCTGGCTTGGCTAAAATTAGCGTAGCCATTATCCGGTACCCACTCTGTTTTCAGACTTCTGAAGAACCGTTCCATTGGGCTGTTATCCCAGCAATTTCCCCGGCGACTCAGACTTTGCTTTATCTGATATCTCCACAGTAACTGCCTGAAATTCCTGCTGGTATAGTGACTGCCTTGATCCGAGTGATACAGTAAATTAGCCGGTTTTCCCCGTGCTTCCCAGGCCATCGACAGGGCTTTACCTGTCAGTGCTGAATCAGGGAAAAATGACATCGCCCAGCCAACCGGTTTACGGGAAAACAAATCGAGTACTACAGCCAGATAAGCCCAGCGTTTTCCCGTCCAGATATAAGTCACATCACCGCACCAGGTCTGATTAGGCTCGGTAACAGCAAACTGGCGATCCAGATAATTAGGGATCTCAATGTGTTCCTTAGACGCCTTCTTATAACGATGGCCAGGTTGCTGACAGCTGATAATATTGAGCGCTTTCATTAGCTTTGTTGCCCGCCAGCGGCTCAGTTTTATACCTTTGGTGGTGACCATCGCGGCAATGCTTCGCGCTCCTGCTGAGCCGTTACTTTCGCGATAAACTTCACGCACAAGGCTCAGTAATGCCACTCTCGTGGCGTCAGGCTTCCTGGGCTGCCGCCAGTATTTATAACTGCTGCGATGAACCCCAAACACGTTGCACACAACGGCAACAGGAAACCGCGCCCTGAGTTTCTCAACTAATGAGAATTGTTCAGGGAGTCTGACATCAAGAGCGCGGTAGCCTTTTTTAATATATCCCTTTCCATTTCAACGCGTTGAAGTCTTTTCTTTAGCTCGCGTATTTCAATCTGCTCAGGTGTCATGGGTGAAGCAGTGGGTGATTTTCCCGCTCGCTCTTCTTTCAGTTGTCGAACCCATTTGTCCATTGTGGATTTGCCGACGTTCATTGCCGTAGCAGCGGCGGCAACGGTGTAATGCTGATCGAGTACAAGCTGGGCAGCTTCGAGGCGAAACTCGGGGCTAAAATTGCGTCTGTTACGTCCGGTCATAATGTCACCTGTTTTTACTGTGAGGTGATGATATCACCTCTATTCAGGTGGCCAAATTCAGTGTGCCACTACAGGTTGATATTCGCGATGAAGATGGTTGAGGGTTTTTTTTTAGCCAATAGAGAACCGAGTTTCTGAAATTCTGACTGTTTAAGAACAAAGCAAGCATCTTGCGGTAGTTCATAAACAGGAAAATATTCACTGGAGGAATTTGATACTTCTTTATGCTTCAATATATAGTCATAAACATCAGGTGGTGCATTTTGAGTTAAACGCATGATCTGCTGATTGACACGTGTTTGTCGGGACAGCCTCTCGAAAACCTGAAATGTTTTATTTGATATGGTAACTGTGATGCCATAATTAACATCAATTGATTGGTGTGTAAGGAGTGGTATTTTCAGAGCCTTAGCAAGTAGTTGTTGCAGAAGAACATATTCATAGCCGCAGAACATCGTGTCAATTATTTTTTCATGTGGATAGATGTAATCACCCTCTGTGCTAAATGTTAAGTTTATTCCGTTAAGAAAACAATCCTTATCTAATAAACAAAGGCGATTGATGAAAGAAGAATTGATCGGGCTAAGCTTCAGCTTTTGTTGTGAGGTTTTTATTTTTCTTATGATTACAGGTGACTGAAAGTAAATAGAAAGAAAAATATCACCATGAAGGGCATAGCGATAAATATCACTTTCTCTTATTTTTTGATCGAATAGCTCATTGGCCTTTTTTACGGATTCTCTTACAGTCATCCAGCCAGTCTCTCTGAATATTCTTCTGGTAGTAGGTATGGTTTTTGGCATGATGAATTTCCTCGAGCAATTTTTTCATAAACATAAAGCCCAACGTGATTTAGTTTAACTATATTGTAAAAAATTTATTTAATGTTGAAGTGTGAATTTGAATATATTCATCGCTTATTTCTTCACAACTAATTATTGCTTTAAACCAAAGCGGCGACACCAACATTTCAGTAGCTTGTCTAACACGAATGCTGTTACTAATCTCGCCTCGTTTAATTGCTTCTTCAAATATTTTATCAGCCAGTTTTAATCTTGACTGCCATATGCCCTTGATTGCTTCTTTAACTTCTTCATCTCCCGTTCCAACAGCGGCGATTAAGCTATATACAAACCTTTTACCTTTTCCAGAGTTTAATAAATTGGCTATGGATTTTAAAAGATCTCTTAAATCATCCTGAATACTTCCTGTATTTGGCATCAGAACATAGCTTTCAGCTATGTGATTAAGAGTGTCTGCAATTAATCCGGCTCGCTCCGGCCAGCGCCTATAGATGGTTGATGGGCTTACATTTGCGAGAATTGCTATCTTCCTGTAGGTAAGAGCCTCAACCCCTTCTTCTGACAAAAGATGCTCTGCAGCTACAAGTACAGCAGCACGATTCTTGGCACTACGGCCGCCAGTGCGCTCTGTTACATGGTCTAAACGATTAGCTCGAATAAAACTTGATCTGGCCATAATTACCCCATAATCTAAATGCAATACTTGTTGCATTAGAGGTTGGCATGAAAATTCATTGTTTGCAAACAGGTGATGTTCAGATTAAGAGTCGCCATGAGTTAGCTCGTTATGAATCGCGTCCGGCGAGGTTGTTTGACGTGCTCAAAGATAAGCATTGGAGTTCTCGTTTACCGATCGGTTGTTGGCTTGTCGAGCATCATGAAGGCCTTATACTTATTGATACTGGCGAAAGTACACATGCAAATGATCCCGGATATCAGCCTTGGTGGCATCCATTTATGCAAAAATGCGAACGTAGATGGGTCAGACCTGAAGAGGAGGTGAATGAAAAAATTAAGCAGTTAGGATTTATGGCTAATGATGTTCGCTGGGTCATTATGACACACATGCACGGAGACCATGCTGGCGGAATAAGACATTTTCCAAATAGTGAATTTATCCTAAGTGAGCTTGAAGCATCAGAGTGCTTATCTTGGAAGGGCCCTGTACAAGGATTTCTGAATATGCATTATCCTAATTGGTTTAGACCATCTACTATAAGATACGAAGATGGCCCATTTGTATCCTTCGAGAAACATCAATGCCTTACTTCAGATGGTTTAATTCGTATTGTTCCAACACCGGGGCATACAGCAGGTCATCAGTCTGTCATTATAGATTGTGGAGAATATAACGTTTTAATCGCTGGTGATGCCTCTTATCAGGAGAGTTACATGCTTGAAGGAAGTGTTGATGGGGTTGCGGTCGATGGAAATCTTCACCAGGAAACTACTAAGAAATTGCGTGCACTATGCAAAAGTAAACCTACGATAACGCAATTTGCTCATGACAATCTCAGCGCTGAGAGATTGGAAAATAAAATTTTCACTGTGCCAAATGAGCATTTTGACTGAAGTGTTTTCCCTCGACCCTTTTCATTATCTAACTGTATTAAGATAGCTCGTAATTTTTAGGTTCTAGGTCAGAATTCTTTTAATGATTTTGTTAATAAAATTTTTTGATTATTGAAGTAATCATTAAATGGAGAGCGAGTATTAAGGACGTTCTCCAATTAGAATTATTTTTCTACAGTTAACGTGTTATCAACCCATTAAGCATGAGATCCAAGTGCGCTTCTATTAATATTTCCTTCTTAAGATGACGGCGGCCGGTGACGTTTATGTGCAATATCATCAGGTTTAGAATAGAACTCATAATCACCTCAGGGAAACCTGACGCGGGTCCATCACGAAACTCTCCTGCTTCGACTCCTTCTTTTAATAATTTGCCTATTGCTCCTGCCAGAGGTTCTACGAATTCGTCATAGTGACGCTCAACAATTTCGGGAAGACGTACACCCTCAGTCAAAGACAAGCGCAGCATTTGCTGGATTTTTTTATCCTTTGATATTTTCTCAAAGGCATAGAGAAGCAGCTGACGCAGGCGTTCAGTGCAAGTACCATTGAATGAGTCTGACATGCTCAACACATCACGGTATGGTTGGGAATGGTGATGAGCCATCGCTTCGAAGAGCGCCTCTTTGGTGGGGAAATACAGATAGATTGTGCCCTTACTGATACCCAGTCGTCTGGCTATATCATCAAGTCTGGCAGCGGCATAGCCCTTAATTGCGAACTCTTCGAAAGCAGCCTCCATAATTTCTTGAGGGCGTTGCGCTTTTTGTTCAGCCCGTGTCATCTTATTTATCATGTTGAGAACTCCATAAATTACCTTGTCCGGGCCTCGATTTTATCCTGGTAGGATCATGTCACAGTTCTGCATCTCCGCAAATACCCTTAGTGTCCTGTCACTGATTTCAAAACCATTCAACCCAGTCTGTCTACTGTCGCACAGGTGATTTTCAGAAGTTAACCATTAAATTGACTGACTGGTCAGTCAGTGATAAATATAGCGTCTATTTTTCGTGGTTTCAATGATGGGGATCCCATGCAACGGGTTTCGATAATCGCATGCAGTTTGGTATGCATAGCTCTGACAGGGTGTGACGGACAAAAACAAGCATCTGCCCCACTACAGGCGGTGCGTGCCATCCAGGTGCAACGGGTTCGATATCATAACGTGGCACATATATCGGGTGAGGTTGCTGCCCGGTTCCAGGCCGATCTGGCGTTCAGGACAGAAGGTCGGGTGATCGCGCGGCTGGTTGATGTGGGGAGCCGGGTGCATAAAGGAGACGTGCTGGCCCGGCTCGACGACGTAGAAAAAAAAGCAGACGTGGAGGTTGCGCAGGCCACACTTAACGGCGCACGCGCAACGCTCAAGTTAAAACTAAGCACCTTCAGTCGCGATCAGAAGTTGCTCGCAACCCATGCGATTTCACAGGCTGAATGGGATCAGGCGCGCGAAGACCTCAGCAGTGCACAGGCGGGGTTGGTCAGCGCGCAGTCATCACTTAATACGGCAAACGATGCGTTAACCTACACCGAACTCAGAGCGGATGCGGATGGGGTGATCGTTTCGCGACAGCTGGAGGTCGGCCAGGTAGTTGCCTCGGCCCAGACCGTTTTCACACTCGCTCATGATGGCTTACGCGATGCCGTGTTTGAGGTACCGGAGGCCCTGTTAGTCAACGAGCAGCCGGGAGATCACATTGAAGTCGGACTGCTTTCAATGGCTTCTTCTCCTTTAACTGCCAGGGTGCGGGAAGTGGCACCGTTGCTGGATGAGTCACGCGGCACCGTCAGAGTGAAAGCTACGCTACCGGCACCGGTACAGTGGTCACTCGGCGCACCGATTGTCGGCGACTTCGAGGCGAAAGAAGAGCAGGGCATTTTACTCCCACCCGGTGCGCTGACCTCAATTCAGGGTAAACCCGCCGTATGGGTGATAGATAAGCAAAAAGACGTCGTTTCGCTGCAGGCTATTAAGGTTTCACGTTACCGCGCCCATGACGTGGTTGTGGCCGCTGGGTTAACGTCAGGGAGCTGGGTAGTCACTGAAGGCGGAAAGTTTCTGATAGCTGGTCAGCGCGTTTCTCCGGAGCAAAAATAGATGAACAGAAATTCATGGTTTTTTTTATGCCCACTGACCCTGCTGCTGGCAACTGTCTCTGGTTGCGATGATAAAACTACAGCACCTCCGGCCCCGCGTTACGTCCTTTCCGCAGCAGCCCTCGCCGAGTCCGCCGCTGGTATGCATCTCGCCGGCACAGTGCAACCCCGCATCACGTCCCCGCTTTCCTTCCAGACTCCGGGGCGGGTGGTGTCACGTCATGTCGTCGTAGGCGATGAAGTCAATGCCGGTGATGTGCTTGCTGAATTGGACCCTCTCTCTCTGGAGTTTTCGGAACAAAGCGCGAGGGCGAGTCTGCAGGATGCGCAGGCCAAACTTCAAAATGCCATGGTCAGTGCCAAACGGCAACGTAGCCTTGCCACAGCACGAGTTACGAGCGTTGAAGAACTGGAAGAGGCCGAACAGAATCTGACTGCCGCTCAGGCAGCGGTAGGAGAGGCCCAGGCGAGGCTGCGTAAAGCCGGCGAACAACTGAGTTATGCCCGGTTGAAATCGAATTATAACGGCGTAATCACATCGGTATCTGTCGAAGCCGGACAAACCGTTGCCGCAGGTCAAACCGTTTTTCAGGTGGCCAGCCTGGAGGGGCGTGACGTCGTGGTTGATGTGCCTGAAGAAGAGTTAAGAAATGTAACGCTTGGGCATAAATTTGAAATGACATTACAAATAGATCCCTCCATCAAATGGACTGGCGTACTAAGAGAAGTTGCGCCGGCAGCGGATGCGGCTACGCGTCTGCGGAGGGTCAAGATCGCCATAAATGATGCCCCGCCGGCATTTCGATTAGGCACTGTGGTCACTGTTTATCCCCTGATATCAAACAACTCAGGTACGTCCGTGATCATTCCTGAAACCGCCGTCTTTGAGCGTCAGCAGACGCACTTTGTCTGGGTGATTAACCCAGCTTCCCTGACCGTCGAACAGAGAAAGGTCCAACTCATACCATTTAATCAGGCAAATTCGGTTCGTGTACTAAGCGGACTGAAAGAAGGGGAGCAGATTGTTACGGCCGGTGTGAACAGCTTACTACCGGGGCAAAAAATTCGCATTGAGAGGACGTCAACGCTGTGAACAAATTTAACCTTTCGGACTGGGCGCTCGAACATCGCTCTCTGGTCTGGTACTTCATTATTATTTCGGCAGTGATTGGCTTCTTCTCTTATCAGGAACTGGGAAGAGAAGAAGACCCGGCTTTTACGATCAAAACGATGGTCATACAGGCGCAGTGGCCTGGGGCGACTGCGGAAGAAATGACAAACCAGGTAACAGATCGTATTGAGAAGAAGCTGCAGGAAATTGATACGTTAGACCACACCCGCAGTCAGACAACGGCGGGGCAAACCATCATTTTTGTGGATTTGAAGGAAGAAACGCCATCTAAGGACGTTCGCGCCGTCTGGCAGCGGATCCGAAATATGATGGCGGACATTCAGGGAGATTTTCCCGCCGGCATACAGGGGCCTTTTTTAAACGATCGTTTCGATGATGTGTTTGGCAATATTTATGCCTTTACCAGCGACGGTATAAGCCAGCGTCAACTGCGTGATTATGTTAATGAGGCACAAAAGAAAGTGCTGACTATTCCCAACGTCGGCAAAGTTGAGATCCTGGGAGCTCAGGATGAAGTCATTTATCTGGAGTTCAATCCACGTAAAAGTGCCGAACTGGGCGTGAGCCGCAGTCAAGTTATCGCCGCGCTGCAGGCGCAGAACGCCGTCACCGCTAGCGGGTTTATCGAAGCCGGTTCGGACCGGATCGCACTGCGGGTCGATGGGGGGTTTGCGTCTGAGCAAAGCCTGCGGCAAATCAACCTGCGTATTAATAACCGGTTCTTCCCTCTCACCGATGTGGTCAATATTACGCGCGGTTATGTTGATCCGCCGACCTCGCTGTTTCGCTACAACGGTAAACCTGCCATCGCACTGGCGGTGGGCATTAAATCAGGCAGCAATTTGCTGGTGTTTGGGCGCGCGCTGGACCAGATGGTTGACAATATTGTGCACGACCTGCCTGCCGGCGTGTTTGTTTCAAAAGTCTCCGACCAGCCTGCCATTGTGGATGAGGCCGTCTCCGGATTTACCCGCGCGTTATTTGAGGCCGTCGTCATAGTACTGGCGATCAGTTTTATCAGCTTGGGTGTCCGGGCCGGTTTGGTGGTCGCCATTTCAATTCCGCTGGTACTGGCCATTACTTTCCTGGTGATGTATTACGCGGGTATTTCGTTGCAACGCATCTCGCTGGGCGCATTGATCATTGCGTTAGGATTGTTAGTCGACGATGCGATGATTGCCACTGAAATGATGGTGGCGCGCCTGGAAATGGGCGACAGCCTCAGAAAGGCGGCCACGCATGTTTATACCTCCACTGCGTTTCCGATGTTGACGGGAACGCTGGTCACCGTAGCCAGTTTTATTCCTGTAGGATTTAACGCCAGCAATGCGGGCGAGTTCCTCTTTACGCTGTTTGTTGTCATTGCCGTATCGCTGATTGTCTCATGGGTCGTGGCAGTATTGATTGCGCCACTGCTGGGCGTGGCACTGCTGCCAAAAACGATTAAAAAGAAAGCGGAACATAAGAGCCGTACCGATAAAACCTTTTCCCGTATGTTGCACTGGTGTCTCCGCCACCGGTGGCTGACGATTGGTAGCGCCTGTGCGGCATTTATTCTCTCTGTTCTGGGCATGTCGCTGGTTCAGCATCAGTTTTTCCCCAGTTCAGACCGCCCTGAACTGATTATTGACTGGAACCTGCCGCAGAACAGTTCTATCGATGAAACCAGCCGGCAAATGGCGCAGTTTGAGCGGGAAGAGCTGCAAAACAGCCCTGACGTGGATCACTGGTCGAGCTATGTGGGCACCGGTGCTCCAAGATTTATCTTATCGTTTGACGTTCAGCCCTCGTCGTTGTCATTTGGCCAGACTGTCATTGTGGCAAAAGACATCAAAACGCGGGACCGTTTGCAGATAAAGTTCCGCACCTACTTAGCCCACACCTTCCCCGGCACCGACGCCTACGTCAAATTGCTGGATATCGGCCCGCCGGTTGGTAAGCCGGTACAGTACAGGGTAGCAGGACCGGATATTCAACAGGTGCGCAGCGAAGCACACAAACTGGCCGCCATTCTGGGACAGGATCCTGCGCTGAACAATCTTGCCTTTGACTGGAATGAGCCTGCCCGGGTGGTCAGGGTCAACGTCCTGCAGGATAAGGCCCGCCAGATGGGAGTCTCATCGCAGGCAATCGCTCAGGCGATGAATGGTCTGGCTGGGGGGGAAGCGATCACACAGGTCCGGGACGATATCTATCTGATAAACGTATTATGGCGTGGTCAGGCAAAAGACCGCGGCTCAGTCGATGCATTGAGAGACCTCCAGCTTGATGGTGCTAATGGTCAGCAGATACCGTTATCTTCTGTCGCCACTTTCAGCTATCAGCTTGAGCAACCGACCATCTGGCGGCGTGACCGTGCGGCCACCATTACGCTCAAAGCGGGCGTGACCGGAGATATTCAACCGGCCACCATTGTGCAACGCCTTGAGCCAAAAGTAGAGGCGTTCCGGCAAAGCCTGCCTCAGGGATATTCTGTCGAGACGGGCGGGGCGGTTGAGGAGAGCGCGAAGTCACAGGCGCCGATCGTGAAAGTAGTGCCCGCCATGCTGTTTGTCATTGCGACCATTTTGATGATCCAGTTGCAAAGTTTCCATCGTCTTTTTTTGGTCTTTTCCGTCGCACCGCTCGCGTTAATAGGCGTGGTAGCCGCGCTGCTGCTCAGTAACGCACCGCTGGGTTTTGTGGCCATACTGGGCGTGTTAGCGCTGGTCGGCATACTGATCCGCAACTCGGTTATCCTGGTGGTACATATCGACACGTTGCGGGCTGAGGGCGTAGCGCCCTGGCATGCAGTCGTGCAGGCAACCGAACATCGTATGCGTCCTATCATGTTAACGGCCGCAGCCGCAACGCTTGCACTTATCCCTATTGCGCGGGAAATATTCTGGGGGCCTATGGCGTACGCCATGATGGGCGGCATCATTATCGGGACAGTCCTGACGCTGTTATTCCTTCCCGCGCTCTACGTCACGTGGTTCAAAATCCCACAAGAGGAGAAAGCAGAATGATTCGTTTGCTGATGTGTACCGGCTCGAACAAAAGACCCTCTTTTACACTGAATCAGGTAGCAAAGGCATGAGTTATTTTATTGTTTCCCGAATCCTGCGCTTATCCCATCGCGCCCTGACGCCGGTCGCTGCAATGGTGTTCGCCACCTTGTTCACAGGTTGCACGTTAGCGCCCGATTATCATCGTCCCACTGCCCCCATTCCACCTGTGTGGCCAGTAAAGACTAAAACGAGCGTGTCAGACACGTCCGTTGCATCGATAACCTGGCAAACGTTATTCATAGATCCTAAGCTACGGGGGGTCGTTCAGCTAGCCTTGGACAATAATCATGATTTGAGAATCGCGATTCTGAATATAGAGAAGGCCCAGGCGCAGTACCGGATACAGCGCTCAGCGCTGATGCCTCAGGTTGGAATAACGGGAGCAGAACAAGCCCAGCGCACACCTGCGTCGGTATCTTACACGGGGATTGGGGGGGTAAGCCGAGGGTACAGTCTCGATGTCGGTATAAGCGCTTATGAGCTCGATCTTTTCGGGCGCATCCGTAGCCTGAAGGAAGAGGCTCAGCAGGATTACCTGTCGACAGCCTGGTCTCGACAGGCTACGCAGATAAGTCTGATCGCTGAAGTTGCGGGAAGCTATCTATCGCTGGCTGCAGACCAGGACCTGCAGCGTCTGGCACGGGATACATTGCGCAGCCGCCAGGCAGCATATGATTTGCAGCAGAGCCTGACCAGCGTCGGTAAATCCTCCCAACTGCCGTTGCATCAGGCTGAAAGTGAGCTCGAGAGCGCCCGATTCCAGTCCCTTCTTGCCGATAAGCAAGTGATGTCAGATAGTAATGCGCTAGCTTTACTGGTAGGCACACCTTTACCCGCAAACCTGTTGCCTTCAACAGACTCATTAGCGCACATGATCAGTGATAAGACTTTATCTGCGGGCCTCCCCTCTGATTTGCTGCAACAACGCCCTGATATCGTTTCAACAGAACATAATTTATTGGCTGCTAATGCTGACATCGGTGCAGCCCGTGCAGCGTTCTTCCCAAGCATTAGCCTGACAACTTCTGCTGGGCGTGCGAGTAACGCCCTAGGGGAACTTTTTGACGCGGGTGGGCAAAGCTGGAGTTTTGCGCCTCAGGTTAATCTGCCCATTTTCAGTGGCGGACGGCTGATGGCTCAATTAGAGACCTCCAAAGTTGAACGTGACATTGCGGTGGCAGAGTATGAGAAATCTGTTCAAACCGCTTTTCGTGAGGTTTCGGATGCGCTGGCAGAACGCAGCGTGGTTGATGATGAAACCCAGGCGCAGCAAAAGAATGTCCAGGCTGCTCAGGCAGCATTTGACTTCGTTCAGATTCAGTATGCTAACGGTGCGACGGACTACCTGAATGTGCTGGATGCGCAGCGGACATTATTCTCTGCGCAACAGTCTCTGATTCAGAGCAGACTTTCGCAGCAAAACAGTCTAATTACCCTTTACAAGGCCTTGGGAGGAGGGTGGGAGCGTGGAGCTGTAGACTAGCGGACCCTGCCATGTACGGCTGTTTACGTGCAGGCTAAGTATATTGCGCACTTCGCCTGCATGTTCATAAGTTCGGATTAAACGGATTAAACGGATTAAACGGATTAAACGGATTTAATTGATTCTAATCCATTGAAATCTTGTAAAAATTTTTTCAATAATCTTTCCAATTCTATGCGGTCTTCATTTGGCCAGCTATTGAAGACGTCGTTATAAATGAGAGCTCGCGTATGATCGATTTTATCTGTCATCATTTTTCCTTCAGGCGTGACTACTGCTTCGTTAATTCGCTTATCTTTAACATTTTTCTGTCGGTAGGTTAGACCTATTTGCTCGAGTTTAGTTATCTGACGGCTCACCGTCGTGTAATCCCGGCCCACCCGGTCAGCGAGTTCTCCTACGCCTACAGGCCCAAAGCGGCCGATCAGGACCAGCAATGGAAACAATGCTCGATCAATATTAATACCGGAGTTTTTTATCATTGTTTCATCACGTTGCGGCCGATTAAAAGTACCGACAATAGCCAGCAACGTATCATGTAAGTCATCAAAATTATCGTTTTTATGTGTACTTTGCACTCTTTTCATTGACGGCATCTTGGAACGTGGATAATATGTGTATTATACACATCTATTTCTTTAACTAAAGGTTAACTCAATGAAAGCAGCACTTGTTAATGGCAAAGGCGAAACCCCGATTTACGGTGATTTTATGGATCCACAGGAAGATGAGCAGCATTTTGTGGTCAATGTTAAAGCCGCCGCAATCAGTCAACTGGCTAAGGCGCGGGCCGCCGGAATACACTACAGCTCAGTAACTGAATATCCGTTTATACCCGGAATTGATGGTGCAGGTTATCTGACTAACGGTGAGCCGGTCTATTTTTTCTCATTGAGCTCCCCTTTTGGCAGTATGGCTGAGCTGAGCCTGGCAACGCCTAAAAGTATTGTGCCGCTCCCGGCAACACTTGATCTCTCAATGGCAGCCGCTATTGGTAATCCAGGAATGTCATCTTGGGCGGCATTAACGCGCAAAGCACAGTTGCGCGCAGGAGAAACTGTTCTTATAAATGGTGCGACAGGCACCTCAGGAGGGCTGGCTGTGCGTATCGCTCGTCACCTGGGTGCAGGGAAAATCATTGCGACTGGGCGTAATACTGAAGAACTGGCGAAACTTCGTACTCAGGGGGCTGATATCACGCTTACGTTGGATGAGTTACCGCATGAACTCCCGACCCTCATGAAACAGGGTGTTGATGTCGTGTTGGATTATCTCTGGGGGGACAGTGCTCTTGGCATTATGAAATCCGCCTCTGACGGAGGTGCTAGGTTGGTGCGTTTTGTGCAGATCGGCTCATTAAGTGGGCAAGAAATATCATTACATAGCAAATTATTACGCTCATCAGGACTGACCCTGATGGGGAGCGGGCTTGGCAGCGTATCTAATACTGAACTGGTCGCTTCGGTTGGAGAACTATTACAAGCCGCTGCTTTGAGTGATTTCTCAGTCCCGTTTAGTATTCGGCCGTTAAGCGAAGTAAACGACGCCTGGAACAAGGATGACAGTCGTTGTCGTACTGTTTTCAATATCTGATATTAAAAATACGATCTGGTACTTAACAATTCCTAGTAATTTCCACTTCGCTCGTGAATAAATGGAAATTTCTGCTGAGATACTTATTGGCTCATAACAGTTTTTGAGAAGGTGGACCATTATCGTAATAGGCGGATGAGAAATCAGGTAATCAGTTGAAATACCCTTATAAGGAAAAATATGAATATAAAAATCATCACGGGTAGTGTTCGCAAAGGACGCATCGGTCCACAGATTTCTGAGTGGATATGTAAGGCCGTGGGGGAATCACAACTGCCATTACATCCTGAGACTATTGATCTCACTGAATGGAATCTGCCCATGGACGATGAGGCATATTTACCTGCTACGGGTAACTACGAGCAGCCTCATACTCTGTTATGGAGTAAAAAAATCGCTGAAGGTGATATGTTCGTTTTTGTTTTTCCTCAGTATAACTGGGGATATCCTGCAGCACTGAAAAACGCAATTGATCACCTCTACAATGAGTGGAAAGAAAAACCTGCTCTGATTGTCACCTATGCAAACCGTGGAGGCGGGAAAGCGGCTGCTCAGTTGAGGCAGGTAATTGACGGGATCCATATGATTAATCTGAGCTCCGGTTTGGAAATAAAGCTATCTGAAATCACACTGGATCTAGAAGGTCAGATTGAACATCCCGATATGCAACTCAGTAAGTATTTACCCGATCTGATGGCTCTTCTTAATGAAGGGTACAATGAAAAGGAAAAGCTACAACAGAAATATCAAGAATGATAGTCAGGGTGGTACATGTTCACAGCTGACTGGGTCAGACATAAATATTTGATAAAAACCCCGGGCTTTTCCTGCTGGACAGTTGGCGTTCTGGCGCTCCAGTTCCAGCACTATCATTTCCTGGGTAGCTTCGCCAATCGCAGGCTGAAAAAATACGATTTCCTAAGGCCGGCGGTCGCGGATAAGCTCCTGAGCACAGGTCACTAGCAATACCTCCCGAATGTGCATTGGGCAGGCGTAAACTAGTCAACGTTTTTATATCTTGTTTAATGCCACTAAAGTCAAGCCATACCCATGAAAAGTAATAAGTAAAACCTCTTTGAGTAAGCATCCACCTTAACATTATAAAACCACAAATAATCAGTCCTAATCCTGAAATAATGTGCATCCAGGTTATAAATCCTTCAAGACTATGTTCACCAATTGCTTCAGTCTCTGTCAGATTAAAGTTAATAATTTGTGATAATATTAGAAATGCCAAAATGATATGAAGAATACAAAAAAATGAGCATAATCATGTGGTAACAGATTCAAGAGTCGCAATTTCATTAATGAGCCCTTAGTGAATTTATCGATGACCTTAATCATACAAAAGAATCATTAGGATAACCTTAATTCTTAAAATTGCAGCAGGCATTAGTTTACCTTATTATACGGCTACTCGAGGAATGGGAATGGTAACTATTATTACTATGTTTTTACTTGCTGTTCTTATTATGCAGAAAAGTCCCTGCGCACATTAATTTTAAATATAATTTCCTGCGGGGGTTGATATGTTTTTTCTATAGTGCGGTAATCTATTTTTACACCAACCCATGAACTAAATAAGAATCATAAATTAAATGAGGGGTTTAATTAGCTCCCTTAACGCGATGATATTAAATGAAAATTTAAATTTTTATAATTTATTAAACGGTTAGAATGAGACATGGCTAATACGATTTCTTTAGATAATTCTGATAGCACTTTTTCTACTGGGCAGTCTGCAATGTCCGCTGCTCGCTCATAACAGACCTAATCCGTTTCCGTGGATAGTTCTGTATGAGAAGCGGATCTCACACTTTGGATTCACTCAGGACATTTTACCTGAAGATGCTAATAAACGGTTTAGCAATTAGTCCGAATTGAAGCCAGAAAAATGCCGTAACAGTACAGACTGATACGGCTATTTTTGTGGTTTATTTTATCAGAGGGGTTATAACATTGTGCAACTGATTTCCTTCCCACAAATATAAGGCGGCACATACTGTTTCGGGCACATATCCAGATAATCCGACCACCACTGCATCATCGCTTTACGGGCATCGAGATATTCCGCTTTATGGATGTAAGCCGCTCGAACGCTATTGCGTTCCTGATGACTCATCTGCCGTTCAACCGCATCCTGTGCCCATAGGCCAGACTCCATCAGAGCACTACAGGCCATTGCCCGAAACCCGTGGCCGCAGATTTCATCTTTTGTGTCATATCTCATCAGGCGCAACGCCTTGTTGACGGTGTTTTCACACATTGGCTTATACGGATTATGGTCACCGGGGAATATCAGCACGCGATGCCCGGATATTTCCCGTATCTGTTTCAGAATAGCGATGGACTGACGGGAGAGTGGAACGATATGTGGAGTGCGCATTTTTGCACCACGCTCAGAGTAGCGGACACCGGGGATGGCCTCGCGAGTGGCAGGAATGGTCCAGATTCTATTTTTGAAATCGATCTCAGACCAACAGGCGAAACGCAGCTCGCTGGAACGGATGAATAGGTGAAGGGTGAGTAATACGGCCAGGCGGGTTAACTCTCGTCCTTGCTGGTAGTCCTCAATGCGAGCCAACAGTTCCGGTAGTCGTTCCAGCGGAAGGGCGGGGTAGTGACGTTTAACGGGCGGGGCAATAATACCCTCCAGATTTGCTGCCGGATTGTTCTTTATCAAATCCTGATGTATGGCATGACGCATGATGTTGCACATATGCTGCCGGGTACGTGCTGCGACTTCCAGCAGACCTTTTTGCTCAATGCCTTTCAGCAGGTCGATAAAGTGACGAGGTTTCAGTTCAGCTACCGGCAAGTGTCCAATCACAGGGAATATATGATTGTTCATGCTGGCAAGCAGACGGGAGGCGTGGTTCTCTGACCATGTTCGGTTGCTTTTATGCCAGTCCAGTGCCACATACTTGAAAGTTTTTTCTGGCGATGAAGTGGCTCTTTCAGCAGAGCGCTGTTGTGCTGGATTGATATTCTGCGCCAGCAATTTACGGATACCATCACGCTGTTGACGAGCATCAGCCAAAGACACGTCCGGGTAGGCGCCTAAGCCAAGGCGGGATTCTTTGCCATCGATACGATATTTGAGATACCAGAGACGTGAACCGCCTGGATTAACCAACAGGTACAGACCATGGGAATCGGAAATTTTGAAGGGTTTTACGGATGGTTTTAAGTTGCGGATTTTTGAGTCGTTAAGAGACATTTGGGGGTCACTCCGTCATCGAACCAACATGACCCCAAATCTGACCACCAAATTCTCCCGATGCGGAGGGAAAACTAAAAATGCATCGGGAAGATTTTTCGCGCTAACTTATTGAATCTAAATCACATAAGGATTCGCAAAGAGGCATGAAAACAAGAATTTGGCTCCTCTGACTGGACTCGAACCAGTGACATACGGATTAACAGTCCGCCGTTCTACCGACTGAACTACAGAGGAATCGTTGGAACGGGGCGAATAATAGCGACTGCCCCGTGGCATGTCAAAGGGGAAACTGAATAAATGTGTGCGTTTGCTGATACTTTAGCCAAGTTGTTGAGAATAGAGTCAAAAAGGCCCGTTTTCATATTGAAGCAGGCCTTTTTCGGTCTTAACGCAATTCACGACAAGCGCGGGTGATTCGCTCGCAGGCTTCCTGCAACCGGTTGTCATCGATGGCATAAGCAATACGCAAATAACCCGGCGCACCAAAAGCAGAACCCTGAAGCGTGGCGACATGGCCTGATTTCAGCAGATAAGCTGCAAAATCTTCATCTGTTCTGAGAATATCGCCTGAAGGTGTCGTTTTACCTGACATCCCCTGACAATTAGCGAAAACGTAAAATGCGCCCGGCGGCGTTTCGGCACTCAGGCCGTCAATGGCATTCACGCAGTTCATGATCAGGGTGCGACGGTGCGTCAGGATGTCGATCCAGTCCGCGATGAATGCATTGCCCTGTTCCAGAGCGGCAACAGTCGCGGCCTGAGAAATGGAGCTGGGGTTGGAAGTGCTTTGCGACTGCAAAATTTGCATGGCAGAAATCAGCCACGCGGGGCCGCCCGCATAACCCAAACGCCAGCCGGTCATTGAATAGCCTTTAGAAACACCGTTTACGGTCAGGATACGCTCTTTCAGACGAGGTTCGACTTCGGCGAGTGTGGCGAAAATACCGGGCACAAAACAAATTTGTTCGTAGATGTCGTCTGCCATCACCAGCACCTGCGGATGCTCCAGCAGAACGGCGGCCAGTGCGTGGAGTTCGTCAGCTGAATAGACTGCCCCGGTCGGATTGTTCGGGGAGTTGAGGATGACCCAACGTGTTTTCGGGGTGATTGCGGCGGCTAAAACTTCCGGCTGCAATTTCCAGCCATCACTTTCCAGGCAATGAACAATCCGCGGTTCACCTTCCGCCAGTGCCACCATATCCGGATAAGACACCCAGTAAGGGGCCGGGATAATCACCTGATCGCCAGACGAAACGGTGGCCAAAAGTGCGTTGAAAATGAGTTGCTTGGCGCCACTGCCCGCGATGACTTCATCCGGGCGGTAGCTGATCCTATTTTCACGATTAAACTTAGTCATGATGGCGTGTTTAAGCGCGGCGGTACCGGCAACGGCAGTGTATTTTGTGTCACCTTGTACAATCGCGTCGATGCCGGCCTGCTTAATATGTGCGGGAGTATCGAAATCCAGCTCACCTTCGCCCAGGTTGATGACATCAGTACCTGCCGCGCTGAGCGCACGAACCTGGTCGGAGATCGCCGCTGTCGGCGAAGGGCGCACGCGACGCAAACGAGGTGCAAGAAATTCAGCAGACATTGTTTCCCCTGTATGAACAATAACAAAATTGTATTATGTGAATCATTAAAACCAATTTAAACTTACCATTCTTCTTTTTGCTTTGCTCATAATTTCTTCGTGCTGAGCGGTATTTTACTGACGGAAACGGCAGGGCAGCGGGTATGGCTGGCGGTGAGCCTGCGGGCTGTCTGAACTTTTCATTTATAATTCAAGGTTGTCTTATGGCTTTTATTTTTGTTGCACATGACACACCTGAGCCGTCGCTGTACGGTGCGATGGCGGCAATACTGGCGGCACAAAAGGATTTACCGCTGGCGCATCTGCCGGTGAGCTGGGATACCGCACGCTACCCTGATGCCTGCCAGCACGTCGTTGGTGAAGGGCAACGGGTAACCAGCGGGTTGCTTTGGGCAGAACGGCTGATTTTGCAAAGTGCCGGTAAAGTGATGAAGCTGGAAGAATTGCTGAAGACGTATGGCATCGGGGATGTGGTGATCCCCCTCGGGCCAATACAGATCATTCAGTTCACTCAAATTGCACGGCAGGTTCGCGAAAACGCGTTTGACTATGAATTGATTACGGTTGAGCGCGAAAATCAGGGGTATATGTTCAGGCGGCACGGACTGACGGATGAAGCCGCCGGATGCTGGTGGCGTGATCGTTATGGGCGCTGGATAAATCACGATACGCCGCCACAAACCACCACTTCGCTGCGTATCGCGCTGGTCGGTGCGCAGTCCGAGCAGTGCACGACCTATCCGGCCACGCTCGCTGCGCTGGGTGATGCCGCGGATGCTTTATCAGTGTCGCTTGATATGGTGTATGCCGCGCCCCAGGTGCTGGAAGATCATCTGCATGAAGTGATGGAAAACGTCGATGGTATTTTACTGCCGGGCGGATCCGCGATGTGTAATGTTACCGGACAGATTTGTGCCGCACATTACGCCCTGAATCGCCATATTCCCATTCTCGGGTTGTGCCTGGGCATGCAAACCATGACTACGGCCATCGTGCAGAACATGATAGGTTCTGCGAAAGCCAATCTGGCGGAAGCGGATCCTGATGCTGATATTAAAACTTTTGTGCCGCTGACGAATACGCCCACATTTCCGGTTCACCGCCTCGGGGATCATCGGATGCATTCCCGCCCCGGCAGCCGGTTGCATGAGATTCTTGGCGATGAATTTATCGTGCGCTACAACCACCGTTTTCACCTTGCACCTGAACTGAAACCGGATCTGGAAAATCACGGATTGCTGATCAGCGGGACCGATGCCACCGGCAAGATTGCTGACGGAATCGAATTCATACGCCATCCGTTTTACCTCGGCGTGCAGGGCCACCCGGAGTTGTCATCACTGCCCGTGAAACCTCACCCGTTGCTGATAGCTTTTCTGAAAGCGGCGTCAGCTCAGCACGGATAAATTGACGGCACCATGAAAAATCCCCGCCTGCAAAGACGGGGATTTTTGCTTAAAGCGGGTTACTTCAGGGTGACGCCGGAGCGCGGATCGGCGGCCAGACGGCGCAGTTCCTGCTCCACCAGCCCGATCACATCAGCTTGCAGATCAATCAGCGGGGCGCGGACATGGTGGCCGTCAAAACCGCGCAGGTTCATGGCCGCTTTTACCAGTTGCGGCTGACCGAAACGGCGGGCCAGCGCCCGGTACGGATACCACAGACGGTGCAGTTCGCGTGCGGTGCTGGCATCGCCGCTTTCCAGCGCACGATAGGTTGCCAGAATAATTTCCGGCAGAGCGCCGCTGTTGGTGGTGCTGATGCCGTCAAAACCACACATCATCGGCCCTAAAAATGCCAGATCGGAGGCGCAGAACAGACGCAGACGCCCGCCAAGACGGTTGGCAATCTGGTCGATGGCGGTCGGGTTCAGATCACCTTGTTTGATACCCACCACGCCGTCGATGTCGGCCAGTTGCTCCAGCACTACCGGCGGCAACGTAATGCCGATACCCGGTGCGTTATACACCAAAATACCGGTGCGTGATAACGGTGCCATCTGTTTGAAGAAGCTGATAATTTGCGCGTCGGTCACTTCAGAAACAAACGGCGGCGTGACCATCGGCAGGCCACCCAGATCGCCCGCCAGTTGCGTTAAATCACGCACGACACGGACATCTGAACCTGCGCTGCACAACATCACCGGCACGCGGTCACCCACCACTTCCATCACATGGCGGAACAGCGTGGCGCGTTCGTCGGCGGTCATCGCCGGGAATTCACCGTACGTGCCGCCAATCAAAATGCCGTCATAACCGAGGCCGATGACCCGCTCAATGTTGCGGGATAACCCGGCAAAATCAAACTCGCCGCCCGCCGTAAAAGGCGTCACGGTAATATTAAAAATACCTTTCAGGCGCGCCTGACTTTCACTGATGTCTTTCATTTATTCAATTCCCATCATCTGGTTAAAAGCAAAATCAAAGTAAGGTCAGCGGACGATCCACTGTGCCGAGGGCGCGATAGCCGGTTTCGGTCACCACAATGGTTTCACTGACACCGACGGTGAATTCGCCGTAAATGCGCAATGCAGGCGGAATGTGGAAGGTCATTCCCGGCTGTAATTCGGTGGTGATGCCGCTGTAAAGGCTGAGGATCGCGCCTTCGCCCCAGTCCGGTGCGAACGAAATACCAATCGAATAACCGGTGCGTTTTTTGAAGTTATCGGTATAGCCAGCGCGGTCGATAACGGCCTGACAGGCCAGATGCGGCGCTTCGCATGTCGCGCCCGGACGGATGGCATCGAGTGCAGCCTGCAACGCTTCCTGACAGACTTTTTCCATTTCCAGCGCCACGGCTGGCGGTTTGCCGAGCCAGGCGGAGCGCATCAGGGCCGCGTGATAACGGTCGTGAGTGGCGGCCATTTCAAGGAAAATCGGGTCGCCCCCGAGAATTTTACGGCGTCGCCATGTACCGTGCGGCACACCGGTGCGCGGGCCGCTGGAGACCAGCGGTTCCATGCCCATATATTCGGAACCGGCGGCAATCGCTGCCCCCATCATGGCGGAAACCAGATCGTTTTCTGTCGCACCTGCGGCAATCGCCGCGCGGCCTGCCAGCATGCCAGCGTCAACGTAACGGGCGGCGTGCGCCATTTTTTCCAGTTCTGCGGCTGATTTCACGGCGCGCAGTTGCTCGATAACACCAGCCGCATCGTGGATCGTGCCGATTTCAGCCTGTAAGGCTTCGTATATTGCGATCGGCAGAAACCAGCCGCGTTTATCGATACCGATCCGGCTCTTCATCCAGCCACGCGTTTTCAGCACATCGAGCAGGAAATTCACCGGATTATCGCCATCGGTATAAATCGCCGCATCGCGGATAAAGGTGTTGGAGATGAAGTTGAAATACTCAAGCTGGCGGATAACAAACACCGGATCGCCTTCCACCGGCAGTACCAGCGTCTGGAAAGTGTAATAGCCCGGTGTTTGCTGACCTGTCAGGTAAAAGATGTTTTCCGGCCCGGTAATCACCATCACGTCCAGACCGGCTTTCACCAGTAACTGACGCGCCTTCGCCATGCGCTGCCGATATTCTTCTTCGTGAAATGCAGATTCTGCGCCTGGCACGACGCGGCCCGTATCGGGTAATGATGTTGCTGTCATTGTTCAAACTCCTGAATAAATTCTGCCTGGGAAGGGGTGAAGCGGATACCCAGCCCCGCGCCCGGCGGGCTGCTGAGTAACCCCTGATGATAGGAAAGGCCGTGAACCGGGTCGTTACCCAGCCCGTCGGCACCGTAAAGTTCGGCGTAAGCGGGCTGGCAGGCGCGGGCGACGTGCAGGGCGGCGGCGGTAGCGGCACCGCCTTCGTTCATCTGACCAATCATGAAGGGCACGCCCGCGGCCGTAAGACGTCGTGCGGCAGCCATTGTCGGCGCAATGCCGCCCATTTTGACCAGTTTGAGATGCGCCATAATCTTGCCGTTCAGCGCCAAAATGCGTTCTAAATCCGCCTCGCTGCTCATGCTTTCATCGAGCATCAGCGGCACCGGACTGGCTTCGGCCAGCGTCGGATAATAGTGCGCATTAGCGTCAGAAACCGGCTGTTCGAGATAACTCATGTCAAACTTCGCCAGCGAGATTAAATGGCTGCGCGCGGCTTCCGGCTGCCATTGGCCGTTGGCATCTGCGGACAAACTGATTTCGTGCCCGAAACGTCGGCGCAGCGCACTGAGCCGTGCTTCATCTTCTTCGAACGAAGCCACGCCGACGCGCAGTTTAAGCTGTGTAAAACCGCGATCCACATACGCCGTCGCCTGTTGCAGCATCTGCGCCATCGGCGTCCAGAACAGCGTCTGGTTGGTGTGATAACTCACCGTTTCGCTATTATCTGCGCCCGCCAGTTGCGCCACGCTGATGCCTTCCTGACGCGCGATCAGATCATGCAGCGCGATATCCAGCAGCATGCGTGTCGGTGCCAGAAAATCCGCCAGCCGTTGCGGCAGATTGAGCAAAATTGTGCTGGCAGGCTGACTGAGATCCAGTTGCTGCAACGCACGGATCACATCACTCAACACCCGTTCGGCGCTGTAACCATTGAGATACGCCATGTTGATGCGCACTTCGCCCAGCCCGTTGAAGTTTTTGTCTTCAAGCAGCAGATACAAGGTGTCCAGCCCCGGCACACTGCCCGACGAGGCGGTATAAAGTTGCAGATGCGGATACCGCAGGTCGGCGCGATATAATGTCGCTTTCACCGTTTTCCCCTCAGCGTTTGAGCATTTTTAAGGCAACATCGCAGTAAATTTTGCTGCCTGCCACGAATTCATCGATGGGGATAAATTCATCAGGTTTATGCGCGACGGCCAGCGAACCGGGGCCGATGATGATGCCTTTAGTGCCCAGACTGCGAAAATGCACCAGATCGCATCCCCCCTGAAAACCGAACGGGCCGGGTTCTGGATTGCCCTGGGCGGCGCAGGCTTCAACGCCCGCCCGCACAATCGGATCGTCAGAATCGGTTTCGGTCGCACCGCCGGTGGTGGGTTTGTAGGTGATGATTTCGCTGCGCACACCGAATTTTTCCTGCGCCAGTTGCAGTAAATCCTGAATTTCCTGTTTCACGGCGTTTTCGTCTTCGCCCGGCACCATACGCCGGTCGAGCAATAATTCGCAGGCGCCCGGCAGCACGTTATCGGCATGTCCGCCGCTAATGCGCGTGACCGTCAGGCTGGCGTTACCGACCAGCGGATGGCAGCGACAACGCACGGTATGTTCATGCGTTTCTTCCACCAGACCGAGCAGTTGCGCGGCACGGAAAATAGCGTTCTCGCCCAGCTCCGGTGTGCCGGAATGCGCGGTGACGCCATGAACGCGAACCAGCGGACGTAAACTGCCTTTGTGCGCCGAGTATGTGGTGTTGGACGTCGGTTCGCCGATCACCACGTAATCGATATGCGCCGGGGCTTCGCGCACATAAAACTTCGCGCCTTCGCTGGCGACTTCTTCGTCGGCGACAAAAATCGCCATCAGCGTGCCGCGCCAGTCATTGCGGTTGGCCGCGAGCCAGCGCATGGCTTCGATCATGGCGATCAGCGGGCCTTTAGCGTCGCAGGCTCCGCGGCCATACAACCGCCCGTCGCGTTCGGTGAGGGTGAATGGATCCTGCTGCCAGCCTTCACCGGCCGGTACGACGTCGATGTGGGTATTAAAGGCAAAGCACGGGCCGCTGCCGTTTTCCAGCCTGCCAATCACGTTGGTGCGTCCCGGTGCGTACTCGCTGAGCGTCAGGTCGAAGCCGATGTCGCTGAGCATGGCGCTGATAAGCTCTGCGGCCTCGCGTTCACGTCCCGGCGGGTTTTCGGTATTGATCGCCACCAGTGCGGCAAGATCGCGTTTCATTCTGCTGATATCGGGCGATGAAAGACTCATCGGTGTCTCCTGAAAAACAGTTTTGTGGCAAAAGTCAGGCCCCTGGTGAGGGCGCAATAGGTGTTTTGAGAGTGCTGAAAAGGATCAATGTAAGATTTGATCTAAGAAACGTTGCGCCCGCAGGCTGACATCGCCGCCAAAGAATTTTTCGCCGGTCGCGTTTTCGATGATTTCGCCGTTTTCCATAAAGACGATGTGATTGGCTGCACGTTTCGCGAAGCCCATTTCATGCGTGACCACAATGCTGGTCATGCCTTCGGCGCTGAGATCGGCCATCACGTCGAGCACTTCGCGGATCATTTCCGGGTCGAGCGCCGAAGTCGGCTCGTCAAACAGCATCAGTTTGGGTTTCATCGCCAGTGCACGGGCAATGGCGACACGTTGCTGCTGGCCGCCGGAAAGCTCATCCGGGAACGAATCGGCTTTATCAGGAATTCGTACTTTGCCGAGCAGTTCCAGTGCCTGCGCCTCGGCTTCACTGCGGCTGACGCCCAGCACGGTCATCGGCGCGAGCATGATGTTTTCGGCCGCCGTCAGATGGGAAAACAGTTCGTAGTTCTGGAACACCATGCCGATGTCACGGCGTAATTTATGCGGCTCGATACTGGCGTGGGTGATGTCCTGATTGCGAAAGAAGATCGACCCCCCCTGGATCGGCTCCAGCAAATTGATGCAGCGCAGCAGGGTAGATTTGCCTGAACCTGACGGACCAATCAGCACCACGGTTTCGCCCTGAACCACATTCAGTGAACAGTTTTTAAGCACGTGTTGTGCGCCAAAATGTTTATCGACGCCGATGATTTCCAGAACCGGTTTGGATTGACTCACGGACTTCTCCTCAGTTTGGCGTGCTGCTGCGCAGCAGGCGTTCAGTCAGTGACAGCGCGGGTTTCTTGCGCTTTTTCGGATCAAGCGAACGTTCCAGCCAGGCCTGTCCGACCATGAATACGGAAGTCAGCACCAGGTAGTAAATACCTGCGGCGCACAGTGCTTCGAAATATCGGAAGCTGGCGCTGGCGGTCTGATTGGCGATAAGCAGCAGTTCCTGCACGGCAATCACCGACACCAGTGCGCTCGACTTCAGCATGCTGATCATCTGATTGCCCATCGGCGGCAACACGATGCGCGCGGCCTGTGGCAACACAATCTTGCGCATGATCTGGCTCTGAGTCATGCCGAGCGCCATCCCCGCCGTTCGCTGCCCGCTGCGTACGGCCTGTAAGCCGGAGCGTAAAATCTCCGCCATATACGCCCCTTCATTTAAGGACAGCGCCATCACCGCACAGGTGAAAGCGGAGAAGCGCAGGCCGAAGGTTGGCAGGACGTTGTAAACGAAAATAATCTGGAACAGCACCGGTGTGCCGCGAAATAACCAGAGATAGAAGAAGGCCAGAACGGATCCCGCCCGGAAGCGGGATTCCTGCAGCAGGGCCAGCACCAGCCCCGCAATAATGCCAAAGAACAACGAGCACACCGTTAACAACAAGGTCATTAATGCGCCCTGAAAGAACGCCGGTGAGAACAGGTATTGCCAAACAAGATCAAGTGACATGAACTTTCCTCAACGTCAGGGCAACGCTTTACTTAACATCACGGTTTCAGAAAATGGACACCGAAGCCGGGAACTGCCATTTGCTGATGATTTTTTGATAAGTTCCGTCTTTCACCACGTCCTGAAGGCCTTTTTCCAGCAGCGATTTCATTTCGGTATCGCCTTTACGCACGGCAAAACCGATGTGCGTGTCTGCTTCAAACTCAGCGCCGACGGCTTCGAAGGTATCGCCTTTTTCACTCAGCAGCGCCACAGCACCCGGCGTTGACAGGAATTCTGCATCAGCACGTTTTTGTGCCACTGCGACGGCGGAATCCGTGGCAGCCGGGAAGGTCAGCACGGTCAGCGCCGGTTTTTTCGCATCCAGACATTTTTGGTTGTCTGCACGCGCCTGACTTTCTTCAATGCCGCCCAGCGTCACGGCGATGTTTTTGCCGCACAGGGACAAATCTCGACCGGTGATTTTTTCCGGATTGCCTTTCGCCACAATGACGCGGCTGCCGATTTTCAGGTACGGCACAAAATCCACCTGCTCAGAACGGGTCGGGTTGATGTACATCGCTGAGTTGATGATATCGAGACGTTTGCCCTGCAACGCGGGGATCAGTCCTTTGAACTCCATCGACATCGGTTCCGGTGTCAGCGCCAGTTTTTTCGACAGGGCGGTGATGAGATCGATATCGAAACCGGTCAGCTTGCCATCTTTAGTAAATTCAAACGGCATGAACGTGGCGGCGGTGCCATACGTCAGATGACCTTTACTGACCAGAACTGGCGCAGCAGCCTGGCTGAACAACGGGGCACTCAGGCAAATAGCGGCCAGAGAGACGGCGGCATATCGACGCAAAAAAGCTTTTTTTGACATGACAGACTCCAGTTTCCCATGAGCAGGATTGCTCTTTGTGTCTCATTAAATACAATTAAATTTGTGAGTCAAGGCTCTTTTTTGGTGCATTAATTGCACGATTTGGGGGCTTTGTAACCAGACTTCACCATCCTCAAGGCTTGTGATATTGTACAAACCTAAACAACAAATACTTTCAGGTGCTGCTATTCCATGACCCAAACTACGACAGCCAGCGGAAGGCGTCTGGCAAACCAAATCCTTGACCTGATACGTGAAGCAAAATTTGAGCCAGGTCATCATCTCAGGGAGCAACAACTGGCTGATATGCTCGGTGTGTCGCGTACGCCGGTGCGTACTGCCCTGAAATTACTGTGTGAATTAGGCATTATCGAAGCGCGGCGCAATCAGGGTTTTTTCCTGCTGAAAGCCTTCGATGAACTTCAGCGCATCAGCATTGATATCCCCGCCAGTAATGATCAGGATTTATACGAGCAACTGGTGAAAGACCGTATCGCCGGAAAGTTGCCGGATTCCCTGACGCAGACGGAAATCGCCCAGCGCTATGACGTCGATCGTGGCGTGCTGGCGCGCACGTTGCTGCGTCTGGCGGAAGACGGGTTGATCGCCCGCAACAAGGGGCATGGCTGGTCATTCTTACCGACCCTGAATACCGATGTAGCGCTGAGTAACGGCTACGGATTCCGTCTGATGATTGAGCCGGGCGCGCTCATGGCGGCAGGTTTTCACGCCGATAAAAGCGCGCTGCGCCGCCTGCGGATGCAGCATATTTATCTGATTACGCATCCGGATATTCTGGCCGTTGATGGCCGTCAGATTTTCGAAACGGACGCCACCTTTCATGAAATGCTGGCGGAGTTCAGCGGCAATATTTTTGTATTACAGGCAATTCAGCAGCAAAACCGGCTGCGCCGCCTGCTGGAGTTCGGCAGTTACACCAATAAACAGCGTGTGCGCGAATGGTGCGAGGAACATGTCGCCATCATCGACGCCGTGCTGGAAGGGCGGATGGAAGCGGCGGCGGACATGATGCGCAGCCACCTGCAATCGGCTTATCAGATGGTGCTTAACAAAGTCAGCAAAGTGGGGTGATCCGCTGTTTTTGTCTTACATAAACCAGAGGAAAAAGTGATGGATTTTGGTATTCAGGGCCGCGTGGCGCTGGTCAGTGGCGCAGGCGGCGGTTTAGGCCGTGCGATGGCCATTGCCCTGGCAGGCGAAGGCGTTCAGGTGGCGGTTTGCGGGCGAACGCTGAGTGCGTTGCAGGAAACTGTCAGCATGATTGAAAAACAGGGCGGTACCGCGCAGGCGTGGGTGCTGGATCTGACAGCACCGGAAAGCTTTGATGATGTGCTGATGCAAATCCGCCGCACATTCGGACCGGTGGGTATTCTGATAAACAACTCAGGCGGGCCACCGCCGACGAAGGCCGCTGGCGTCGCGCCGGATGCGTGGCAATCTCAGTTCTCCACGATGGTGAGTTCGCTTATTCAACTGACCGATAAAGTGCTGCCGGATATGCACAATGCGGGCTGGGGGCGGATTATTACCAGCACGTCGTCGGGCGTGATCGCGCCAATTGCCAACCTCGGCATGTCGAATACTTTACGCATGGCGCTGGTCGGCTGGTCGAAAACGCTGGCCTCCGAAGTGGCGGGTGACGGCATCACGGTTAACGTGATGGTGCCGGGGCGTATTTCCACGCAGCGTCTGGGTCAGCTCGATGCCGCACGCGCCGGGCGGGAAGGGACATCGGTCGAAGAGGTCGCGGCAAAAAGTGCCGCCAGCATTCCGGCAAAACGCTACGGTAAAACGGAAGAGTATGGCGCTGTGGCGGCGTTTCTTGCCAGCCAGCAGGCGTCATATGTAACCGGTTCGGTGATCCGCGTCGATGGCGGCATGATCCCGTCAATATAAACGCGACGTCAGGACGTGATGCTGCGAATCTGTTTCGTGGCATCGCTGTTATTAACCCTGCTAATTTATAAGGGTGACCTATAAGAATGCATGATATTGGTGCATCCTTCTTTATCAGCGCAGTGAATTCCCTCTGAGATTCCCCGCGCCCTCCGTTTCCCACACGTCACGCGTAATAGTTTTCTCTTATATTTTGCGGTATTAGCCTCTGAAGCAGGCGTTTTTAATCTGCATGCCGGAGATTGGCGTAAATCTTGCTTTTATCAGTCACGCTAATCGTTTGCGTAGATAACTTACCTTCATAACAACAGTCCAGGGTTATCCCTTTTCGCGCAAAATGGAGACAGAGATGAATCTCAGACGTCTGAAATACTTTGTGAAAATCGTCGATATTGGCAGCCTGACACAGGCCGCTGATGTTCTGCATATCGCCCAACCGGCATTAAGCCAGCAACTGGCGACACTGGAAGGGGAATTGCAGCAACAATTGCTGATTCGCACCAAGCGCGGCGTCACTCCTACCGAAGCAGGTAATATTCTTTATTCCCACGCCCAGGCCATTTTGCGCCAGTGCGACCAAATCCACAGTGCCGTGAATAACGCCGGACAATCGCTCAGCGGACAGGTTTCTGTCGGCCTTGCGCCGGGCACTGCCGCCTCCGGGCTGGCGCTGCCGTTGCTACAGGCTGTCCGCAAGCAGCACCCGGGCATTCTGCTGTATCTCAACGAGAATTTCGGCACTGCGCTGGGCGATTTAGTGCTCAACGGGCGTATGGACATGGCGGTCTTTTATGGCACCAGCGTGGCCTCAGGGTTGAGCAGTCAGCCGCTGATGAAAGAAGATTTGTATCTGGTCGGCGCGCATTCTGTGCCGAATCCGGGTAAATATGTCGAACTGGCTGAGGTGGCAAAACTAAACCTGTTCATGCCGCGTTCCCACAATGTCACCCGCCGTCTGGTGGATGATGCGATGGCGTTGCGCCGTTTAAGTGCCAATATCATTGGTGAAATTGAATCTTCCGCCACGCTGACTGCCGCCGTTGCCAGCGGTCTGGGGGCGACTATTTTGCCTGAATCCGCTGCCCGCACCATGACGGGTCCGGCTAAAGCCTGGATGTCATGCATCAGCAGTCCGGCGATTCAGGTTCCGCTTTCGCTGTGTGTTTGTGAAACGCTGGCGTTATCGCAGGAAGCCATGGCGGTGAAGAAGATCCTGCTGTCTCTGGTTTTCGAACAGACGGCTCCGGTGGCAGAGCCGATGTTAGTGGCGAGTTAAGCGGGGCGTTAACGTTCAGCCAACCAGGGCAAGGTAAAAAAATCCCCGGCGTATAGATTTTGCCGGGGAAGAGGTGAATGCGCTTATTTAGACGCCGGACTGTAGTTGTCAACAAAGCCAGCGATTCTCTTACCGATAAGGGTGAGAAGTGGCCCGGCAAATACCCCGCCCAAACCGGCAATGACCAGTAACCGGTCATCGTTGGCATTGCGTGACAGAACGAAAATACTCAACAGCATTCCGCTGAAGCAGGAAACAACAATCTGCAACAGGCATGCCCTGATTTCATCCAGGATGGGTTTCTGCTGCCTGAGCATGATATAGCGAACAATCCCGCCCCACGCCGCCATTCCAATGACGCAAAGTACAATACGGTGATCCATCAGGAGGATGTCCCGGATATGTGTTGCCTCGATCATAGTGATGCCCTCAGAAGTAAAAATGAATTCTCAATAAAACTAATGCGGCTAAATTATCACCAGATACGAGGGGGCTAAAATCACAAGACAACACATTTCAGTGTGAGGTTTTCAGGCTGACATCACCGGGCAATTAAAAAATATAAAAGGCTTTGCATTTCAGGTGGTGTGACGACACCTTCCCCTGTGTGAAGAGGAAGGTGTAAAACACGACATCGTGACTGAGCCGGAGGGGTCACTCTGATGTCAGCACGGACATTTTCCCATTTTCCCGCCTTCGCTCGGGAACCTCGCTTCAAGGCATCGCCGGTGGAATTCGCGTTCGGTCATCGGCGTCATTTCCGGGTGTCTGACCTTCATGTGCCGGACATAATTCTGATAATCCTGCACGCCGACCATCAGGCGAAAACTCTGAGCAGTGCGTTTTATCGCCAGTTTCAGCCAGCCGGTCACATTGTGTGGTTTGGGCTGCACGGTGAACAACGGCTGACAGCGGATGACGTGTAACGCCGCAGGGCGCGCGGTTTTAAATAATGCTCTTGAATCAGACATGGCGGGCCTCGCGACGTTGTACAACAGCCGTTTCATGCACTGTCGGTGTGCTCGATTGCAGCGCGCGACGGATAACGAAGAACGCTGAAATCAGCATGGTGACCGCCACCAGCATAAAGAATCCACACAGGATGGCGTTGATCTGATTGTTCAGCACGATGGTTTGCATGTCCGCCAGCGTTTTGGCCGGTTTAATGATTTCGCCGCTGTCGATCCCGGCAGAGAATTTCTTCGCCTGCGCCAGGAATCCAATCGACGGTTTTTCGTGGAAAATCTTCTGCCAGCCCGCAGTCATCGAGGTGATAAACAGCCAGATAGTCGGCAAAATCGTGACCCATGCGTAGCGCTGTTTCTTCATTTTGAACAGCACCACGGTGCCCAGAATCAACGCCATCGAGGCCAGCATCTGATTACCAATACCAAACAGTGGCCACAGAGTATTAATGCCGCCCAGCGGATCGACGACACCCTGATAAACGAAGAAGCCCCAGCCCGCAACCGCGACGGTGGTACCGGCGAAAGTGCCGATCCACGAACGGTTATTCGCCAGCGAAGGGACGGCGACCCCCACCAGATCCTGCACCATAAAGCGGCAGGCGCGGGTACCGGCATCCACTGCGGTCAGAATAAATAAGGCTTCGAACAGGATAGCGAAGTGATACCAGAAGGCCATCATCGCGCGGCTGTTGAACACATCGGTGATGATGTGTGCCATCCCGACAGCGAAGGTTGGTGCGCCACCGGCGCGGGAAAGGATTGACTGTTCGCCGACATCTTTGGCTATTTGCGTAAGAATGTCTGGCGTGATGACAAAGCCCCAGCCGTTAATCACCTGTGAAGCGCTCTCTGCCGTGGTGCCGATCAGCGCCGCCGGAGAGTTCATCGCAAAATACACCCCCGGGTCGATAACCGACGCACAAATCAGCGCCATGATTGCCACGAACGACTCCATCAGCATCGCGCCGTAGCCGATAAAGCGGATATGGCTTTCGCGCTCAATCAGCTTCGGCGTTGTGCCGCTCGAGACCAGCGCATGGAAACCGGAAATCGACCCGCAGGCGATAGTGATAAACAGGAACGGGAACAGGCTGCCGGAGAATACCGGGCCGCTGCCGTCAATAAAGCGCGAAACCGCTGGCATTTTCATCTCTGGCATAGCAAAGACGATACCGACCGCCAGCCCGACAATGACGCCTATTTTCAGGAACGTTGAGAGATAATCGCGCGGTGCCAGCAGCAGCCAGACCGGCAATACCGAGGCAATAAACCCATAGATCACCAGCACCCAGGTCAGCGTGGTGCCGTGCAGGGTAAAGAACGGTCCCCAGTAAGGATCCGCCGCGACGTTGCCGCCGTAAACGATGGCGAGCATCATCAGCACGAAGCCAATCACCGACACTTCTGCAATTTTCCCCGGACGCAGAAAACGCATATAGATGCCCATAAACAGGGCAATGGGAATGGTCGCGGCAATGGTGAACAGACCCCACGGGCTATCGGCCAGCGCTTTGACGACCACTAACGCCAGCGCGGAAAGAATGATAATCATCACGCCCAGCGCGCCGAGCATGGTGATCACGCCCGCGAAACTGCCCAGTTCCTGCTTTGCCATTTCGCCCAGTGAACGGCCGTCACGACGGGTGGAGATGAACAGGATCAGGAAGTCTTGCACCGCACCGGCGAGCATCACGCCGACCAGGATCCAGATCGTGCCCGGCAGGAAACCCATTTGCGCAGCCAGTATCGGGCCGACCAGCGGACCCGCGCCTGCGATGGCGGCAAAGTGGTGGCCGAACAAAACCCATTTATTGGTCGGCACATAATCCAGCCCGTCGTTACGACGCTCGGCAGGTGTCATGCGTTTGTCATCGAGTTCGAAGACTTTTTCTGCGATAAACAGGCTGTAGAAACGGTAGGCAATGCTGTAACAGGCAACGGCAGCGACCACCAGCCACAGGGCGTTAACATGTTCGCCCCGGCTCAGGGCCAGCATTCCAAAGGCAAAAGCCCCGATTAACGCCACCACCAGCCAGGTTATCCCGGACTTGACGCTTTTCATGATGTACAACTCCTTATGAGTGGTCCGGTGATAGCCAGCCACTTTTTATGTAGAGAGTGTGATGTAGAGAGGTAAAGGTCGCATGGCCGAATGCGGTTGCGACTTTGTTGAATTACTGTTTAAAAATAATGTGTTTATACAGAAAAGTATGAAGTTAAAGATGAATTTGTGATGGGGCTGACGCTTTGCGCAGAGAAGACTGGTCGGATGACAATAAAGTTGTGGCGGGTAAGTAAAAAAGCAAAAAAAACCGGCCACGGGGGCCGGTTCTCCTGTCTGGTCAGTCAATTATTCAGCGGTTACTGGTTTTTCCTGACCCGGTTTGTGGTCACGCATCTGTTCCATTTTGGCCGCGCGGTTCTGGTAGTTCTCATTGAACTGTTTTTTCTGCTCTGGTGTCAGCAGGTTATACATTTTGTTCTCTGCGCGGGCACGGTCGAGCATACGATCAGACTGTGCTTTGGTAATGGTATCAATCTGCGATTTCACCTTGGCTTCATCGAAGCTGTCGGAAGCCACCAGGTTGTGCATCTGATCCATCTGGGCTTTCATCGCTGCGCGGTCAGGGCGCGCGCCGCTGTCTTTCATGATTTCTTTCATCTGCGTTTTCTGCTGCTCAGTCAGGTTCAGCGCCGCAAACGGGTTCATATGTTGCGGTCCTTTATGATGCAGCATTTTGCCGTGCGTCGCGGTCGCGGCGTCAGTGGCCGGCGTGGCTGCGGTTTCAGCAGCAAATGCGAAAGAAGCAGAGCTCAAAGCCAGAGTTGAAGCCACAATCATTGCGGTAAGTTTACGCATAATTAAATTCCTCATTGGAGATTCAGGCAATTCGCCCGTTTTGTTTCGACGAAAACAAGTCTACGCAATCCAATGAATAGTAATGCGGTGTGGATGTAAAAGAGTGAAAGGCGTGATGTTACTTTTCCAGCGATCGTGGAGAAAGTGTTTAGAAAGCGTAAGGTTGCGCGAACAGGTGTGAAGGGAAGCTCAGATAAATCTGAGTAATGCGATGAATTAACACATTACCATGGCGAATGTTTCGCCGCCATACCTCCCGGGTAAACATTGATTGCTGTTGATGAACAGTTTACTCCGGGGAAAAGCGCAAAATCAGGCATAATAGTTATCATTTGATTAACACTTCCTATAACAGTGCTGATGAATTATGACTCAATCCCGTTATGAAACGCTGGCGCGTACGTTGCGCAGACAAATTGATACGCAGGTCTGGTTGCCGGGCGACCGGCTGCCTTCCTTACGTGATACCTGCAAACAGTCTGGCCTGAGTCTGATGACGGTTTTGCAGGCCTATCAGTTGCTGGAAAGTCAGGGGGTGATTGTCGCGCGTCCGCAGTCCGGTTATTACGTGGCAGCGGGTATACAGCGGCCGGTGCGCCCATCTCCCGACGGGTATTTGCATGCTGCAGAGCAGGTGGACGTCAATGACGCCATTTTCGACATTCTCAAAGCCGGGCAAGATCCCGCCGTGGTGCCACTCGGTTCTGCGTTTCCTGATCCGACACTTTTTCCGCAGCCACGTCTGGCGCGTTCCCTGGCCAGCGCGGTGCGCCGGATGTCCCCGCACAGCGCCATTGCGAATCTGCCACCGGGTAATGAAGAACTGCGCCGCAGCATTGCACAGCGCTATGCACAAAATGGTATTGAAGTCGCGCCCGATGAAATCGTCATTACGTCGGGTGCGATGGAGTCGCTCGGGTTAAGTTTGCAGGTGGTGACAGAGCCGGGTGACTGGGTTGCTATCGAATCGCCAGCTTTTTACGGCGTATTGCAGGCGATTGAACGGCGCAAATTAAAAGCCATCGCCATTCCGACTGACGTGCGTTACGGCATGGATCCCGATGCGCTGGAACAGGCGCTGAAACTTTATCCGATCAAAGCCTGCTGGCTGATGTCGAGTTTTCAGAACCCGCTCGGATGCAGTTTGCCGCCGGAGAAAAAGGCACGGCTGGTGAGTATTTTGCAGGCACATAAAGTGGCTCTGATCGAGGACGACGTATACAGCGAACTGTATTTTGGCAGCGAACGAACGGTGCCGCTGAAGGCGTCAGATTATCGCAGCGACATTCTGCATTGCTCATCGTTTTCGAAATCCCTCGCGCCGGGCTTTCGCGTGGGCTGGGTGGCGGCGGGGGCTTATGCTGAACGTATTCAGCGCCTGCAACTGATGAGCACGTTATCGGCCAGCGTGCCGGTTCAGCTGGCGTTAGCCGATTATCTGCAAAAGGGGGCGCAGCAGGGAGGTTACGATACCCATCTGCGACGCTTACGGCGCGTACTCGAACAACGGCAGATGGCGATGCGTCATGCGATTCTGGCGGAGTTTCCGGCGCAGGTGTCGGTGACGCAACCTGCAGGCGGCTATTTTCTGTGGCTGGATCTGGGTGACAATGTGGATGCGGCGCGGGTCTATCAGCGCGCGCTGACAAAAGGCGTCAGCGTCGCGCCCGGCACCATGTTTTCTGCCGACAAGCGCTTCAGCCATTGCATCCGTATCAATACCTCTTTCGAATGGGGGCCGCACACCGCGCGCGCCATCTCCATTCTGGCGGCGCTGGTGGCGGAAGAGATTAAAGGTTGAGAATGTTGTTCACAGATCCTGCTCTCGCAGCGTCTTGCCCACATTTCCGCCCGGATGCACTTTCAGCAGGCTTTGCTGATCGAAACCGTTGCGCAGCATGATATTGCCGCACAATGCATCGAACACCGCCAGCACCAGCACGACAGACGTGGTGGCCAGCATATTGAGCGGGTCGATTTCCCGCCGGATATGCGTTTTCACCACCAGCGTGGCGGCGCGGGCAATCGCCGAATCCAGATTCTCCGTCACACTGATGATTGCCACACCTTTGGCTTTCAGCGTCGGTAACAGGCGCGTCAGCTCTTCAGAATTGCCGCCGCGGGAAATCAGGATCATCAGGTCGTTGCTGCGCATAAATCCCAGGTCACCGTGGGCGGCATCGGTGGCGCTCAGATACACCGCCGGTTGCTCGACGCACGCCAGCATGTGGGCTATTTTCCGCGCGGCAATGCCCGACGTGCCGACGCCGGTGACGGCAATTTTGCCCGTACAGCCGGTGACCAGCGTCAGTAACTGCTGCCATATATCAGCATCGAGATGATGCTGTAACGCCAGTAATTCCTGACTGTAGGTCTGCCAGCCCTGACACGCCAGGGTAAATTCTTCATCCGCATTCATTGGGTTTCCCCCTGCATCAGGCGGCGGTATTTCATGCTGTCGTGGTACATCTCATGAAATACGCGGTATTTACGGTCGTAATACTCTTTAATTTTGTTGGTTTGCGGTGTCACGGTTTTGCCGATGCGGCTCATGGCGGCCATCGCTTCTGGCAAAGAGTCGTAGGCGCCCGCCGCGACGGTGCCCATCATGGCACTGCCGAGCAGCATCGCTTCGCTTTCTTCCGGCAATAACATCGCGCAGCCTGTGGCGTTGGAATGCTCCTGAACAAACACCGGATTTTTGGTGCCGCCGCCGCTTGCCATCATGGTATCAATGCGATATCCGCTCTGATTCATGGTCTCGATAATGTGGCGGGTGCCCAGCGCCAGCGCCTGAATGGTGGCCAGATAATGCAGCGCCATGTCTTCCGGCGTACGCGAGAGTTTCAGGCCGGTCAGCGTACCGGTCAGCGTCGGGTTAGCGCGCGGTGAACGGTTGCCGTGGAAATAGGGCAGCATATGAATGTCTTTGGTCAGGAAGGCAATATTCTCCGGTTCACCGGCCATTTTTCGCAAAATGCCGTTGAGCACTTCATAGATGGTTTTGCCGCTGTCTTTGCCCTGTTTCAGTAAATCCTGATAACACGGATGCGACTGAATCACATGGTCAATCAGCGCCCCGGTAGTGGATTGTCCACCTTCGTTCAGCCAGTAATCAGGCAGAATGGCCGAATAGTATGGCCCCCAGATACCGCCGATATAGCGTGCGCTGCGGGACATCGCCATATGTGCCGTGGACGTGCCACCAATCAGCGCAATGCGGTTGTCGAAATCGGCCGATTCACCGGAGGCGCCGCTGGCACCGAGAATACCGAGGCTGCCTGCGTGGGCATCGATAATGGAAACGCTGACGGCGGTACCGGCCATCAGCCCCATTTCTGCAGCGGCACGCTGGGTCAGACCGTGTCCGAGCGGTTCACCCATGGTTTTCACTTCGCTGCCGATTTTCGCCGCGTTGTTTTCCAGTAAATCTTCCAGTCCGATCTGACGGAAATAGCTGGGATCCCAGCGGTCTTCATGGCCGATATACGTCCATTTACAGACGGTAGAACACAGCGAACGGGTGGTGTCCTGCGTGGCGCGCCAGGTCAGAAAATCCGGCAGGTCGAACAGGTGGCCGACGTTGTTCCAGGTGGTGGGCATATGCTGTTTCAGCCACAGCAATTTTGGCGTCTGCATTTCCGGCGAAATAATCCCGCCGACGAATTCCAGCACGCGGTGACCTGTGGCGTTGATGCGCTCGGCCTGAGTAATGGCGCGGTGATCCATCCAGACAATAATGTTTTGCTCGCTGCGCCCGGACGGGCTGACGGTCAGCGGCTTGCCTTCTTTATCCAGCACTACCAGCGAACAGGTGGCGTCGAAACCGATACCTTTCACCTGAATCGGGTTGATGTCCGCCTGATTGACCGCGTCTTTCACGGCATTGCAAACGGACTGCCAGATCTCATCAGAAGATTGCTCAACGAAATCGGCTTTCGGGCGGTACAACGTAATCTCACGGCTGGCCTGGCCGACCATGCGGCCGGTCATGTCGAAGACGCCCGCGCGGGCGCTGCCGGTTCCTACGTCTACTCCAATAAAATAACTCGCCATGTTCTTTCCCTTCGGTAAAAAGCTTTCGCTTAAGATTTTCTGTTTTGCAGAGCGATAAACAGGATCAGGACGCCGCCCCACAGAGCCATTGTCAGGTAACTGCTGACGCCCATCAGGTTCAGGCCGCTTTCCAGCATTTGCAGGACGATCAGCGCCAGTACCAGTCCGATGACCCGCCCGAAGCCGCCGTCGGGGTTAATTCCGCCGAGCACGGAGGCCAGAATGGTTACCAGCAAATACGAGTCACCGTAGCCTGCTTTTGCCGAGTTAAATTTGGACATCATCAGCAGTGCCGCGCCCCAGCCGAGCAGGGCGGAAAGCACATACACTGCGATGGTCACTTTGTGCGTATTGACGCCACTGAAGCGCGTGGCCTGTTCGTTGGAACCCATCAGATACAAACTGCGGCCAAGCGTGGTGTGTTCGAGTAAAACCCACAACAACAGCGCCACCAGCAGGAAAAGCAGCAGGGCGACGGGAATGCCCAGCAGACTGCCATTGCTCAGATACTGTATCGCCGCCGGGAAGCCGGAAATCACCGCGCCGTTGGTCAGCAGAATATTCAGCCCGGCGATAAGTGTCATGGTGCCGAGCGTTGCCAGAATCGGTGAGACACCGATATACGCAATCAGCGCGCCGTTAAGTACGCCAATGACAACCGCAACAGCCAGACCGGCGAGCATCGCCAGCACGAAATATTGCGGCTGATCCGGATGTGCCACCAGAATGGCCGCCATGACCAGCGAACAGGCATTGGCACCGGCAATGACCGAAAGGTTGATACCGCCGGTGAGCATGGTGATGCCCATCCCCAGCGCCAGCATGCCCAGAATCGGCAACTGCGAAGAGATCGACTGGAAATTACCGACGCTGTAGAAACTGCCGCCCAGCGTGAATGAGAACAACACGGCAACGGCGACGATGATCAGCAACTGCAAACGGATGATGCGGTCGCCGGGGAAGAATCGGTTTAAGGTTGTCATGTCACATCCCCTTTGCCAGTTTGCGTTTTTCATTCCACGCGGTGCTGCTGATGCTGACCAGAATGATCACGCCGCTGAAAACCTGATGCCAGTAAGACGAAATGCTCAGCAAGGTCAGGCCGTTTTGCAGGAAGGCCAGCAGCATCACACCGAGAATGGTGCCGGTGAGCGAGCCGCGTCCGCCGGTCATGCTGGTGCCGCCTAAGACCACCGCCGCCAGTACCGTCAGCTCATAACCGAGCAGTGAGTTAGGTGCCACCGACTGCGTAATTTGTGCCTGCACCACGGCGGCGATACCCGCCAGCAATCCCATAAAACCGTAGACGTAAAAATGTAGCCGCAGGATGTTCAGACCGAGACGCGACGCGGCGTCACGGTTGCTGCCCATCGCGTAAATCTGACGTCCCACGCGGGTGCGGTTCATCAGCACGCCGGTGGCGATAATCACGCCCAGCAGGCTGAGCAGCGGCAGCGTCAGGCCATAGTCATAGCCATCGGCAGCGGTAAAAGAGAACCAGTTAATGCCGTTCATAAACCAGTCAGGGAAACCGTACAGCCAGGTGCCGTTGGTCAGATACACCAGCAAACCGTAGAACAGGTTCAGCGTGGCAATGGTGATAATAATGGCCGGAACGCGCAGCCAGTAAACCAGAAAACCGTTCACCAGCCCGAGTAACAAACCGGTACCCATCGACATGGCAAACGCCAGCGGAAAGCTGCCGCCATGATGAATGATGTAACTCGCCATCACGTACTGACCGATGGAGGTGACGGCCGGGAAGGAGATGTCGATGCCACCGGCGATCAGCACCACAAACAGGCCACAGGCCAGAATACCGAGAATGGCGTAACTGGTGGCGACATCGGTCAGGTTGCCGAGCGTCATAAATTCACTGGTGCTGACACTCAGGCCAATCACCAGCAGCAGAACCAGTAATCCCAGCCAGAATTCGTGCTGAGAAAACAGTTTCGAGAGAGATTTATTATCCATTGATCGCCTCCGCAATTTGCGCTTCGCTGCTCTGGTGTGGGGCGAATTCCGCCACCAGTTCGCCTTTGCGCATCACCAGCACGCGGTGACTGTTGTAATAAGCTTCCGGGATTTCATCGCAAATCATCAGCACCGCCATGCCGGACTCCGCCAGATCACGTGCGATGCGATAAATCCCTTCTTTGTTGGCGATATCGACACCCACCGTGGGGGAGTCGAGGATCAGGATATGTGGTTGCGTCGCCACCCATTTGGCGATAGCGATACGCTGCGCATTGCCGCCGGACAGGGTTTTCACTGGCAGGCCGCTGTCCGACACTTTAATGTTCAGATCACGGATCAGGTCTTTCACCACTGACGCCGCTTTGCGGTGATCCATCAGCCCTGCGCGGGTGTGCAACTTGTCGAAAATCGACACCAGCGTGTTGTCGTAAATGGATTGCTCCATGATCAACCCTTGTGTCAGACGGTCTTCCGACACATAAGCAATACCGTGGCGGATAGCATCGCGGTTGCTGCGGAATTTTACCGCATTGCCGTTAACGCGGATTTCCCCGCTGTCCGGCTGGCTCATGCCAAACAGGCTCAGACACAGCTCCGTTCGCCCTGAACCGAGCAGACCGATAATCGAGGTGATCTCGCCCTGACGCAGCGACAGCGAAATATCCTGATACTGACCTTTGCGGCTCAGGCGGCGGACTTCCAGCAGCGGCGTCACGTCTGCGGGCGCACGGTGCGGCAGATGACTGTAGGTAAAACGCTGTCCGGTCATCAGGAAGGCCAGCTCATTGCTGTCGAGTTCGCTGGCCGGATAGGTGCCGACCAGTTTGCCGTCACGCATCACGCTGATACGGTCAGCGACTTCCATCACTTCATCAAGACGGTGGCTGACAAATACCACGCAAATACCGGCGGCTTTCAGCTCATTCACCACCCGCAGCAGACCGTTTACTTCGGTGCGGGTCAGTGAGGCGGTTGGTTCATCCATGATAACCAGACTGGCGTCAGCGGCGATTGCGCGGCATATTGCCACTAACTGACGGTCTGCGATCGACAGCTTTTCGACTTTACGATCCGGATCCAGAGAGACGCCGACGCGTTGCATCGCCGCGACCGCTTTTTTGCGCATTGCCTCGCGATGTACCCAGAAATCGCCGCCCGGTAAATAACGGTGAATAGCGATATTTTCAGCCACCGATAAATTCGGGAATAAAGATAAATCCTGATAAATAACCTGAATGCCGTAATAAGAAGAAAGTTGTGGCGTCAGGGTATGAAATAATTTCCCGTCGAGGGTAATCGCCGCCCCTTTTTCCGGCTGATAGACCCCGGAAATGACTTTAATAATGGTGCTCTTGCCGCAGCCATTCTGACCCGCGAGGCAATGCACTTCGCCTTTATTCAGCGTCAGGCTGACATTATCCAGCGCTAATACGCCGGGGAATTTTTTACTGATTTTTTCGAGGCTGATAAAGGCCTCAGCAGGGGCAGGGGACGTGCGCGAACTGGACGACGGAGTGAGAGTATTCATCACATTATCCTTACAACATACCCTTCATACTTCGCGCTGTGGATGCGTTGACTGCACTCGCTCACCCGAATCACTTACTTATGTAAGCTCATCGGGATTCACTCATTTGCCGCCTTCCCACAACTCGAATTATTTAGGGTATAAGTTTTCAATGTCTGATTAGAAATTCAGATACGGCACAGCAAACATCGCCGTATCTGTTTCTATTTGCCTGGTGTGGCGCTGGAGATAAATTTATCTCCGGTAAATATCCGGTAAATAAAAGCATTAAAAAGTTAAATCAGAAGCCAAGTGATTTCGCATTCTCTGGTGTGACTTCCAGAATTTTATTAAAGCGGATCACATGCTTATCCATATCCACATCAGCTTTGCCCAGCCCGTCAATGCTCAGATCTTTAGTCACTTCTTTACCCTGCAACATCTGGTCAGCAACGGTGACTAAGGCGTAACCGGCATCTTTCGGATCCCACAACAGCACTTTCTTAATATCGCCACGCATCAGATAGGGCGCGGCCTGAGCTGGCATAGCGATACCGACAACGGCAATTTTATTTTTCGCACGTTTCTGCTGAACGGCCTGACCGGCACCGATCGGGCCGAGCGAACCGAAACCGATAATCCCTTTCAGGTCAGGGTAGGTTTTCATTAAATCGAGCGTCGTGGAGTAAGACTTATCGATGTTTTCTGCGACCGGCAGGCGTGAAGTGACTTCATGCATGTCCGGGTATTTTTCTTTCTGATATTTAATGGCGGCATCAGCCCATGCGTTATGCAATGGCACGGTCAGGGAACCGACATAAATCGCATAACCGCCTTTGCCGCCCATATCTTTCGCCAGCTCGTCCATATTGGCTTCGGCATATTTCTGGCTGTCGATGGTTTCGATATCCCACTGACCAATCTGCTGATCGGGAGATTCATGCGTTAACACCACGATGCCCTGATCACGGGCTTTTTTCAGCACCGGCTCCAGCACTTTGGCGTCGTTCGGTACCACGATAATGGCGTCGACTTTTTTGGCGATCAAATCTTCAATCACTTTGACCTGCTGTGCCGGATCCGGCGTGGATGCGCCTACCTGATAGGCGTTGACATCCAGCTTCTGCGCGGCTTCTTTTACGCCGACTTCCATGCGGGTGAACCAGGGAATACCGGTGACTTTAGCGACGACGGCAATGTCATAGGGTTTGGCGGCGAACGACGGTGTTGTGAATAACATGCATGCTGAAACCACACATGCACTGACTAATGCGAGGTTAAATTTCATGTCTGTACCTTTCTTATGAGGTTCTGTTTTGGTGTAGGGAACGGGTGGTGGTTATTTATTCCACATTCAGAGATTAACTTAAGGGGAAAGCTGTTTTCGCGTGGTCGTGAACGGAATGTGATCAAAGCCCTAAAATGTTAAATTAAGTGGTTTTATATGTAAAAATTAAGTTAATTAAAAATATAAAAACCATCATAGCCTGGGATTTGATAAATGTTACCGATAACAATTAAACAAAAAAATACCTAATATTTAACAATTAAGAAACATTAGAAAGTAATAACGGTCTTTTTCCTGAAAGAAAGACCGCGTGGTTTTTTTTATTTGCACAGACTGTGAGCAGCGTCACGGGACGCGGGTGCGCCAAAATCGTGCGCTGTTGCACCTTTATCTGGCATTGCTCTGCATTGAAGCGCGGGTGATCCGCGCCGGATCACAATCCTGCATAAAACATTCCACCCGAAATCAAAATATTTCCCTGCATACTCATTCTTGTGCCCTCGTTGCTGCAAAAGGGGATTTTTTCTTTTATTCATTTTTTATGCAATTAAAGTGAATAACAGGCGATATTAAGTGGTTGTTTTTTCTCGATGTCATTTTTTTTATTCACTTTTTTCCTTTGCTGGCATGAAGACTGCAATCTATGATGAGACTGAGTGAAATTATTTGTTAACTTTTAAATAACAAATTAGTAACTGCCATTTCTCGCCAGCGCGATTGCCCGCTAAATGTGCAAAAACATCGGAACCCGGTGCACTTCCTGTCTGTATGGGGGACGGGGGTGTGCACCCTGAAATCAGCGAAAAAGAGGTTTATATGGAACACCAACAGCAACCACAAAACGTCAGCCGCCAGAACTTTGATGACTGGATGGTGCCGGTTTATGCCCCGGCGGCGTTTATTCCTGTGCGTGGCGAAGGATCCTGGCTGTGGGATCAGACGGGTAAAGATTATGTCGATTTCGCAGGCGGAATTGCCGTGAATGCCCTGGGACATGCGCATGCGGAAATTCGTAAAACCCTGCATGAACAGGCGGATAAAGTCTGGCATCTGGGCAACGGTTACACCAACGAACCGGTGCTGCGTCTGGCGAAGCAACTGATCGACGCCACCTTTGCGGACAAAGTGTTTTTCTGTAACTCCGGCGCGGAAGCCAACGAAGCGGCGCTGAAACTGGCCAGGTTGTACGGTAATAAATCCGGCGGCGAAAAGAATGAAATCATCGCCTTCAAAAACGCGTTTCATGGCCGCACGCTGTTTACGGTGACGACCGGCGGTCAGCCGAAATATTCAGAAGATTTTGCGCCTTTACCGCAGGCGATTACCCATCTGCCGTTTAACGATCTGGCCGCCGTTGCCAGCCAGATTTCTTCCCGCACCTGTGCCGTGATTGTCGAACCGATCCAGGGCGAAGGCGGTGTGGTACCGGCAGAGGCCGGTTTCCTGCAAGGTCTGCGTGAGCTGTGTGACAAACATCAGGCTGTGCTGATTTTCGATGAAGTACAGACCGGCGTCGGGCGTACCGGCGAGCTGTATGCGTATCAGCATTACGGCGTGGTGCCGGACATTCTGACCAGCGCCAAAGCGCTGGGCGGCGGTTTCCCGATTGGCGCGATGCTGACCACTGACCGCTATGCTGCGTTATTCCAGCCGGGCACGCACGGCACCACTTACGGCGGTAACCCGCTGGCGACGGCGGTGGCGGGCAAAGTCTTTGAGCTGATTAACACGCCGGAGGTGTTGTCCGGTGTGCAAAAGCGTCATCAGTGGTTTGCCGATGGTCTGAAACGCATCAATGACCGTTATAAGGTGTTCAGCGAAGTGCGCGGGCAGGGGCTGCTGATCGGCGCTGTGATGAGTGAACGGTATAAAGATCAGGCCAAACAGCTGAACACGCTGGCGGCAGAAGAAGGACTGATCGCCCTGATTGCCGGGCCAAATGTACTGCGCTTTGCGCCATCACTGATTATTCCGGGCGCGGATATTGAAGAAGGGCTGAACCGCCTTGAGCGGGCTGTCGCGCGCCTGTGCGTGTGATTCTTTGGGTTAAATGAGGTAGCGCATCATGATGTTGATTCGACCTGTGCGGCCCGGCGATCTCGCCGATATCCTGCAGTTGTCAGGCAAAACCGGCATCGGTTTAACGTCTTTGCCCAAGGATGAAGCGCATTTACGCGGGCGCATTGAGCGCTCAGTGGCGACCTGGGAAGGTCGCCTGGAAAAAGGCGAACAGGGCTATCTGTTCGTGCTCGAAGACACCGAACAGCAGAAAGTGGTGGGCGTCAGCGCCATTGAAGTGGCGGTCGGGCTGAGTGAGCCGTGGTACAACTTCCGCCTCGGCACGCTGGTGCACGCCTCCAAAAGCCTGAATATTTATAAGCCGGTGCCGACGCTGTTTCTGAGTAACGATCACACCGGTTATACCGAACTTTGCACGCTGTTCCTCGATCCGGACTGCCGTCACGGCAAAAACGGGCAGCTGTTGTCGAAGGTCCGTTTCCTGTTTCTGGCGGCATTTCGTGAGTATTTCTCCCGCAAGGTAATTGCGGAGATGCGCGGCATGTCTGACGACAGCGGCCATTCCCCGTTCTGGGACAGTGTCGGGCGTCATTTTTTTGGTATGGAATTCGCCGAAGCTGACCGTCTGACCGGCATGGGACAGAAATCCTTTATTGCCGAACTGATGCCAAAGCATCCTTTATATACCGAATTGCTCAGCCATGAGGCCCGTGAAGTGATCGGCGAAGTGCATCCGCAAACCGCCCCGGCGCGTGCCGTACTTGAAGGTGAAGGGCTGCGTTACGAAGGTTATGTGGATATCTTCGATGCCGGTCCGACGCTCGAAGGTGAAATCGATCAGTTACGCGCCGTCAAAGAAAGCCGTCTGTTGCCGGTGCGGCTGGCGGAACACCGCAGCGGTCGTGATGAGCCGCTGTACCTGGTGGCCAACGAGCAATATCAGCATTTCCGCGCCCTGCTGGTGCCGGGTGGAGATTCAGCAGATTCGCTGACGCTTAATTCCCGCGAGGCTGACATGCTTGGCCTGCGCGAGGGCGATACCCTGCGCGCCGTGGCGCTTTTCCCCGGCGATAAACCGGCTCCTGCAACCCCTATTCTCAAAAAGGAAAGTCTCGCATGATGCAACCTGCACTTTTTATTCAGGGCCAGTGGCGCAGCGGACAAGGCGCGCAACTGAACAAAACCAATCCGGCAGATAATACGTTGTTGTGGTCGGCACTGAGCGCCAATGCGGAAGATGTCGATGCTGCCTGTACAGCCGCCCGCACGGCATTTCCCGCCTGGGCACGTAAAACCGTGGCCGAACGCGCCGAAGTGATTCAACGTTTTGCGGATTTACTGACGGAACATAAAGCACGGCTGGCGGAAATTATCAGTCTGGAAACCAGCAAACCACGCTGGGAGACGCTGACCGAGATTCAGGCGATGATCGGCAAGGTGTCGATTTCACTGGAAGCCAACCAGCAACGCACTGGCGAGAAACACACCGCCATGCCCGACGGTGAAGCCGTGCTGCGCCACCGGCCGCATGGCGTGCTGGCGGTTTTTGGTCCGTATAATTTCCCCGGACATCTGCCGAACGGCCATATCGTTCCGGCCTTGCTGGCGGGCAACACGCTGGTCTTCAAACCGAGCGAACTGACGCCCAAAACTGCCGAGGAAACGGTGAAATTGTGGCAACAGGCCGGGCTGCCGGAAGGTGTGCTGAATCTGGTACAAGGCGGTCGTTCGACCGGTGAGGCGCTGGCGGCCTGCGGCAATATCGACGGTCTGCTATTTACCGGCAGCGCGGGCACCGGCTATCAGTTGCACCGCCAGCTCGCCGGTCAGCCTGAAAAAATTCTGGCGCTGGAAATGGGCGGCAACAACGCGCTGATTGTCGAGCCGGTAGAAGATATTGATGCAGCGGTTAATCTGACTATTCAGTCGGCGTTTATTTCTGCCGGACAGCGTTGTACCTGTGCACGCCGTCTGCTGGTGAAAGAGGGCGCGGCAGGTGATGCATTTATCGCGCGTTTGCTCGATGTCACCATGCAACTGCGCGTGGGCGGCTGGAACGATGATCCGCAGCCGTTTATGGGCGGTGTGATTTCTGACGTGGCGGCACGCAATATGCTCAAAGCACAGGACGAACTGCTGGCGCTGGGCGGTAAACCTCTGCTGTTGCTGACGCGCCCGGATCCGCTCAATACCCTGCTGACGCCGGGGATTATCGATCTGACCGGTGTGGCGGGCATTCCCGATGAAGAATACTTCGGCCCGTTGCTGAGCATTTACCGTTACAGCGATTTCGACAATGCCGTCGCCCTCGCCAATCAGACCCGTTTCGGGCTGGCCACCGGGCTTATCTCTGCTGAGCGCTCTCAGTTTGAGCAGCTATTATTGGAAGCAAGGGCGGGCATTGTGAACTGGAACAAACCGCTGACTGGCGCATCGAGCAACGCGCCTTTTGGTGGCATCGGTGCTTCAGGCAATCACCGTCCAAGTGCTTATTATGCGGCGGATTATTGTGCCTGGCCGATGGCCTCGCTGGAAACAGACAAGCTGGAACTCCCTGCGACGCTGTCGCCTGGTATTGATTTCCGTACAACCTGAGGAGACAGCAATGTCTGGATGTGAAGCAAATTTTGACGGCTTAGTCGGGCCGACGCACCATTACGCGGGGCTGTCGTTTGGCAATGAAGCTTCGACTAAAAACCAGAATGCGGTGGCGAACCCGCGTCTGGCGGCAAAACAGGGCTTGCTGAAAATGAAATCGCTGGCCGATCTCGGTTTTGCACAGGGGATTTTGCCGCCGCATGAACGTCCGCATCTGAGCACATTGCGCAAAATGGGTTTTGGTGGCAGCGATCGCGAAGTGCTGACTAAGGCGCAGGCTTATTCGCCGCGTTTGCTGTCGTCACTGAGTTCGGCGTCTTCCATGTGGGTGGCGAATGCGGCCACGGTGTCGCCTTCGGCAGACAGTGCAGACGGGCGTGTGCATTTCACGGTTGCCAACCTGAATAATAAATTTCACCGGGCCATTGAGGCAGAAACCACATCTGCCATTTTACGCGCGACCTTCCATGCCGATAAATATTTTGCCCATCACGATGCGCTGCCGCAGGTGGCAGCGCTGGGGGATGAGGGCGCGGCGAATCATAACCGGTTATGCGGTGAGTACGATAAACCCGGTGTACAGGTGTTTGTTTACGGACGCGACGGGCTGGCGACCGGCGACAACGAACCGGTGCGTTATCCGGCACGTCAGACCCGTTTAGCCAGTGATGCCGTAGCGCGTTTGCATCAGCTTGATGAAAAGCGCACGGTGTTTATTCAGCAAAATCCGCAAGCCATCGACAGCGGCGTTTTTCATAACGACGTCATTTCTGTCAGCAACGGCAACGTGCTTTTCCATCACGAGCAGGCGTTTGTGAATTCAGGCAAAGCGCTGGAGGAAATTCGTCGCAAAATGGCGGCGCTTGAGCTGGATTTCCACCCGATTGAAGTGCCGCAGTCAAAAGTGTCTCTCGACGATGCGGTCGCGACGTATCTGTTTAACAGCCAGCTTCTGACCAAATCCGACGGCAAAATGATGCTGGTGGTGCCGGAAGAGTCCCGCCAGCACACCGGCGTCTGGACGTATCTTTCAGCACTGAAAGACAGCGGTGGCCCGGTTGATCAGATTGAAGTGTTTGATCTGCGTGAAAGCATGCGCAACGGCGGTGGCCCGGCGTGTTTGCGCCTGCGTGTCGCGCTCAACCGCAACGAACTTAATGCAATCAATGTGGCTTCGCTGATGAGTGACAGCCAGTTCACGCGGCTCAATACCTGGGTGGACACGCATTATCGTGACCGGATGCAGGCCAAAGATCTGGCCGATCCACAGCTTCTGACCGAAGTGCGTACTGCGCTCGACGAACTGACCAATATTCTCGGGCTGGGTGCGATTTATCCGTTCCAGCGCTGAGCCATCACAGGAGTGAATGTATGTTTGATTTACTGGCGACGACGCTTGCCGGTGATGCGGTGAAAGAACCTGCCGGACAAACCGAAACGCTGGACTGGCAATGGCGTGGTGAAGGCATTCTCGAGCTTTCACCGCGTCAGTCCTGTGAGGCGGCGGTGGTGATTTCCGCCGGTATTCACGGTAATGAAACTGCGCCGGTTGAACTGCTCAATCAACTGGTCAGCGAGTTGCTGTCAGGCGAAAGGCTGTTGCGGGTCCGGCTGCTGGTGTTACTGGGCAATCCGCCGTCAATGCGTGTCAATAAGCGGTTTGTGGAGGCTGACATGAACCGCATGTTCGGCGGGCGTCATGCGCGTTATACACCGAATGATGAAACCCGCCGGGCGCAGGAACTCGAACAGGTGATGGCGTTGTTTTACCGCAGTGCCACGGCGGCGGGAACCACGCAGCGATTCCACTATGATTTGCACACGGCGATCCGCGGATCAAAACACGTGCGCTTCGGGCTGCTGCCTTTACAAAGTCGTCCGAAAAGCGAAGCGATGCTCGCCTGGCTCAACGCCGCCGGGCTGGATGCGCTGGTGCATCACCGTTCGCCGGGCGGTACTTTTACGCATTTCAGCAGCGATGTTTTTCAGGCCGACAGTTGCACGCTGGAACTGGGCAAAGCGCTGCCGTTCGGCAGTAACGATCACGCGCAGTTCACCGGTATCCGCCGCGCGCTGCAAACGCTGGTGAGTGGCGAACCGATGCCTGCCCGTGACGCCGCCGCGCCGCTGGTGCATTACCGTGTGGTGCAGGATGTGATCCGGTCACAGGAAGATTTCGAGTTATTTGTCCCGGCAGATGCCCTGAATTTTACAGCGTTCAGGCAGGGGTTTGTCATTGCTAAAGAAAGCGGTAAAACCTACAAGGTTGAAGCAGAGGAAGAAGTCGTGTTATTCCCGAATCCGAATGTGGCGCTGGGGTTAAGGGCAGGGCTGATGCTGATGAAAATCTGATGAGTAAAAGCACCGCAGTAGCTGCAAAACCCCCTCCCAACCTCCCCCTTCGCAGGGGGAGGAGCAGGGCAAAAACCCGCTTACGGTGCGCGCAGAGTAGAACGCGATCAGCTCCCTCCCCTGCGAAGGGGAGGGTCGGGGTGGGGTATTAATGGCATCTCAGCCGCAACTCATTCCCTTTATCGGGATGCGTTGCACCAAAAGAAAAAGGGTCCTGATTTTCATCAGGACCCTTTTTCTTTAATTTGGCGGTGAGAGAGGGGTTCGAACCCTCGATACGATTTCTCGTATACACACTTTCCAGGCGTGCTCCTTCAGCCACTCAGACACCTCACCGTGTTCGTTACAGCGCGCACGTTGCAACGGGGCGCTACTATAGGGAGACCGCCGCGAAGGGTCAAGAAAATTTTCAGCGTTTTGTGTCAGGCGCTCAGAGTCTGTTCGCCGGGAGAATGCCGTGGCTGGCGGATTTTGAAAGCGCCCAAAAACAAAAAAGGCTCTGATTTTCATCAGAACCTTTTTTGTTTAATGTGGTGGAGAGAGAGGGGTTCGAACCCTCGATACGATTGCTCATATACACACTTTCCAGGCGTGCTCCTTCAGCCACTCAGACACCTCTCCAGTCGTCGGCTGCACCGCAGTGCTGCTGACCGGCGCTAATGTAGGGAAAAGTCGCCTCACCGTCAACACTCTTTTGCAGGTTCCATGCCGTTTAGACAAACTTAGAGCAATCTGATTATTTAAAGAGCAAAAAATGCGTTAAGGATGAACAGCCGGTATCTGGTTGCAGGGCGTGATTAAAATTGCTTATCAGAATGCATAAATAAGTAGAATTTTTGCATGAAAGCACAATTATCCCGCAAACACTTTTTGTTACGGCTAAATAGCAAGATATGTTGTGGTAATCATTCAGGGTAGCGGTATAACAATGCACTCTGAAAAAATGCTTCGCATAAGAACTGTACAAGTCATCCTTTGAAGCAGGGTTATTTATCACATAAGGGCAGGGGTTATTCTTGAGTCAGTCAAATAACGCGACCGCGTCGCAACACCGGACGGCAATTCCTGCCGGAGCGGGCACATTATTCTTCGTTCAGACATTCGCAACGCTCGGCTTTGCGGTGCTGTATTCCACGCTGGTCCTGTACGCCACCAAAAAACTCGGTTTCAGTGAAGATAACGCCAACGCCATCATGGGCGTGTTCGGCGCATTCAACTACGGGCTGCATATGTTCGGCGGCTACCTTGGCGGGCGTTATCTCAGCAACCGTAATCTGTTCGTGCTCGGCATGGTGTTGCAGGTCTTTGGCTGTGCGCTGATTGCGCTGGAAGGTGTGACCGGGTTGTACTGGGGATTAGCCATGTTCCTGACCGGCAGCGGACTGAATGTGACCTGTCTGAATATGATGCTGACCCAGCGTTTTGCTCCGGACGATGACCGCCGTGAATCGGCCTTCCTGTGGAATTATGCCGGGATGAACCTGGGCTTCTTTATAGGTTTTGCGGTCGCCGGTTATTTCCAGCTCAGTGAAAACTACCGCGCGCTGTTCCTGTTCGCCACGTTAGGGAATGTCGCGGCGATTGTGGTGACACTTTCCCGCTGGTCGATTCTGGCCGATATCAGCACGCCGCTGAAAGAGGCCAGCCGCAGCCAGTTACTGCGCCGGATGGCGGTCGGTATTGCCATCCTGATTGTACTGGTGCCGGTTATCCGCATGTTGCTGACCCACGCAGAATTCAGCAGTTATTTTGTGGTCGCGCTGGGCATTGTGATTTTCGCATTAATGGCGCTGGTCACTTTTCGCCATCGGGATGCGGATGAACGCCGCCGCATGAAGGCGTATCTGCTGCTGGCGCTGGGTTCGTTAGTTTTCTGGACACTGTATCAGCTGGCACCCATGGGGCTGATGCTGTTCTCTGAAAACAACATCAACCTGAATGTATATGGTATCCGCGTGGCACCGCAGTGGATCCAGAACATTAATACCGTGGTTATCGTGATCGGGGGGCCGCTGATGGCACTGTGGTTCAACCGCCTGCGTCAGCGCGGCTGGAACATCGATATTCCGGCGCAGTTCTCCGCATCCCTGTTCTGTATGGGGCTGGGCATGCTGGTGCTGCCGTTGGGGATTCATCTGGCGGGCGGCGACGGCCTGGTGGCGTTTAAATGGATTGCCCTCAGCTATCTGCTGCAAAGCATCGGCGAACTGCTGATTTCACCGATCGGTTACGCGATGATCGGCAAGCTGGCACCGCCGCGTTATCAGGGTGTGATGATGGGCTGCTGGATGATGGTCACCGGCGTGGCGTCGGTGCTGGCCAGTTACATTTCCGGGCTGATGCCGCAGAACGCGGGCAGTACGCCAGCGCTGACCAATCCGGGCTACAGTCAGGTGTTTAATGCGCTGGGCTGGGGTTCCGTTATCACGGGTGTGGTGCTGTTGGTGCTTATCCCGCTGCTGCGCCGGATGATCCACCGTGAGCCGGTTGCCGCCTGATTTATTCGCAGTCTCCGTCACTCACTTCACAAGCCCCGAATTCCGGGGCTTGTTCTTTTTTACGCCACAGGGTTGCATCCCGATGATATTCAGGGAAATCTATCTGTTCACAGGAGGCTTCCCCGATGAACATTATTTTTTACCACCCTACATCTGATGCAAAACCCTGGATTGACGGAATAACAAAAAGATTACCGCAGGCCAACGTGCGTGCGTGGAAGGCGAATGATCAGGACCCGGCGGATTACGCGCTGGTCTGGCGGCCACCGCATGCCATGCTCGCGCCGCGCACGATGCTGAAAGGTATTTTCGCGCTGGGGGCGGGAGTGGATGCCATCCTGACACAGGAACAGCGTCAGCCGGGCACATTGCCCGCCGGCGTACCGTTGCTGCGCCTGGAAGATACCGGCATGGCGTTGCAGATGCAGGAATATGCGCTGGCGACGGTATTACGTTATTTCCGCCGGATGGATGAATATCAGCTCTTCCAGCAACAAAAACAATGGCGCCCGCTTGTTCCGCATTCACGCAGTGAATTCATTATCGGTATTCTTGGTGCCGGTGTGCTCGGCAGCAGCGTGGCGAAAGCACTGGTGGATATGCAATTCACCGTGCGTAGCTGGAGCCGCAGCGCCAAGTCGCAGGAAGGCGTAGAGAGTTTCTATGGTGACGATCGGTTGGCGGCGTTTGCCAGCGGCTGCAAAGTGCTGATCAATCTGTTACCCAACACGCCGCACACCGCCGGTGTTCTCAATCATAAACTGTTCACAAATCTTTCGCATAATGCGTACCTGATTAACCTTGGTCGTGGCGGACATCTGGTGGAAGGCGATTTGCTGCGTGCGCTCGACAGCGGGCAGATTGCCGCTGCCACGCTCGACGTTTTCGTTGAAGAACCGTTGCCGGGCATGCACCCGTTCTGGTCGCATCCGCGGGTCAGCATCACGCCACACGTCGGTGCGGATACGTTGCCGGAGCAGGCGATGGACAGCATCGTGAGTAACATTCTGGCGATAGAGGCAGGGCGCGAGCCGACGGGACGTGTCGATCCCGGCCGGGGTTACTGATATTCATCTGCTAACATTATAAATGCTGCGGTTATGTTGCCGCAGCGGAATACTTTCAAGGAGAGTACATGCCTTACCCGGTTGATTTACATATGCATACCGTTGCCAGCACCCACGCCTACAGCACGTTACATGATTACATTGATGAAGCCGCCGAAAAGGGCATTAAGCTGTTTGCCATCACTGATCATGGTCCTGATATGGCTGATGCGCCGCACTACTGGCATTTTATGAATATGCGGGTCTGGCCGCGTCTGGTGAATGGCATCGGTATCCTGCGTGGCATCGAGTCGAATATTAAAAACATTCATGGTGATATCGACTGTACCGGCCCGATGCTCAAAGAAATCGACGTGATTATTGCCGGTTTCCATGAGCCGGTGATGCAGCCCGTCGATAAAGAAACCCATACCGCTGCGATGATTGCAGCGATGGCCGGGGGTGAAGTGCATATTATTTCGCACCCGGGCAACCCGAAATACCCGATTGATATTCCTGCTGTGGCGGCGGCTGCCGCGAAATATAACGTCGCGCTGGAGCTGAATAACTCATCGTTTATTCATTCACGTGCGGGCAGCGAGCCAAATTGCCGTGCGATTGCGCTGGCAGTAAAAGAAGCCGGTGGCTGGCTGGCGCTGGGGTCAGATTCGCACATCGCTTATTCACTCGGGGGCTTTGAACATTGCGAACGTATCCTGCGTGAAATTGATTTTCCGCAAGACCGTATTCTTAATGTCAGCCCGCGTCGTTTCCTCGATTTTCTCGAGGCCCGGGGTCGCGCGCCCATTGCTGAATTAAGCGAACTGTGACATTGTCGCGACCAAATTGCGGGGGATTAACCCTTTTCATTGTCTGAGCAGGTTACTGTTATGAATGAATTTTCGATTGTCTGCCGCGTGCTGGGCACGTTGTTTTACCGTCAGCCGCAGGATCCGTTGCTGGTTCCGTTGTTTGGTCTGATTCAGGACGGAAAGCTGCGTGAGCACTGGCCGCTGGAGCAGGATGCGTTGCTGATCCGCTTGCAGGAAAGTGCCAATCCGCAAGCGCTGGCCGCTGAATTTAACCGTCTGTTTGTCGGTTCAGAATGTGCGGTATCGCCGTTCCGCAGTGATTATGTTGACGGCGCAAATGAAATGGATGTGCGCACATTCCTGCAACAGCGCGGTATGCCGCTGGGCGAAACGCCTGCTGATCATTTCGGTGCCATGTTACTGGCCGCCTCCTGGCTGGAAGATCAGTCGCAGGAAGATGAAGTCAGCGCGCAAATTACGCTGTTTGATGACTACCTGTTCCCGTGGTGCGGTAAATTCCTCGGTAAAGTGGAAGCCCATGCCACCAGCGGTTTCTACCGCACGCTGTCTGAAATCAGCCGCGAAGCCTTGCAGGCGATGCGCGACGAACTCGAAGAGCAACTGCCGCCGGATCTGGATGACGCGGAAGAAGACGACCAGTAATCCTGAACACAGCATGTAAAAAGCCCGGCGGTGAGTCATCACGCCGGGCTTTCTTATTATCGGTTTACTCAGACTAATCAGTAAAAGGTATCACCAACTGACCCGGTTTCACTTCAATTCCTTTCGCCAGTTTCTTCGCCATCGCTTCACCTTTGCTGTGATCGCCATTGAGCACATAAGCCGGACGCTGGTTGAAATAGGTGTTCAGCGAATTGTTCAGATAAGGCATCAGGCCTTTCATCACGTTGTCCATTTTCTCAGGCTTGATGGTGTAATCCACCACCTGCATATCCCGCAGGAAAATGGCGCCTTTCTCGCGATCATAAGTTGGATGCGCTTTCAGGGTCAGGCGCATATCGGCTTTCTGCGGGCCGAACAGTGAGGATACATCGACATGGGCGTCGCCGGTCAGCGTCACGATACCGGGTTCAGCCCGGCCAATCTGGCTGCTGAGATTGGTCAGCACCAGTTTGGCATCCACCAGTCCCGGAACGCCCAACTGTTTTTCAAAGTTGTTGTTCTTTTGCAGGTAATCATTCACCTGCTGCTCACTGATGGTGTACTGCGTCAGTTGATTACAGCCTGCCAGTAAGCTGGCACACATCAGTACTGCGGCACCCAGAAATCGCTTTGTCATTCTTCCCTCATTACGTAAAAACTATTTCGTCAGCATGACCGTAAAGCATCATGGCTCCAATCAGACAACGCTGATTAGCCTAAGTGCTGAAGGGAGGGAATAAAAGGGAAAATTGCCGGAAGCGGACTTCCGGCAAAAAGTATAACGGGCTTAGCTTGCGAGACGGGAGAGAAGATTTACCTGAGTCTGTTTCGCCATATTATCGCGGTAGGCCTGAACCCGTGAAGGCCAGTCGATGCCTTGCACAATCGACAGCGAACGCAGCAACGGCCAGAGATTAATGTCATCTTCGGAAAGCTCGCCGTTCACCGCATTCGGCTCGACGATCAGTTTGTCGAGTGCGCGCAAATCCTGACTGATTTTCTTCACCAGACCTTCGGAATGTTGCAGATGCTCCTGAAAACTGCCGCTGGCAGCCTGCTTTTTATCGGCGAAGTATTTACGGGCTTCCGGCGTGGAGAATTCTTCCAGTGGTGCGGTGGCAAAACGCGGCAACAACAGACGTCCGGTATATTCAGAAACCTGACGCAACCACGCGGCAACAGACGCGTTCAGCGGGCCGGTCAGCAGCGGTTTACCGTCACTTTTGTCGATGTAATGCACGATATCCATACTTTCCGGCATGAAGCCGCCATCCTCTTTTTGCAGGACAGGCACCATCTTTTTACCCACCATTGAAATGGGTGTTTTTTCATCGTCGTTGAGCAGCACCTTGATCTCAACCGGGATGTTCTTCAAACCGAAAATCATGCGGGCTTTCACGCAGAAAGGGCAATGTTCGTAAACGTAAAGTCTCATAGTACGTAGCTCCTGTTATCGCCGGCGGTGACCTGTAGGGTGCATGAAAACTGCCGGATGTAGGTTCGGATTTTGTCTAACGCTATGATTCAGTATGGGTATAGATGGATGTGAGATCAAACCGCATTCTCTGGAACGCGGTTTCCATCAGGGTACTGCATAAGAAATTACGGAAGATCAACTGCCGCTGAGCATGGCCGGTTCGATGCGGCGCAGGTTGAACTGCCAGTACAAACCGGTGAGGGTGATGAAGCCAACGACGCCGAGTAATAACCACGGCAATTCAGGCAGTTCGAGCGCACGGCCGGTGTCGTACATCCAGCCGCCACCGGTATAACCGATGACGCCGCCCAGAGCCAGTCCCAGACGGCTGAAGCCCATGTAGCTGCCGCGTGCGCGGGCGTCGGCCAGAGATGCACCCAGGGTTTCACGCGCCGGTTCGGCGATGATCGAACCAATGTAGAAAAAGCCAATCAGCAATAATAACGGATTGATTGAGGTAACCAGCCCGACCGGCAGCAGGCTCAATGTCATGATCAGCAGACCGAACATCAGGCGCTGTTCAAGACGGAAACGTTTTTCGCTCCAGCGGGCAATCGGATACAACAGCGTCAGCGACAGTACGGCTTCAATGGCGTACATCCATTTCACCGCCGACGGGCTGCCCGCGACATCATTGACCGCAATCGGCAACATTAGCATCACCTGCACGGTCAGCATGTAATAGCCAGTCAGCGTCAGCACGTAGGCCAGAAAACGACGGTCGCGCAGCACGCGCATCATGCCTTCGCGCATAGGGGTGCGCAGGGTGGAAATGCGGTAAGCCGGTAACAGCCAGGCGTTGCAGGCCGCGGCCAGACAAAAGATTGCGGCTCCGGTCCAGCAGACGTAATGGAAATCATATTGCAGCAGCCAGCTACCGATCAGTGCGCCAATGACGGCACCCGCGCTGTCTTGCATCATCATCAGGGAGAAGAAGCGGCTGCGCTCGTGCGGACGGGTCAGTTTTATGACCAGCGCGGTACGCGGCGGATCAAACAACGTGCCGCCAAGACCGGAGAGAATACACGAACAGACCAGAATCCACGGTTGATCGGCCATCGCCATCGTGGCAAAGCCCGCCGCGCGCAATAACATGCCGGTGATAATCATGGGTTTCGCCCCAAACCGGTCAGCAATCGCCCCGCCAAAAATGCCCAGTCCCTGTTGCGTAAGCTGACGAACGCCGAGTGCCAGGCCGACGGCCATTGCCGCCCAGCCAAGCTGATCGACAAATCGGATCGAGATCAACGGAAAAACCACGAAAAAGCCTAAAATAACCAGCGCGTTGTCTAATAACAGAAAATACTTACCCAAGCTCCGAGCTTGTGATACCAGAGACATGCTTCACCATGAGCGATTATATGTATCCTGTCCGGCAGATACAGAAAGGAGAAAAGACCGTTCCAGTCTGAACCGGAAACAGGCATTTAGATAGGGCGCTATTGATAATATTTTTTTATCGTCAAGCCGCGCTCTGACTGGCAGAATTAGCGGTGATCTGTCGTTTCCTATAAATTCTATTTATCGACCCATGCGGGATGTGGAGGGAAGGGATGTTTGGCTACAAATCTGCCGTGCCAAAGGTGCGGCTTACCACTGATCGGATGGTCCTGCGCCTGGTTCATGACCGTGATGCGCACCGGCTGGCTGAATACTACGCTGAGAACCGCGCGTTTCTGAAACCGTGGGAGCCGGTCAGGGATGAAAGCCATTGTTATCCCTCAGGATGGCAGGCGCGTCTGGGGCTGATTACCGAGATGCAAAAACAAGGCAGTGCGTATTACTTCATCCTGCTCGACCCCGATGAAAATCGCGTGATGGGCGTGGCGAATTTCAGCAATGTGCTGCGCGGTTCTTTCCATGCCTGTTTCCTCGGGTATTCGCTCGGCCAGGAATGGCAGGGTAAAGGTCTGATGCAGGAAGCGTTGCAGACGCTTATCCGCTATATGCAACGCCAGCAAAAAATGCACCGCATCATGGCCAATTACATGCCGCACAATAAACGCAGCGGCCAGCTTCTCGAACGTCTCGGCTTTGAACGCGAAGGTTACGCCAAAGATTACCTGCTGATTGACGGCAAATGGCAGGATCACGTGCTGACGGCATTAACCTGGCAAGAATGGACACCCCCGTCCCGATAAGGAGAGCAACATGAAACACGAACTCAGCGCCCGGGAGGCCCGTGTTGTGGGCTGTTTACTGGAAAAACAACTCACCACGCCAGAACAGTATCCGATGACCCTTAACGGCCTGACCACGGCCTGCAATCAGAAGACGAACCGCGAGCCGGTGATGGAACTGAGCGAAAGTGACGTTCAGCAAACGCTGGATTTGCTGCTGCGCAAACACATTATCCGCACCCTGAGCGGCTCACGTACCATGAAGTATGAGCACCGTTTCTGTAATTCTGAATTCGGCAATCTCAAATTTTCCCCGCAGGAAGTGGCGGTGGTGACCACGCTGTTGTTGCGCGGCGCACAAACGCCGGGCGAGTTGCGTACCCGCACTAACCGTCTGCATGATTTCTCGGACGTTGCCGAAGTTGAACAAACGCTGACTGAACTGACAAACCGCGAAGACGGCCCGTTCTGCGTGCGTCTGGCCCGTGAACCGGGGAAACGTGAAAGCCGCTATATGCATCTTTTCAGCGGCGAAGTCAGTAATGTGGCCAGTACCCATGAAGAACCGCTGTTCAGCGCCGAGGCACAAAGCGCTGATCTGACTCTGATCGCGCGCGTGGAAACACTGGAAGCTGAAGTGGCGGAGCTGAAACAGCGTCTGGAAAATTTGTTGCAACATCTGGCTGATTAACAGGAGCGGGTTGTGAGTAAATTACGTATTGGTGTTATCGGGCTGGGTGGGATTGCGCAAAAAGCCTATCTGCCGGTGCTGAGTCACGCTGAAAACTGGACGCTGGTCGGCGGGTTTTCCCCGAATCAGCAAAAGGCGCAGGCCATTTGCGACAGTTATCGTATGGCGTGTTTTTCCCGCATGGATGAACTGGCAGGGCAGTGTGACGCGGTTTTTGTGCACAGCAGCACCGCCAGCCATTTTGAAGTGGTCGGGCAATTGCTGGCGCAGGGCTTGCATGTGTATGTCGATAAACCGCTGGCTGCTGAGCTTGAGCAGGCTGAGCAGTTGGTTGAACAGGCGCGCAAGACAGGCAAAACGCTGATGGTCGGCTTCAACCGTCGCTTTGCACCGTTGTATCGTCAGCTCAAAGATAACATGCAGAGCGCTGCATCTTTGCGCATGGACAAACACCGGACCGATAGCGTGGGGCCAAACGATCTGCGATTCACCTTGCTGGACGATTATCTGCACGTGGTCGATACCGCGCTGTGGCTGGCAGGCGGTAATGCCAGTCTGGAAAGCGGTCTGATTCAGATTAACGAAGCGAATCAGATGTTGTACGGCGAACATCATTTCCTCTGTGGCGAAACGCTGGTGACGACATCGATGCATCGCCGGGCAGGGACTTTCCGCGAGAGCGTGCAGGCGGTGACTGAAGGCGCGGTGTATCAGCTGGACAATATGCAAATCTGGCGCGAGGAACAGCAGGATATTCTCACACAACTGCCGGTACCGGGCTGGCAAAGTACCCTGACACAGCGCGGATTTGTCGGTGCCATTGAACACTTTGTGGCCTGCGTGAGTAATCAGACGGCGCCGGAAACCAGCGGCGAGCAGGCGATTTATGCGCAGGCAATGATCGAGAAGATTCTGAATTCTTAACAAAAAAGCCGCGCGGGATGGCGTGGTTAACACTCTATAACAACATAAAACAACTGCCGGTGGCTATTGTATTGCGGATGCGTAGACTAAGCGCATCTTTGAGCCATGCGGCTTCATCTCTCACGCCTGCTGATGCAGGCGTGATGGTTTAACTATTTGATATACATGTAAACCGGTAAACAAGAAAAGTGACATGAATCTACTTAAATCTCTGGCAGCCGTCAGTTCCATGACGATGTTTTCACGTGTATTAGGTTTTGCCCGCGATGCCATTGTGGCACGTGTATTTGGCGCCGGAATGGTCACCGACGCCTTTTTTGTGGCGTTCAAATTGCCCAATTTGTTGCGACGTATTTTTGCCGAAGGTGCATTTTCACAGGCGTTCGTGCCAATTCTTGCCGAGTACAAAACTCAGCAGGGCGAAGAAGCTACGCGCACCTTTATTGCGTATGTCTCCGGGTTGCTGACGCTGGTTCTGGCGATTGTCACCGTGCTGGGCATGCTCGCGGCGCCGTGGGTGATTTATATCACTGCGCCGGGTTTTGTGGATTCACCGGACAAATTTGCGCTCACCAGTTCTCTGCTGCGGATCACCTTCCCGTATATCCTGCTTATTTCTCTGGCCTCGCTGGTCGGAGCGATACTCAACACCTGGAACCGCTTCTCGATACCGGCGTTTGCGCCGACCTTCCTGAACGTCAGCATGATCGGTTTTGCGTTATTTGCCGCGCCGTATTTTCACCCGCCGGTGCTGGCGCTGGCCTGGGCCGTGGTGGCCGGTGGCTTGCTGCAACTCGGTTATCAGCTGCCACACCTGAAGAAAATCGGCATGCTGGTGCTGCCGCGCCTGAACCTGAAAGATGCCGGTGTATGGCGCGTAATGCGCCAGATGGGACCGGCGATTTTGGGTGTTTCCGTCAGCCAGATTTCACTGATCATCAACACGATTTTTGCCTCGTTTCTGGTCTCCGGCTCAGTTTCATGGATGTATTACGCTGACCGCCTGATGGAGTTTCCTTCCGGTGTGCTGGGCGTGGCGCTGGGCACGATTTTGCTGCCTTCGCTGGCGCGAAGCTTTTCCAGCGGAAATCACGGTGAATACAATCGCCTGATGGACTGGGGCTTGCGTCTGTGTTTCCTGCTGGCGTTGCCAAGTTCCGTCGCCCTGGGGATTCTGGCCAAACCGCTTACGGTGGCATTATTCCAGTACGGCAAGTTCAGCGCGTTTGATGCTTCGATGACGCAACGTGCACTGGTGGCCTATTCCGTCGGGCTGATGGGGCTGATCGTGGTGAAAGTGCTGGCTCCGGGCTTTTATTCACGTCAGAACATCAAAACACCGGTGAAAATCGCCATCATTACCTTGCTGATGACGCAGGTGATGAACCTGGCCTTTATCGGCCCACTCAAACACGCGGGGCTTTCCCTGTCGATTGGTCTGGCCGCCTGTCTGAATGCTTCGCTGCTTTACTGGCAACTGCGTAAGCAGGATATCTTCCAGCCTTTGCCGGGCTGGAGAGTGTTCCTGATCAAGCTGATTGTCGCGGTGGTTGCCATGTCAGCAGCATTGCTCGGCATGATGTGGCTGATGCCTGCATGGGATGTGGGGGGAATGGCGTATCGTCTGGCGCGTCTGGCGGCAGTGGTTGCTGTCGGCGTAGTCGCTTACTTTGCCGTGCTTGGCCTGCTGGGCTTCAGGGTGAAAGAATTTGCCCGTAAGCTGGACTGACGCAGATTACAGAAACACAAAAGGGCGCATGAGCGCCCTTTTTTAATATCCACAACCGTGCGTTACATGCGTTCTACGGTTTCGATACCCAGCGTATCCAGACCGGTTTTCAGCGTGCGTTGTGTCAGCAGTGCCAGTTTCAGGCGGCTGTTACGGCTGGTTTCATCTTCTGCATTAAGGATCGGGCAATGCTCGTAGAAGCTGGAGAACAGGCCAGCCACGTCGTACAGATACGCACACATGGTGTGTGGCGTGCCTTCGCGGGCGACAACGGTCAGTACTTCTTCGAACTGCAACAGACGGGTCGCCAGCGCAGCTTCACGTTCCTCGCTCAGTACAACCGGTTGAGTCAGACTGTTCACGTCGATATCTGCACGTTTAAAGATAGAGGCTACGCGGGTATAGGCGTATTGCATATACGGCGCGGTGTTACCTTCAAACGCCAGCATGTTGTCCCAGTCGAAGATGTAATCGGTAGTACGGCTTTTTGACAGATCAGCATACTTGATTGCGCCGATACCCACCGCGTTAACCAGTTTTTCCAGCTCCCCGGCGTCTTTCATTTCCGGATTCTTTTCGGTGATCAGCTTACGTGCGCGATCAATTGCTTCATCCAGCAGATCAGACAGTTTCACTGTGCCACCTGAGCGGGTTTTGAACGGCTTACCGTCTTTGCCCAGCATCATGCCGAACATATGGTGTTCCAGCGCCACAGAATCCGGCACGTAACCGGCTTTACGCGCTATGGTCCATGCCTGCATCAGGTGCTGGTGCTGACGGGAGTCGATATAATACAGCACGCGGTCGGCCCCGAGTGTTTCGTAGCGGTATTTCGCGCAGGCGATATCGGTGGTGGTGTACAGGTAGCCGCCATCTTTTTTACGGATGATGACGCCCATCGGATCGCCTTCTTTATTTTTGTATTCATCAAGATAGACAACAACTGCGCCTTCGCTGTCGACGGCCAGACCTTTGGCCTGCAGGTCGGAAACGATGCCCGGCAGCATGCTGTTGTACAGGCTTTCACCCATCACATCGTCTTCGGTCAGGGTGACGTTCAGACGATTGTAGGTTAGCTGGTTTTGCTTCATGGTCACGTCAACCAGCTTGCGCCACATCTGCAGGCAGTATTCATCGCCGCCTTGCAGTTTCACCACGTAGCCACGCGCCCGCTCGGCGAAGGCTTCGTCTTCGTCGTAGTTTTTCTTCGCCGCGCGGTAGAATTCTTCCAGATCAGCCAGATTCATGTCACCGGCGTTTTCGTTCTGTACTTTTTCCAGATAGGCAATCAGCATGCCGAACTGTGTACCCCAGTCGCCAACGTGGTTAGCGCGGATCACTTTATGGCCGAGGAATTCATTGGTGCGCACAGCCGCGTCGCCGATAATGGTGGAGCGGATGTGGCCAACGTGCATTTCTTTCGCCACGTTTGGCGCAGAATAATCGATGACGATAGTTTGGGGTTCAACCGGTGTGATACCCAGTTTTTCATCGTTAAGGGCGCTGTCTACATGCGCAGCAACAAAAGCAGGATCCAGGAAGATATTGATGAAACCCGGCCCGGCGATTTCGACTTTATTCGCGATGCCGCTCAGGTCTAACAGTTCAACGACTTTCTCTGCCAGTTGTCGCGGTGGCATACCGAGTTTTTTTGCCACGGACATAACACCATTAGCCTGATAGTCGCCAAACTGAGCTTTAGCGGACTGACGGACTTGCGCTTCGCTGTCGGCTGAGGCGCCTGCAGCGATCAGCGCCTGGCTGACTTTTTCTGAAAGAAGTGACTGAATATTCACCGAAGTACCTTTATTTAGGAATGTGGTTGTTTGCTGTTCATCCCATGGTGGACGAACCTAAAATGATGCGTGTTTATATCATATTAGCCTTGCGGCGTCAGTATCACCGCACGTCCGGGCTAAGGAAAACGCGATTGTGCGGCATGTCTCTGGCAACCGGATGAAAGGCTGTGTAAATTACCCGACCCTGAAGATCTGCAAACGAAAACAAGATAGGATGACCGCCATGAATCACGTGCCGGAGTTACAGGATTTAGCTGATGATTTACCGCGCTTTGTCGACGTACTGACGGCGTTCGCTGCAAAATTGCACATTAATCTGGGTGGGTTTCACGCAGATCATATTTCAGTGCGTTGTCATCAGAACACGACGGCGGATCGCTGGAAAACCGGCCTGGAAAAGTGCGGCAGCCTGTTGAATGAGACCCTGATTAACGGCCGGCCAATTTGTCTGTTTTCGCTCAACGAACCTTTGCAGGTCGGGCCGCTGAGTATTGATCTGGTCGAGTTACCATATCCCGGCGATAAACGTTACCCGCACGAAGGCTGGGAACATATTGAGATTGTCCTGCCCGGTGCTGAAGACGAATTATATACACGGGCGCTGGCGCTGATTGCTGATGAAGCGCTAATGACGCCCGGTATTAAGCTGAAACAAAGTGCGCCCAAAGGGGAGAACGAGCGTTTGCCTAACCCGACGCTGGCGATCACTGACGGCTCTGTGACCATCAAATTTCACCCGCACAGCCTGCGGGCGATTGTCGCCAGCGAAAGGGAAGACGGTTAACGTTGCAGCGTCAGTAACGCCGCTTCCATGCGATCCAGCGCTTTTTCCAGTAACGCGCGCTGGCAACCCAGATTGATACGCACATAAGCCGGTGCGCCAAAATCAGCGCCACCTGAGAAACCGACCCCGGCGTCCACGAAGAAATGGTAAGGGTCCTGCACCGGCAGTGCGCTGGCATCAATCCAGCCAAGGTATGTGCCTTCCGGCGCCAGCATGCGCAATCCTGGCATAGCGTTGATTCTGGCTGTCACCCGTTCGCGGTTACCTCGCAGGTATTCGAGCTGTGCGTTAAGCCATTCCTCGCCATCGCGGTAAGCGGCGGTCGCGGCGACATACGCCAAAATATTGACGTGCGGCACAATGCCGTGACTGGCCTCAAGGAATTTCCGGCGTAGTTCCGGGTCAGGAATAATCGCCATCGACGCGCCCAGACCGGCAAGGTTGAAGGTTTTGGACGGTGACATCAGCGTGATCGAACGCTGTTCGGCATCGGCATTGAGTGAGGCGAACGGGATGTGTTTCAGGCCCGGTTCGAGGATCAGGTCACAGTGGATTTCATCCGAACACACCACAAGATCGTGACGTTGCGCGAAGGCCTGCTGTTCGAGTAATTCCTCGCGACGATACACCGTGCCACCGGGGTTATACGGGTTGCAGAGCATCAGCAGCTTTTCGCTGCCATCCAGTAGATTGTCGGCCGTGGAAAAATCGGCCACCCAGCGCTGTTGCTGCTCAGTTACATTAATGGATTTAAACTGACGCCCTTCAGCCTGAGCCGCCTGCATAAACGGCGGATAAATGGGCATGGGCATCAGACTGGAGTTTTGTGGTGCAACAGTGGCGCGAACGGCGACGTTTAATCCGCACACCAGGCCTGGTAACCAGACGATCCATTCGGGCTTAATAGCCCATTCGTAACGATCCGCCAGACGTTTTACCACTAAATCAATGAGTTCCGGCGGTGTGAAACCATACCCAAATACGCCTTCTGCGACACGTTGCTGCAACTCTTTGATAACCTGAGGCGGAGAAGTGAAGTCGGTATCGGCAACCCAAAGCGGTATCACATCCTGATTATTGTATTTATTCCACTTAACGCTATCACTGTGACTGCGGTCTACCCATAAATCAAAATTGAGTGTCATAGTTAGCTTTCCTAAGCAAACAGATTGGGTGGGGATGCTCATCTCAAAGCCTACGCGACATGGCCGGCTGCAGACAAGTGTTGTAGCATAATGCCGTAATCAGGAGAGATCACATGACTAAATTAGAAGTGTGTTGTTACAGCGTGGACTGTGCATTGACAGCAGAACAAGCCGGGGCCGATCGTGTTGAATTGTGCGCCAGTCAGGCTGACGGGGGCATTACGCCGAGTTACGGTACCCTCAAACTGGCAAGGGAAAAAGTGACCATCCCTGTACATCCGATTGTCCGTCCAAGGGGGGGTGACTTTTGCTACAGCCAGAGTGAATTTGAGGTGTTGAAAAGCGACATCGCTTGTATTCGCGATCTCGGCTATCCGGGTCTGGTGGTCGGCATGCTGGATGCGGAAGGGCATATTGATATGGCGAGAATGTGGGAGGTGATGGCGCTGTGCGGCGATATGGCCGTAACATTCCATCGCGCATTCGACATGTGCCTTAACCCGAAGATTGCACTGGAGCAGTTGACTCAGTTAGGGGTGGCGCGCATTCTGACCTCCGGGCAACAACAAAATGCTGAAGTCGGTTTACCGATGCTTCGGGAACTCAATCAGCTGACGCGTGGTCCAATTATTATGGCTGGCGCGGGTGTGCGTCTGACGAATTTGCAGAAGTTTGTGGATATCGGGCTGACGGAGTTACACAGTTCAGCAGGGCGTCAGGTGAAATCCGCCATGCGCTACCGGAAAGCCGGTGTCACTATGAGTTCTGATACTGACTTTGATGAATTCAGTCGTTATTGCGTGGATGGCGATATTGTTGCCGCAATGAAAAGCACATTGCAGTTTGACGATGAAATATCCCGCACGGCGTAATAACTCAAAGATTTAACCGGGTCACACGACCCTTATTGCGTCGCCCTGCGCAAGTACCAGGCCCCGTCATGTTGGCGGGGCTTTTTTTGTGCTCCTGATTCTGCTGTCGTTGCGTAATTGATTCGGATAATCTGTCTGCTCATCAAATTGTTACCGCCGGACAGGGACATGAAAAAGTTAGTGATTACTCTCGCGCTGTTGGGATTTACGCACTCATTATTTGCCGCTGATAAACAACCCAGCAGTGTTCTGGATAATGGTGCTGAGACATTTGCCATTGACTGTGCAGGCAACCCTCAGCAAACGACGCTGGATATGAACGATTGTTATGCGGAAAAAATCGACAAGCTGAATTGGGTGAAACAGACGTACCTTGTGGCGGCCAGAAAACGTATTGAGCAAACGGCTACAGGTCCGAACCCGGATCCTGACGCAGCAGCTGTGCTGAAAGCGTTTGATGAGGAAACTCAGGCGTGGGATGCGTTTGAAGAGAAAGCCACTTTTGCGACGTACACCGACTATCAGGGCGGGACGATCAGAGGCGTGATGTCGCTGTCGCGGAAAATGGAACTCATCGAGTTGCGTGTTAAAGATATCTGGAGCAACTGGCTGCAATATCAGGATTCAACGCCAGCGGTATTACCCGAACCAAAATTTAAAGATGACCATTAATCCGGTTTTCTTGGCCTGAAAAAGCGCCCGGGCGGCGCTTTTTATGACGGGCAACACTTCAGCCCCAGGTCAGCAGCGCCACACCGAACATTCCTGCTTTCACCACCAGGCACATCACGAAAAGGCCTAAAACAATAACAGCCCGATCCATGAGGAATCGAATTCTTCTGCGCATTGATTTCTCCACGAAATACTCGCGTACGGATAAATTGGTTGGCCGAATTTATACACGAAATGCTATGAATCAATCCAATGATATAGCGTCAAAACGTGGAGCTTTACAAAGGGCTGTGGCTGACGCGGAAATTATTACTTCTCGTAAAAGTTTTTTATTCTGATAGCGACGTCAATATTTGCCCAGTGCAATTCGTTTTCCTTGTGCAGACTGCTGCTGCCATCTTCCCAGGAAACGTAATACGACACGATGTCGTGCTCTGATTCAAAAGTATTCATCACGGTACCTTTGATATCGCCAGATCTGTGTTTAACGATGCTGCCTTTAGGGAACTTCATACTTCCTCCCGTAATGCGAACGACGATCTCCGTCATAACAAACCGATAGCCTTCTGAAAGGTTAGACCTTTTTACAGCGTGATGTACAGAGTGACGTGACTGAAAGTGAGGATAAAGTGTGAGCAATGACTTCCGCCAGACAGGAAGATGTCTGGCGGAGGAGGAAGGTCGTTATGGCTTGCGGGCGATGAGCAAGGCGCGGCGAGGAGCCGGATAACCTTCGATAGTTTTGGTCGGATCATTCGGGTCGAGGAATTCAGCCAGTGATTCGCTGGTCATCCAGTCGGTACGGCGCTGTTCTTCAAGTGTCGTGACGCTGACATCCGCAATACGCACATCCACAAAGCCGCATTTGATCAGCCAGTTTTTCAGGGCTTCGGCAGAAGGGATGAAATAAATATTCCCCATCTGCGCGTAACGGTCACCCGGCACCAGGACCTGCTCGCTGTTACCTTCGACAACCAACGTTTCGAGCACCAGTTCCCCTTCGCTGACCAGCTGATTTTTCAGTTGCAGAAGATGATCTAATGGCGAACGGCGGTGATACAGCACGCCCATGGAAAAAACGGTGTCGAAAGCGTTCAGCTCGGGTAATTGTTCGATGCCCAGCGGCAGCAAATGTGCGCGCTGATCGCCCCCCAGTAATTTACGCACGGCCTCGAACTGACACAGGAACAACTGCATCGGATCGATACCCACCGCCAGATGTGCGCCTGCACCAATCATGCGCCACATGTGATAACCGCTGCCGCAGCCGACATCTAAAATCGTGCGGCCAGCAAGGGAAGAAATGTGCGGCAAAACGCGATCCCATTTCCAGTCAGAGCGCCATTCAGTATTGATTTCAACGTCGTACAGCGAGAATGGTCCTTTGCGCCATGGCATCATATTACGCAGCAGGTTTTCAATCCCTTCGCGCTGACCGGCAGGCAAAGGGACTTCCATATTGGCGCTGACGCTGTGCAACAAATCCAGACGTTCCGGCTGCAACAGCGGCAAACGATCCACTGAGTTAAACCACAGTTTGAATTTGCCGTGCAGAGATTCTTTCTGCCACGCGGTCAGTTGCGAAGGCAAAGTATTGAGCCACGGACTTAACGGCCCTTTGGCGATAACGCGATAAAAATCACCGAAATCAATCATTGTGCTTCTCCGGCTTTCAGCGCAATCAGTGAGCCGAAGTTAAAACACTGGAACCAGACTTCCGTGTGCTGGAAACCGGCCTGATGCAGGCGGGCTTTATGCGTTTCGACGGAATCGGTCAGCATAACGTTTTCGAGCATGCTGCGTTTCTGGCTGATTTCCAGCTCGCTGTAGCCGTTCGCACGTTTGAAGTCGTGATGCATATTGAACAACAGTTCGCCGACGTCTTTGTCTTCGAAGCTGAATTTTTCTGACAGCACCAGCGCCGCGCCCGGACGCATGCCCTGATACACCTGATTCAGCAAACGCTGGCGGTCAGCCGGTTCGAGGAATTGCAGGGTAAAGTTGAGCACTACCATCGAGGCATTTTTCAGCTCGATATCGAGAATATCGGATTCGATCACGCTGACCGGTGTATCCGCGCGGAAAGCATCAATGTGACGACGGCAGCGTTCCACCATGGCGGGAGAGTTATCGACAGCAATAATTTCGCAGCCCGGCACCTTAATGTTACGACGCATCGACAGCGTGGCAGCACCCAGCGAACAGCCCAGATCATAGACGTTGGAGTCGGGCTGAACGAAGCGCTCGGCGAGCATGCCAATCATCGAAATAATGTTGGAATAGCCCGGAACAGAGCGTTGGATCATGTCAGGGAAAACTTCCGCGACGCGTTCATCGAACGTCCAGTCGCCAAGCTTATCTATAGGTGCAGAAAACAGCGTATCGTGGTTTGCCATAGCGGTGAGTCAGGCCAAAAAGAATGTGGGTAAAAAGTTGAGGGCAGATTTTAGCAGATACTGGCGCAGGCAGATACCTGCGCGCCTGGGAGTTGTTTCAAAAGGGCATCAAATCTGTCTGGCAAATGTTCCGTGCTCAGTCAAAGTTGAGGAATTGCGACCACGGCAGATAGATAATATTGATCACGACCATCAGCACCAGAGAAATATAGGTGGCAGCCATGCCATTACGGCGCCAGGCAAATTCGCGGTTTTTCAGCCCGTAATAATGGAATAACCGGCCGAGGATCAGTAACAGGCCGCAGGCGTGTACAGTCCATATCGCCGCGCCGTTCATTTCCATATACAACAATAATAAACAGCCAATCGGCAGATATTCTACAGCGTTGCCGTGTACACGTATGGCGGTTTGTAATTCGTAGGATCCGCCGTCGCCGGTGGCGATACGGTATTGCATCCGCAGACGGACAACATCGAAAGAGAGTTTGATCAAAAGTATGGCGGCAAGCACGACATATAACGCGCTAATCATGATGACTTCCTTGGTTATTCCCTGTATCCCGGCGGAACAGCACTGATTTTCCGCTGCGTAGCCATGATAACGGGAAGGCATAAAACTGTCGTCAGAAAAACCTGAATATTCTTAGAACAACGCATCCTGCTCCGGCCAGTCCGGCGCGGGCTGGACCGAAGGAATGTGCTGACGCAGATCCTGCCACAGGTAGCGTGCCTGCTGGGGCGCGTCGGAACAATCGGGCGTATGAATAAACAGATACGGTGACAATCCCTGTGATTGCCAGTCGCTGAGTTTTGCAATCCACTGGCCGAAAAGTGGACGGTTTGCCTCAAGACTGTCGCCGCCGATAAAGCGGACAATCGGGCGGGAGGATGTCGCCAGCGCGTGCAGCGGCAGTATCGGTTTTTTGCGTTTGGCTTCGAGCACCGCTTCGGTGGTGGAGGTTGAGCTGTGAACCGGGCGACTGTCAAGGATCGCACGATTAATGCCGCGCAGATGTAATCCCTGATTCAGCGCCCGTTCTTCCTCACCTTTATTGAAGAAATCCGCATGGCGCACTTCAACGCCGTAATCGAAACCGGCGGGCAGGGCATCAAGAAATTGCCACAGGCGATCAAGATGTACGGGCGCAAATGCGGCAGGAAGTTGCAGCCAGAGCTGGCCGATGCGTTCACCGAGCGGTTCGAGCGTGCGGTAAAACATATCGACGTCTTCCTGACAATTCGCCAGTGCGGCTTTATGGCTGATGATGGAAGGAAATTTAAAACAAAAACGGAAAGACTCAGGCGTCATATCACGCCAGCGCATCACCACTTCCTGTTTGGGCAGGGCGTAAAACGTGGTATTGCCTTCGACGCAATTGAAGTACCGCGCGTAATCGGCCAGATCACGCAAACCCACCTGTGTCCAGGCGCTGTGATGCCATTGCGGTAAACCAATATACATATCGATGCTCCCTTTTCCGGGCCAAATCCCAAATAAAACGCCGCCTCAGCGGGCGGCGTTCAGGCATGAAAATCAGGGTAACGTTACTCTGGCAACGCGGCAAGCACTTCGGCAGTGGAACGGACACGGCTGATACGCGGGAAAATAAACTGCATGCTGGACTGATGATGGTCATTGTTGTGTGCGCTGCACGCATCTTCTGCGATCACCAGTTCATAGCCATGTTCCCAGGCATTACGGGCCGTAGATTCCACGCCGATGTTGGTGGAAATACCGGCAAGCACGATGCTTTTAATGCCGCGGCGGCGCAGTTGTAAATCCAGATCGGTGCCGTAAAACGCGCCCCACTGACGTTTGATCACCAGCAGATCGCTGTCGGTTACGCCCAGTTGTTCCGGGAATTCCCACCAGCTTGCCGGTAAACCGCCTTCCGGCGCAGCCGCAGGGACATCAACCGGTTGTTTCAGCGCTTCGTCAAAAGAGTCAGACCAGCCCACGCGCACCATGACGACCGGCGCACCCAGTTTACGGAAACGGGTTGCCAGTTCAGTGGCATTATCCAGCACCTGCTGTGCGGTGTGCGGGCCGCCTGCGAACGGTAAAATTCCTTTCTGTAAGTCAATCAGTACCAGCGCGGTGTTTTTTGGATCAAGTTTCATGTTTAGCTCCCGGTTTTCAAAATGGGTAATGAGAGAAAGGAATCATTTAGTGCGTGTACAAAGGGGATTGCGTGAGTCTATGCTAGCGCGGGGAGCAAAAAGATATAATTTTGTTAAATTATGTGTAGCCAGCAACACGAGTGAATTTCCGCGCCAGCGTTGACGTGTTCGCACTTATCCTTCGCCGGAAATTCCTTTATAATAGCCGCCTTTTTTCGACCTGAATAAAACCCATTCCGTGCGCTGCTGAGTTTTGCGGCGGGCGACCAGAGTCAATAACCGTTTCTGTGCCTGTGAGCCATGAGGCCGGGTAGTGGGATCAAAAGGATACCGTTATGCGTACTGTATATTGTGGAAAACTGAATGCGTCCAATGTGGGCCAGGAAGTAACATTGTGTGGCTGGGTTAACCGTCGCCGCGATTTGGGTGGTTTGATTTTCATCGATATGCGTGACCGCGAAGGCATCGTTCAGGTTTTCTTCGACCCCGATCAGGCAGAAGCCTACAAGCTGGCGTCTGAACTGCGTAACGAGTTCTGCATCCAGTTAACCGGCACCGTGCGCGCACGCCCGGAAAGCCAGTTCAATAAAGACATGGCGACCGGTGAAGTGGAAGTGTTCGCCAGTAATCTGAACATTATCAACCGTTCAGAATCGCTGCCGCTGGACTCCAACCACGTCAACACTGAAGAAGCGCGTCTGAAATACCGCTATCTGGATTTGCGTCGCCCTGAAATGGCTAACCGCCTGAAAGCGCGTGCAAAAATCACCAGCTTCGTACGCCGTTTCATGGACAGCCATGACTTCCTCGACATCGAAACTCCGATGCTGACCAAAGCTACACCGGAAGGCGCGCGTGACTATCTGGTGCCAAGCCGTGTGCACAAAGGTAAGTTCTACGCCTTGCCGCAGTCTCCTCAGCTGTTCAAACAACTGCTGATGATGTCTGGTTTTGATCGTTATTATCAGATCGTAAAATGCTTCCGTGACGAAGATTTACGTGCTGACCGTCAGCCTGAATTCACCCAGATCGATGTGGAAACCTCTTTCATGAGCGCCGAACAAGTGCGCGAAGTGATGGAGAAACTGGCCCGTGAACTGTGGCAGGAAGTGAAAGGCGTGGATCTGGGCGACTTCCCGATCATGACCTTCGCAGAGGCCATGCGTCGCTACGGTTCTGATAAACCGGACCTGCGCAACCCGATGGAAATGGTGGATGTTGCGGACCTGATGAAAAACATCGAGTTCAAAGTGTTTGCTGATCCGGCCAACGATCCGAAAGGCCGCGTGGCTGCATTGCGCGTTCCGGGCGGTGCCTCCCTGAGCCGTAAACAAATTGACGAATACGCCAAATTCATCGAAATCTACGGTGCGAAAGGCCTGGCTTATATCAAAGTGAATGAAGTGGCGAAAGGCCTGGAAGGTATCCAGAGCCCGGTGGCTAAATTCCTGAATGAAGAACTGCTGGCTGCCTTGATCGCACGCACTGGTGCACAGGATGGCGACATGATCTTCTTCGGCGCAGCCAGCGCGAAGATTGTGACTGACGCGATTGGCGCACTGCGCCTTAAAGTCGGCCGTGACCTGAAAATCACTAAAGAAGACATGTGGGCTCCGCTGTGGGTGATCGACTTCCCGATGTTTGAAGACACTGACGAAGGCGGCCTGAGCGCTATGCACCACCCGTTCACTGCACCAAAAGACATGAGCGCAGAAGAACTGGCAGCGAACCCGGTTTCTGCTATCGCTAACGCCTACGACATGGTGATCAACGGCTACGAAGTGGGCGGCGGTTCTGTGCGTATTCACCGCAGCGAAATGCAGCAGACCGTGTTCAGCATTCTGGGTATTAACGAGCACGAACAGCGCGAGAAATTCGGCTTCCTGCTCGACGCCCTGAAATACGGTACGCCTCCGCACGCCGGTCTGGCATTTGGTCTCGATCGTCTGGTGATGTTGCTGACCGGCACGGATAACATCCGTGACGTGATCGCTTTCCCGAAAACTACCGCTGCGGCGTGTCTGATGACCGAAGCGCCAAGTTTTGCCAACCCTGCGTCGCTGCTGGAACTGGGCATTGCGGTTGTGGCGAAAAAAGAAGTGACACCAGACACAAATACAGAGAATAACTAATGAGCTATAAGCGTCCTGAGTCGATACTGTGCGTCATCTACGCCAGAAACACCGGCAGGGTGCTGATGCTTCAACGAAAGGATGACCCGAATTTCTGGCAGTCGGTGACCGGCAGTCTGGAAGACGGGGAATCCCCAAATCAAACCACGCAGCGTGAAGTCATGGAAGAGGTCGGTATCGACATTGCAGGTGAAAACCTGACTCTGCAGGACTGCCATCGCTGCGAGGACTTTGAAATATTTGCGCATTTGCGCCATCGCTATGCTCCCGGTGTGACCCGCAATAAAGAACATTGGTTCTGTCTGGCGTTACCCGACGAGCGTGATGTGGTTCTCACCGAACATCATGCGTACCGGTGGCTCGATAAACTGGCAGCGGCAGCGCTGACAGTCTCCCCGAGCAACCAGCAGGCGATTGAAGAATTTGTAAACTATTCGGTCTGTTAAGACTTTAGACTTTTTGGAGATATTTATGGCAGGTCACAGTAAGTGGGCCAATACCAAGCACCGCAAAGCGGCGCAAGATTCTAAACGCGGCAAAATTTTTACCAAAATCATTCGTGAGCTGGTTACCGCTGCGCGTCTGGGTGGCGGCGATGCGGGTTCAAACCCACGTCTGCGTGCGGCTATCGATAAAGCGCTGTCCAACAACATGACCCGCGATACCCTCAACCGGGCTATCGCACGTGGCGTGGGCGGTGACGAAGACACCAACATGGAAACCATCATTTATGAAGGTTACGGTCCTGGCGGTTCAGCCATCATGGTTGAATGTCTGAGTGATAACCGCAACCGTACCGTGGCAGAAGTGCGTCATGCCTTCACCAAAACCGGTGGCAATCTGGGTACCGACGGTTCCGTGGCTTATCTGTTCTCCAAAAAAGGCGTGATCACTTTCGCTCCTGGTCTGGATGAAGACGTGCTGATGGAAGCCGCGCTGGAAGCGGGTGCTGAAGACATCATTTCTTACGATGATGGCGCTATCGATGTGTTCACTGCCTGGGAAAATCTGGGCGAAGTGAAAGACGCGCTGGAAGCCGCCGGTTACAAAGCTGATTCCGCTGAAGTCACGATGATCCCATCGACCAAAGCCGACATGGATGCAGAAACTGCACCTAAACTGTTGCGCCTGATCGACATGCTGGAAGATTGTGACGATGTGCAGGAGGTTTACCACAACGGTGAAATCTCCGACGAGATCGCAGAAACCCTGTAATCTCAGTGCCGCCGGTGGCTACCACCGGCTGGCTATCCTGTTGTCCCTCAGCAGTTTATACTCTCCCCAACTTTCCAAAAAAACGACAACACAAGGCGTTGACTGGCTATGGCTATTATTCTGGGGATCGACCCCGGTTCGCGTATTACCGGCTATGGCATTATCCGCCAGACAGGGCGTCAGCTCAGCTATCTCGGCAGCGGCTGTATCCGCACCGTGGTGGACGATATGCCGGGACGTCTGAAACTGATTTACGCCGGTGTGTCGGAAATCATTACGCAATTTCAGCCTGATTTTTTTGCCATCGAATCCGTGTTTATGGCGAAGAACGCCGACTCCGCGTTAAAGCTCGGGCAGGCACGCGGTGCGGCAATTGTCGCTGCTGTCAATCAGGATCTGCCGGTGTTTGAGTATGCGGCGAGGCAGGTCAAACAGACCGTGGTCGGTACCGGTGCGGCAGAAAAAGCGCAGGTTCAGCATATGGTGCGGTCAATCCTGAAATTACCGGCTAACCCGCAGGCCGATGCCGCCGATGCGCTGGCAATTGCCATAACGCATTGTCATATGAGTCAGAATGCTATCCGGCTCAGCAGTGACAAATTACAGATGGCGCGCGGACGGATGCGATAGACGCCGCAAGTCCATTAGGCTGGATATCCATCCAGCCTTTTTTATGATATAAACATCGCTGCTTTTGACCTGATAAGGAAAATGAACGTGATAGGCAGACTACGAGGCATTATTCTGGAAAAACAGCCCCCTTTGGTGCTGCTTGAAACCAACGGCGTGGGCTATGAAGTGCATATGCCGATGACCTGTTTTTATGAATTGCCGGAACTGGGTCAGGAAGCTATCATCTTCACGCAATTTATCGTCCGTGAAGATGCCCAGTTGCTCTACGGATTTAACGATAAACAAGAGCGCGCGCTGTTTCGCGAGCTGATTAAAGTCAACGGCGTTGGGCCGAAGCTGGCGCTGGCGATTCTGTCAGGCATGTCGGCGCAGCAGTTTGTCAGTGCGGTAGAAAAGGAAGAAATCACCGCATTAATTAAGTTACCTGGCGTCGGTAAGAAAACCGCAGAACGCCTGGTCGTCGAAATGAAAGACCGGTTTAAAGGATTAAACGGTGATCTATTTAACAATCATACTGATATCACGCTACCTGCATCGGCGTCGAAAGCTAAAGAATCTGACGCCGAAGGCGAAGCCGTTGCAGCCCTGATATCCCTCGGATATAAACCACCGGAAGCCAGCCGCATGATCAGCAAGGTGGCCAAACCGGGCGCAGAATCTGAAACGTTGATTAGAGAAGCGCTGCGCGCAGCGCTGTGAGGTAAACGATGATTGAAGCTGACCGCCTGATTTCTTCCGAAGTTTTCAGTGAAGAAGAGGTCATTGACCGTGCGATCCGCCCGAAGTTGCTCAGCGAATACGTTGGACAGCCGCATGTGCGTTCGCAAATGGAAATCTTTATTCAGGCGGCTAAGCAACGCAAAGATGCGCTCGATCACCTGTTGATTTTCGGACCGCCGGGACTGGGTAAAACCACGCTGGCTAACATCGTGGCGAACGAAATGGGCGTGAATTTACGTACCACGTCGGGGCCGGTGCTGGAAAAAGCCGGTGATCTGGCCGCGATGCTGACCAACCTCGAGCCGCATGATGTGCTTTTTATTGATGAAATCCACCGTCTCTCACCGGTCGTTGAAGAAATTCTCTATCCGGCGATGGAAGACTATCAGCTGGATATCATGATTGGGGAAGGTCCTGCGGCACGCTCCATCAAACTCGATTTACCGCCGTTTACCCTGATTGGTGCGACGACCCGCGCCGGTTCCCTGACGTCACCGTTACGTGACCGTTTCGGTATCGTACAGCGTCTGGAGTTCTATCAGGTGGCTGATTTGCAGCACATCGTCGGACGTAGCGCCTCATGCCTTGGGCTGGAGTTGTCGGAAGAGGGCGCGCATCAGATAGCCCGCCGTTCACGCGGAACGCCGCGTATCGCTAACCGCTTATTACGCCGTGTGCGTGACTTCGCGGAAGTGAAAGGCGACGGTACCATTAATGGTGATGTGGCTAACGGCGCGCTGGATATGCTGGATGTTGATGCCGAAGGTTTCGATTACATGGACCGCAAACTGTTGCTGGCCATTATCGATAAGTTCAGCGGCGGGCCGGTCGGGCTGGATAACTTAGCCGCGGCGATTGGCGAAGAGCGCGAGACGATTGAAGACGTCATCGAACCCTTCCTGATCCAGCAGGGGTTTATTCAGCGCACACCGCGCGGGCGTATGGCGACCAATCATGCGTATAAGCATTTCGGTATTGCCAGAGAATCTGAGTAACAGATCTCCTGAGCATAAAAAAACGGACGCCCTGAGCGTCCGTTTTGCTTTCCGTCATCAGGTATTAACGACTGACTTCACAGCGGCTGACCATCCGCCAGTTACGTGGCAACTCGCGTACTTCACCCGCCAGAATCACCTTTCCTGTTGCATGAATATCGGCGCTTGAAGAGCCCACCTGAATTTCAACAGAACCCGGTTCGACGATGCGCTTACCGGCGTGACTGGTGAAATTCAGCATGTCGGTCGGGATACTGAAACTCAGCGTTGCGGTTTGTCCGGCGTCCAGCGCTACGCGCTCAAAAGCCTTGAGTTCCTGCATCGGGCGCACCAGTGATGCCACACAGTCACGCAGATAAACCTGCACCACCTCGCTGCCCGCCTGATTTCCGGTATTGGTGACTTTGATTTGTACTGCAATATCGCCATTTTCGATGGCGACCGGTTGCTGATTGAGTTGCAGGTCGTGATAGCGGAACGTGGTGCCGCTCAGCCCGAAGCCAAACGGGTATTTTGCGCCAAAGTGGAAGGCGATCGGCGTGCCGCCACTTTTCAGTTTGTGATTGTAGTAATACGGCATCGCACCGGCGCTTTTCGGTACGGAAACCACCAGCCGCCCGGACGGAGCCTGTTTGCCACTGATAATGTCGCTGATGGCGCGTCCCCCTTCCTGTCCGGGGGCAAATGCCATCAGGTATCCGGCGACTTTTTCTTCCAGCCCGCCAAGGGAATACGGACGACCGCCGGTCATTATCACAATGGTCGGTTTGCCGGTTGCGATCACGGCTTCCAGCAACTGCTGCTGAACGCCCGGCAGTTGCAGGCTGTCTGTATCAGAGCCTTCGCCGACAGTACCGCTCTGGAATAAACCGGCCAGATCGCCGACAAACACCAGTGCGACGTCACTTTCCTGCGCCAGTTTTACGGCCTGCGGGATCAGCGCGGTACTTCGTGATACCGGCGAGTTTTGCATGGGTGTTGCGGCATCGCCGGGGAAGACCGGCGCGCCCGCTGTGCGTTTTTCGAGAATATGGCAACCTTTGGTATAACGGATATTTTGCTCACCATAGGCCTCGCGTAATGCCTGTAATGGCGTGGTGATCTGTTCTGTCTGCGCCTGCATTTCGCTGATGATCAGATGCACCGGAAAACTGTAACCGCTGAGCAACGCCAGAGGATCATCTGCCGTCGGGCCGATCACCGCGATTTTTTGGCCGGATGTGGGTTTCAGCGGCAGGATGCCATTATTTTCCAGCAGAGTGATTGAGCGGACCGCGGCTTTCCAGGCCAGTTCCCGCGTGGCAGGTTGCTGAAGCTGCGGCTCAGGCTCAATGGCGTAAGGCTGTTCAAACAGGCCAAGGCGAAATTTTTCAGTCAGCACGCGTGCGACAATTTCGTCAATTTTCGCCATATCAATCAGGCCACGCGAAACGGCATCCGCCAGATGTTGTGCGCAGTCACCTTTCGGTAATTCAATATCCAGACCCGCATTGAACGACAGCGCGGCGGATTCGGCATCGTCATGGCTGACACCGTGATGCTGATGCAGCAGGCTGACACCACCGTAATCGGCAACAATCAGACCGTCGAACCCCCATTGTTCACGCAAGATTTCGGTCAGCAGGAAGTGATCGCTGTGGCAAGGCTGACCATCAATGTCGTGATATGCCGGCATCACAGAACCGGCATTCGCCAGCTTCACCGCCATCTCAAACGGCAGCAGGAAAGTGTCATTCAGCTCGCGAAAACCAAGATGAACCGGCGCATGGTTGCGCGCCCCTTCGCTGAAAGAGTGCCCGACATAATGTTTCAGCGTGGCCAGCAGGTCCCGCGCTTCGCCCTGTAATCCGCGCACGTAAGCGGTCGCCATCACGCCGACCAGATACGGGTCTTCACCAAAGGTTTCCTCGGTACGTCCCCAGCGCACATCGCGCGACACATCCAGAACCGGTGCCAGCCCCTGATGACAACCAACGCTTTGTGCTTCCTGACGGATAGCACCTGCAATTTGCTCCATCAGTTGCGGATCCCACGTTGAGGCGTAGCTCAGGGACGAGGGAAACAGTGTGGCGTCTTTGCACAATAAGCCGACCAGACATTCTTCGTGGAACATCGCCGGAATACCCAGCCGGGTGTCTTCTACCAGCGTTTTTTGCAGCCGGTTCAGCGCCTGTACGCCTTCTGCCGGGCTGACCACGTGCGTGCCGAGCGGACGGGTGATTTGCCCGGCGCCAAGTGCCAGTTGCTGTTCCAGCGCCTGACTCTGTTTGTGACCGGAAAAATCATCGCTCAGATCGGTACGTTCTTTGTGATTGCCGTTGCTGTCGAGGATCAGCCAGAACGCATGCATCTGCGCGAATTTTTCCTCCGGCGTCATGCGTGCCAGAAGATCGGCGACGCGGCGGGCAACGGGCTGTGAAGCATCCTGATAAAGATAAGTCATCTTACATCTCCTTGATTAATCAAAGGGCGTGAACCGCTGAGCACGGGGTCATCGTCGCCCCCGAAAGAACGTCGCGTTGCGAGGGATGAGGCGATAGTTTGCATGGTGCGGCTGTTGAGTTTGTAGGTAAAAAGCAGCGCGGCCATCAGCAGGAATAACGCACAGGGCACCAGTGTGAACAGTGAATTGATGGTCAGCATCACCGAAGCACTTTGCGTGGCGCCGTTCGGCAGGTAACCGACCATACCAAGCACCCAGCCGACGATGGCACCGCCCAGTGCCAGCCCGAATTTGATGGCAAACAGCGCAGTGGAGAATACCAGCCCGTCAAGCCGGCGGCCGGTGCGGGATTCTTCGTGATCCACAACGTCGGAGAACATCGTCCATTGCAGCGGCGTGGTCAGGTTTTGGATAAAACTGAACACAAGATTGAGGGCAAAAATAAGACTGACGGAAGGGGAGGGAATAAAGAAAATCGCTGCATTACACACCACAAAAGTCAGAATTGTCCATTGATAGGATTTAATCCGGTCGAATTTACCCAGTATTTTCTCAGACAATAGTGCGCCAAATAACGAGGCGATCATGCCAAAAACAATAAAATTAAAAATCAGATCCGGGCGGCCTAGCACATATTTCACATAATACATGGTGGCGGAACCACGGATAACGACGGCACATAATAGTAAGATATTAAAAATAAAAACAATGCGCCATTGTGAGTTATTCCACAGTAATTTCAGGTCGCTCAGCATTGAACCGGAGGTGTCATTGCGCGGTTGATAACGCTCACGCGTCAGTGCGAAACAACAGAAAAATAATACGATACCGAGTAATCCCATCAGGCTCATGGCATAGAAATAGCCTTTCTGCGGGTTACCTGCGCCGAGTTTTGCCACCAGCGGCAGGGCGATCACTGTTACCACCAGCCCCCCGACAAATGACAGTCCGAAGCGCCACGACTGCAGCGAATGGCGTTCGCGCGGGTCGAGTGTTAACGCCCCCGGCATGGCACAATACGGCACATTGATAGCGGAATACACCAGGCTGAGTAATGTATAAGTGACTGCTGCATAAATAATTTTACCGGTCGGTGATATGTCTGGTACATAAAATGTGATCAGGCAACAGACCCCAAACGGTATTGCAAACCACAGCAGCCACGGACGGAATTTTCCATAGCGTGTTGTGGTGCGATCAACCAGCGCACCGATGCAGGGATCTACGCAGGCATCCACGGCGCGTACCACTAAAAATAGTGTGCCCATGATCGCGGCGGGTAAACCAAAAACATCCGTGTAGAAATAAGCGAGAAATAAAGTCGCAGTTTGCCAGACCAGCGCACTGGCCATATCGCCGAGTCCGTAGCCAATCTTATCTTTTACTGAAAGAACCGGAGTGATCACCATTATTTGTTACCTGCTTTCTGTAAGGAGAGATAACCGACGGAAAATAATTCATGTCTTTAACGGAAAAAAAGATAAACAGCCTGGGAAGTAAAATGGTGCCAAAAGTATTGTGAATAGAACTCAGGTAAACAATTGAGGAAATGAATATGCAATTTACGTTTTTTGATTTTGTTTTTTATTTGTGAACGGGATCAAACTGACGGCGGTGTTTGCTTCATCGGCGCGTGGATCCGGACTGGCAAAGGCCCGCGTTGAGCGGGATGCCATCTCCGGTGAATGGGCTGAGACAGGGTTTTTATCACTCTTCCCGCCAGCGGAAATAACCGGTCACCGCTTTTAATGCGGCGGGTAACTGGCGGTGGCCGGGGTAATAGAGAAAGAATCCGGGAAAGGTGACCGACCAGTCTTCAAGCACCCGGATCAGCTTACCTTCCGCCACCAGCGCATCATGTTCAGCACTCTGCGCGCTGTACACCAGCCCGATTCCATCGAGCGCAATGCGGGTCATCATGCTGACGCTGTCGACCACCAGCGGCCCGCTGACGGGCACGGTAATCTGTCGCCCATTTTTTTCGAACTCCCAGCGGTACAGCGAACCGCTGGCAATTTCCCGACGCCCAATGCAGGCATGGTTTTTCAAATCGGCAGGCGTTTGTGGTTGCGGGCAGCGGGCGAAATAATCCGGCGAACCGTACACCGCAGAGTGAAAATCGGCGGTCAGGCGTACCGCACTCATGTCCTGCTGAACATCGCCCCGGATGCGTACGCCTGCATCAAACCCCTCACTGATGATGTCCACGAAACCGTCATTGGTGGCAAGTTCCAGCGTGATATCCGGGAACGTCTGACAAAATTTGGGCAACTGCGGCAGGAAAACCATGTCAGCAGCGATGCGTGGCGTATTAATACGCACCGTGCCTTTGGGTATCCCCCTCAAAGCGTTCACTTTCTCCATCGCATCAGAGATGACTGATAATGCCGGCACCACTTCCGCCAGCAATGCGTAACCCGCTTCGGTGGGCGATACCTGCCGCGTTGTGCGGTTCAGCAATCTGACGCCCAGACGCTCTTCCAGCGAACGTAAGGAATGGCTCAGCGTTGAAGCGGTTAAATTTAGCCGCGCCGCGGCTTTGCGGAAACTCTTCTCTTCCGCTACGGCGACAAATGCTCTCAGTTCTCCGAATTCGTGGGTGCGCATCAGTTTCCTATTGATGAATAAAAGCCAGTAAAGCATGCGATATAACATGGCTTATTCACAATAATCAATGCGCTTATAGTCAGGCCTCGGTTTGGAAAATTCATCAACGGAGAAAAATATGTCGCAAACATTACGGTTACAGGGGCGGGTTGCGCTGGTCACGGGCGGTGGCTCAGGCATCGGGCGGGCAGCCGCACTGGCGTTTTCACGCGATGGTGCGAAAGTCGTGGTGGCAGGAAGACGGGAAACGGCGCTCCAGGAAACGGTGATGATGATCCGTGAACGGGGCGGTGATGCCCTGGCGGTGCCGACCGATGTGTCAGACAGCGCACAGGTCCGGCATCTTATTGCCGCGACGCTGGCGCATTACGGGCGACTGGACGCCGCGTTTAATAATGCGGGTGTGGAAGGTTTTGCGCCAGTCAGTGACATGACAGAAGCGGAATTTGACCGGGTGATTGCCACCAATCTGAAAGGCGTCTGGCTGTCAGTGAAATATCAGCTGGAAGCCATGACCGCCGCAGGGCGTGGCGGTGCGATTGTGAATACCTCTTCCTGGCTGGCGCACGGAGCCAGTATTGGCTCTGCTGCGTATTCCGCCAGCAAAGGCGGGCTTGACGCGATGATCCGCGCTATAGCGCTGGAAACCGGTGCGCAGAATATCCGCATCAATAACGTTAATCCCGGCATTATCGATACCCCGATGGCGCGGCGGATGGGCGCAAATGAAGAAACGCTGATCCCTTTTGTGCGCCTGACACCCGCAGGGCGTGTGGGCGAACCGGCAGATGTCGCGGATGTTGTGGCGTGGTTGTGCAGTGATGAAGCGCGATTTGTGACCGGTCAGAATCTGCTGGTCGATGGCGGATTTACGGTGGCGGGGCTGCGTTAGTCAGGACAAAAAAGACCGAGGCTCAGGGACGGGCGTCAGTCTGCACAAAGTCTGAAGCCGATCACAGTTTCATCATCCGGCGAATATTACGACTTGTTTCTGTTTCCGATTCGCCCGAGAATCCGTTTCAGAAAGCAGGATTGTTACTGTCTGACAGGCAAAACCTAAACTTCTCGTTTCTTCGTGTATGACGAAGAGACCGGACGTTTAGGTTTTTTTTTGGCCTGAATTCAGGGGCCGGCCGCCCCTTTGCAACGCAACGGCAATGTCGTGCACGACGCCCTTACTCTGATGAGATGACACTATGGAATACAGAACATTAGCCGACGAAATTCTCCGCGGAGTGGGCGGAAAGGAAAACGTCAACAGTGTGGTGCATTGTGCCACCCGTTTACGCTTCAAGCTAAAAGATACAAGCAAAGCCGATGCTGCCGGGCTGAAAGAAAATCCGGGCGTGATCATGGTGGTCGAGAGCGGTGGTCAGTTTCAGGTAGTGATTGGCAATCACGTCGGTGCCGTCTATGAAGCGCTGGTGAAAGGCAGCGCGCTTTCAGACGGCAGCGATGACGACAGGGGTGATAACGGCAGTGTGTTTGCCCGTGCCATTGATGTCATTTCCGGCATATTCACGCCGTTTATCGGCATTATGGCGGCATCGGGGATCCTCAAAGGTTTTCTGGCACTGGCGCTGGCCTGTGGCTGGATGGTGCCGGAAAGCGGTACCTATAAAGTCTGGTTCGCCGCCAGCGACGCTATGTTTTATTTCTTCCCGCTGGTGATCGGTTATACCGCCGGTAAAAAATTCGGCGGTAATCCGTTTGTGACCATGATGATTGGCGGCGCGATGGTGCACCCGCTGATGATCGCCGCATTTGATGTGCAGCAGTCCGGCGCGCACAGCGAGCATTTCTTAGGCATCCCGCTGGTCTTTATCAATTATACCTCTTCGGTCATTCCGGTGATTCTGGCCGCGTGGGCATCAAGCTGGCTGGAAAAGCAGTCGATGAAAATTTTACCCGGCGCGCTGCGTAACTTCATCACACCGCTGATCTGCCTGATGGTGATTGTGCCGCTGACATTCCTGGTTATCGGGCCGGTCGCGACCTGGGCCAGTCAGCAACTGGCCCATGGCTACCAGTTTGTTTATCACGTCAGCCCGATGGTCGCCGGTGCCTTTATGGGCGCACTGTGGCAGGTCTGTGTGATCTTCGGTCTGCACTGGGGGCTGGTGCCGTTGATGATCAACAACTTCAGCGTGCTCGGCCATGACACCATGCTGCCGCTGTTACTGCCTGCGGTGATGGGACAGGTTGGTGCGGTCGCGGGTGTGATGCTGCGGACCAAAGATGTCCGTACCCGAGCATTGTCAGGGTCGGCGATCAGCGCCGGGATTTTCGGTATCACGGAACCGGCGGTGTATGGCATCACCCTGCCGCATCGGCGTCCTTTTATTTTCGGCTGCGTCGGCGGTGCGCTCGGCGCTGCGGTGCTCGGTTACTTCCAGACCACGGCGTATTCCTTCGGTTTCCCCAGTGTCTTCACGTTTACCCAGATTATTCCGCCCACTGGTTTTGATAAAACGGTGACCGCCGGGATTGCAGGCACCCTGATTGCGCTGTTGTTTGCCGCACTGGCGACTTATTTCTTCGGTGTAAAACAAGAAGCGGTCGCGCCGGAAGTCAGCGAAAAGGCCCAGGCCGATGCGTTACAGGCGCCGCGCGGCAAAACGCTGATCGCCAGCCCGATGAGCGGACCGTGTATCGCACTCGACACAGTGAAAGATCCGACATTCGCCAGCGGCCTGCTGGGTAAAGGTGTGGCCATTGTGCCTGTCGCCGGAAGGGTGGTCTCACCGGTAGACGGCACGGTGGTTTCACTGTTCAAAACCCATCACGCCATCGGAATTGAATCGGCAGACGGCGCAGAAATTCTGATCCACGTCGGCATCGATACGGTGAAGCTCGACGGCAAATTCTTTACGCCACACGTTGACGTCGATGCGGTGGTGAAGCAGGGCGATTTGTTGCTGGAATTCGACGTGCAGGGGATCACTGATGCCGGTTACGACCTGACAACGCCGGTGCTGGTCACCAACAGCGACGATTATCTCGACGTCATTCCGGCCTGTGTCGGACAGGACGCCAGCGAACAAACCCTTTTACTGACTTTATTACGCTAACTAACAGAGCCAGGAGGTTCATATGAACAAGCCATTTCCAAACGGATTTTTATGGGGCGGAGCCGTTGCCGCTAATCAGGTTGAAGGGGCTTACCTGACCGACGGTAAAGGCTTATCCACATCGGATCTGCAACCGCAGGGTGTTTTCGGCCCGGTGCAGGAACGCACGGAAGGGGATTTCGGCGTGAAAGATGTCGCCATCGATTTCTACCACCGTTATCCGCAAGATATGAAATTGTTCGCTGAAATGGGTTTTACCGTATTGCGTACCTCAATCGCCTGGACGCGTATCTTCCCTCAGGGGGATGAATCGCAGCCGAACGAAGCGGGGCTGGCATTCTACGACCGACTGTTTGATGAGATGGCAAAATACGGTATTACACCGCTGGTGACGCTTTCCCATTACGAAATGCCGTACGGCATCGTAAAAAAACACGGTGGCTGGGGCAGCCGCGATACCATCGGTTTCTTTGAAAATTACGCCCGCACGGTGTTCACCCGTTATAAAGATAAAGTCAAACACTGGCTGACCTTTAACGAAATCAATATGTCGCTGCATGCGCCGTTTACCGGCGTCGGATTGCCGGAAGACAGCAGCAAACAGGACATCTATCAGGCCATTCACCATCAGCTGGTTGCCAGTGCCAAAGCGGTAAAAGCCTGTCACGAGATCATTCCTGACGGCAAAATCGGCAATATGCTGCTTGGCGGAATGCTGTATCCGCTGACCTGCAAACCGGCCGATATGATGGAAACCTTGCAGCAGAACCGCGACTGGTTATTCTTCGGCGATGTTCAGGTGCGTGGCGCGTATCCGGCTTATATGCCGCGTTTCTTTAAAGACCGCGGCATGGAAATTAATATTACTTCTGAAGATAAAGCCGCGTTGAAAGAAACCGTCGACTTTATCTCATTCAGTTATTACATGACCGGTTGTGTCACCACGGATGAAGAACAAAATATTAAAGCGCGTGCCAATATATTAAATATGGTGCCGAACCCGCATCTGCAAAGTTCCGAATGGGGATGGCAGATTGACCCGGAAGGGTTGCGCTTCTTAATGAATGAGCTTTATGACCGTTATCAGAAACCGCTATTTATTGTGGAAAACGGTTTGGGTGCGCGGGATAAAGTCGAAGCTGACGGCAGCATTAATGATGATTACCGTATTCAGTACATCAATGACCATCTGGTTCAGGTGCGTGAAGCCATTGAAGACGGCGTGGAAGTGATGGGTTACACCAGCTGGGGACCGATTGATCTGGTCAGCGCCTCGAAAGCGGAATTCTCCAAGCGTTATGGTTATATCTATGTAGACCGCGACGATCAGGGCAATGGCACGCTGGAGCGCCGCCGTAAGAAAAGTTTCTTCTGGTATCAGGAAGTGATTAATTCAAACGGTGCGTCATTAACATCCTGATCTGATCCGGTCTGAAGGGACTTAAGGCCATCGTCACGTTTTGAGGGCAAAATTTACGTCTGACTGAGGATCGGATCTGGTAAAATCATCAGGCAGATCCCAAGACTGCGGCAGACAAAACCTGATCATCCATACGGACGATCAGGTTTTTCTTTTCAGGGAGTTACAATGAAAATCGCCAAAATACTCAATAATAATGTGGTGGTTGTCGTCAGCGGGCAGCAACGCGAACAGGTGGTGATGGGGCGCGGGCTGGCATTTATGAAGAAAGCCGGGGATGAGCTGGATGAAAGCAAAATCGAGAAAATTTTTGCCCTGCAGAATGACGAACTGGTCGCGCATCTGACGGAGTTGCTGTCGCATATTCCGATGGAAGTGATGACCACCTGTGATCAGATTATTTCGCTGGCGCGGGGACGGCTGGGGAAATTACAGGAAAACCTGTATATCGCACTCACCGATCACTGCAATTTTGCCATTGAACGGCAGAAGAAGGGCGTACCGGTCAGTAATGCCTTGCTGTGGGAAACCCGCCGTCTGTACCCGAAGGAATATGCCCTCGGGCTGGAAGCGCTGGAGATCATCGATTCGCGCCTCGGCGTGCGATTGCCGGTGGATGAAGCCGGTTTTATTGCCCTGCATCTGGTCAATGCGCAGCTTAACGGCGAAATGCCGGAAGTGGCGCAGATTACCCGCGTGATGCAGGAAATCCTCAATCTGGTGAAATACCAGCTGCGTATTGAATACGACGAGGAGTCGCTGAGCTACCAGCGCTTCGTCACCCATCTTAAATTCTTCGCCCAGCGGATGCTCAGCCGCACGGTGGTGGCCGACGATGACATGACCCTGCACGTGGCGGTAAAAGAAAATTACCCACAGGCGTGGCTGTGCGCGGAAAAAATCGGCGATTATCTGGCCGCGCAATATCAGCGCGAACTGACCACGGAAGAAATTATGTATCTCTCCATTAATATCGAACGGGTGAGAAAAGAGTGTCTGCCGAAAGAATCGTCCTGAGCGCACGCAAGCGCAAAATTTGCTGCGCGAAATATGACTGTTCACAATTTTTAATGACGGTTTTTTTTGCCACGGTTAGTGAGAACAGGTAGCATCCTTCGCCGTTATTGCACCAAAACAGTTCCGGCTAAAAAAACTACAGTGGGTAAACCCCATAAACGGCGAGGCTTGCAATCGTTTGCTTGCAGCACCCGGCGTCAGGTGAAGGTTATTTTGGAGAACAACTCATAATGAAGTCTCATAAAAAAACGGCAGAGGCGAAGCACGCGGCTAAACGGCGCTGGCTGGACTCTCACGATCATGGTTATCACAAGAGTATGGGCAACCGTCAGGTTCAGATGATTGCCATTGGTGGTTCTATCGGTACCGGTCTGTTTCTCGGCGCGGGTGCGCGTTTACAGATGGCGGGTCCGGCGCTGGCTATCGTGTATGCGGTGTGTGGTATTTTCTCATTCTTTATCCTGCGTGCACTGGGCGAACTGGTTTTACACCGTCCGACCAGTGGCAGCTTCGTATCCTATGCCCGTGAATTCCTGGGTGAAAAAGCGTCTTACGTAGCAGGCTGGATGTACTTCCTGAACTGGGCGATGACCGGCATTGTCGATATCACCGCAGTGGCTCTGTACATGCACTACTGGGGAACCTTCGGTGATGTTCCGCAATGGATGTTTGCGTTGGGCGCACTGGCGATAGTGGCAACCATGAACATGATCGGCGTGAAGTGGTTCGCTGAGATGGAATTCTGGTTTGCGCTGATCAAAGTGGCGGCGATTGCTATCTTCCTGGTGGTTGGCGTGGTGTTCCTCGGCACCGGCAAACAACTGGACGGTAACACCACAGGTCTGCATCTGATCACCGACAACGGCGGTATTTTCCCGCACGGTTTGTTACCGGCGCTGGTTCTGGTGCAGGGCGTGGTCTTTGCCTTTGCGGCCATTGAGCTGGTCGGTACGGCGGCGGGCGAAACCAAAGATCCTGAGAAAGTGCTGCCGAAAGCCATTAACAGCGTGATCTGGCGTATCGCTTTGTTCTACGTCGGCTCCGTGGTGTTACTGGTGCTGTTGCTGCCGTGGAATGCCTATCAGGCGGGCCAAAGTCCGTTTGTCACCTTCTTCAGCAAGCTGGGCGTGCCTTACATCGGTACCATCATGAATATCGTGGTTCTGACTGCAGCGCTGTCGAGCCTCAACTCCGGCTTGTATTCCACTGGTCGTATTCTGCGTTCCCTGTCGATGGGCGGTTCAGCACCGAAATTCATGTCGAAGATGAGTGCGCAGCAGGTGCCGTACGCCGGTATTCTGGTCACTGTCGGCATTTATGTGATCGGTGTAGTGCTCAACTATTACGTGCCTTCGCAGGTGTTTGAGATTGTCCTGAACGTCGCCTCACTCGGCATCCTCAGTTCATGGGCTTTCATCATCGTCTGTCAGATGAAACTGCGTACTGCGATCAAAGAAGGTCGTGCGAAAGACGTTTCCTTCAAAATGCCGTGGGCACCGGTGACCTCGTGGCTGACGCTGGCCTTCCTGGCGGGCGTTCTGATCCTGATGGCGTTTGACTACCCGAACGGCACCTACACGGTGGCGACCATTCCGGTGCTGATCATTCTGCTGGTACTGGGCTGGATAGGTCTGCGCAAACGTGCTGCTGAAGTGCATGCCGAACAGGCTGCGCAGGAAGAAGCACATCAGGAAAGTATTGAAGCGAAGTAATTCGTTTCGCAGATTCCAGCAAAGGGCTGCCGTCATGGCGGCCCTTTTTCATTCCTGCCCGTAAAAAATCTGAAACAGCCACAATGTCTCTTTCCTTTGACTAGGCTTATTCTTTTATGAGGAGAGGCAAACCTATGTTGAAGATTGTTTTACAAATATTTTCCAGCCCGGAAAAATTTCTCGGACTGTTCAGTGCCGCAGACATGGAAAATACGCTGGAAGAGGGCGAGCGTATTCTGATTGATGAAAACGGTACGGCATCAGTCAATCCGGCTAATCAGGAGATGCAGCAAGACTTTGCCCGCCACGTCAAACGCATGAGCGTGCTGTAATGGCGACAGCCGTTTTCATGGTGTTAATGGTCTGTGGCTACTGGTATACCACCCGCGACATTTCATCGCGTTTCAAACTTAAACGCACCTTTGGCTGGGACGTCTATTTTCTGGTGGCGCTGTATGGCTGTATTTTTGTCCTGCAGGGCGTACTGGTCATAGCACTGCTATATCTGGTGCTGTGGGGGATTTCCGGTGTCATCAACTGGCTGCCCGCCTTGCCGCATTTACATCAGGATGTGCACTACCAGCGTGATTTCATCAACTGGAGTTTCTTAGGCATTCAGGCACCGGTGGTGATTATGCTTGCCGTCTCCGTGATGCTGTGTCTGGTCCGCACTACCTGGTCACCGGGCTTGCGCCTTAATACTGCCGGACGCAGAGAGTTGTACAAACAACTTACCCGCGCCAACGGCGTGGAAGGGCTGTTATATCAGTGTATGGAAGAGGGCGATATGGTATTCATCACCCTGCAGTCGCGGCGTGTTTATATCGGCATGGTGCATACCGCAAGGTGTGAAACAAGTTCGTCGGACAATGTGGTCGTGATCCCGATGGTCAGCGGTTATCGCGATAAAGACACACTGGAGCTGCGCGTTGAGCATAATTATGCCCGCTATTATCAGGAACATGGCATCACGCCGGTGTCAGATCCGGTGAGCGCGCTGAAGTTTCGTAAGGTGATTTTACTGAGCCAGATAGAAACGCTGTCGCTGTTTGACCCGTCAAGTGCCTGTGCGTTTGAGAAGCTTATTCCGCTGGTTGAAGAAGAAATGGCCCGGAAAATTGGTGAGAAGGACGCCTGAAATAAGGCGTCCTGCATGCATTACACGATAGTGAAGCTGAAATCACTCAGACCTTCGATGCCGCCGGTGATCACATCACCGCGCACTACCGGACCCACACCTGCTGGCGTACCGGTATAGATCAGATCACCGGGCTTGAGTTCAACCGCCTGAGAGAGATAGCTGATGACGTCCGCTACCTGCCAGATCTGGTCGCTCAAATCACCGCGCTGACGTTTTTCACCGTTCACATCGAGCCAGATTTTACCGGCAGCCGGATGACCTGTCTGACTCACGGGTTGCAGCGGATTCGCCGGTGCGGAATCATCAAACCCTTTGGCGAAATCCCACGGACGTCCCAGTTTCTTGGCCTGCGCCTGAATATCACGACGGGTTAAATCTACGCCCACGGTATAACCCCAGACGTGTGACAGTGCGTCTTCAGCGGCAATATCTTTACCGCCTCTGGCAATCGCAACGACCAGTTCTACTTCATAATGCAGATCGTCGGTCAGCGTCGGGTACGGCACATTGCCGCTGGCGGGAACCACGGCATCAGCCGGTTTGCCAAAAAAGAAAGGCGGTTCGCGGTCAGGATCATGACCCATCTCACGGGCGTGCTCGGAATAGTTACGGCCAACACAATACACGCGGCGCAACGGAAAGCGGGCGCTCTGGCCTTCGACGGCGAGAGACGGAACTTCGGGTGCAGCAATTACATATTCAGTCATCGTATTCACTTCACAAAGTTATCGAATTAACATATTTGCAAAGCGAATCAACATTGACCAGTAAATTTATGTTACTGGTCAATGTGTCACTGTCAGGCCTTGTAACGCGGTGCGGCGTGAGCCTGCAGGAAGTTCGGTACCATTGCACTGCGCAGGGCATCAAATTCATCCCACTGTTTTTCGTCCTGCAATGGCGGAATGGTGATTTTTTCTTTGCGGTCAAAGCCCAGCAAGGCGGCATCCACCAGTTCACCCACTTCCATTACACCCGGCACTTCATCGATATTTTTGCCCGAACGTTCCCAGATTTCTGTACGCGTTGCGGCAGGTAATACGGCCTGAACGTACAGACCGCGCTCGGCCATTTCAAATTGCAGCGTCTGGCTGAAAGTCAGCACAAAGGCTTTGGTGGCGGAATACACCGCAGATTGCAACTCTGGCGTCAGCGCCATCACGGACGCGATATTAATAATCGCCCCGTCTTTATGCTTGATCAGACCGTCGAAAGCGACGCGTGAAAGACGCGCCACCGAGGTGACGTTCAGGGTGATCAGATTCCCGATGGCGTCGGCATCGCTGTTTTCAAAACCGGCTTTCAGCGAAGCCCCGGCGTTATTGATCAGCAGGGAAATCTGCGGTGTTGCACGGATAAAATCCTCAACGCGTGCCAGATCTTCGCTGCGGGTTAAGTCTGCGGGTAACACGGTGATTTTTACGCCGGTTTCATCCTGCAGGCGTTCAGCCAGTGCTTTCAGGCGCGTTGCATCACGGGCAACCAGCACTAAATCATAACCGCGTTTCGCCAGACGGTCGGCGTAAGTGGCCCCGATGCCGCTTGATGCGCCGGTGATTAAGGCCACGGACTGAGTGCGAATTGTATCTGACATAGTAGAACCTCGGTGTTGGATAGGGTGGTTTAATAATAAAACCAGGTGATTTTTAGCACTGGTGGTTTTATAATGCAACCAGATTTTTTAAACCGCATTGAGCAGGAAGTGCCATGAAACGAACCCGTCTGGAAAACACGCCTTGTCCGGCTGGCCGCGCGCTGGATCTCATCGGTGACTGGTGGACGTTGCTGATTGTCCGCGATGCGATGTACGGCCTCTCACGATTCAGTGAATTTCAGCGCAGTCTGGGGGCGGCGAAGAACATTCTCAGCTCCCGCCTGAAAGCGCTGGTTGCCGAAGGCATTATGAAGATTGAACCGGCGGCAGATGGTTCGGCGTATCAGGATTACGTGCTGACGGAAAAAGGGCTGGCGCTGCAACCGGTGCTGGTTGCGCTGGGGCAGTGGGGAAGTGAATATCTGTTTGAAGCCGGCGAAGCCTGCACGCAACTGGTAGATATCGAAAATCGCCAGCCGCTGCGTAAGCTGGAAATCCATGCGCAGGACGGGCGGGTGCTGGAAAGCCGGGATATAAAGGCGATTATTCCTGAATCTTGATCGAGAATTCGGTCGACTCCCTCCCCTGCGAAGGGGGGGTTGGGGTGGGGTATTAAAGTTAAATCAATAAGTTGAAGTTTACTTAAACGAGGTGTCAGCCCTTAAAACCCCCTCCCGGCCTCCCCCTTCGCAGGGGGAGGAGCAAGGCAAAATCACGGCTTATGGGAGCAAAAAAACATTACCGCGCAATCCTCTCGTGCCAGTATTTCGTGAATTCCTCTTCGCCGTTCAGGCTGACCACCATATCGCCGCTGACGATAAAGTGCGTCAGGTCGCTGCGTAGTTCGAGGGTGATTTCTGCTTCCATCCACCAGCCTTCACGTCCCATCTTCATAGTCTGCGTCAGCAGATAGCGCGCGGATAACGGATCACTGTTACTGACCGTCAGCTCGCGCCGCAGATTGTGATCGACCGTCGTGTCGATATCATCGAAGCGGTAAACGCCTTCACCGAAAACGCCACCCACGCCGTTGGTCACGCTGGTCCAGCTGTCGGTGAGGAAATCGTAAGTGATGTTGCGATCCACGCGCCCCGGCGATAGCACAGTTTGCGGTGTCAGAGGCGCGCTTTGTGGCTCAGCAATCGGGCCGTCGATGGATACCGGCTGTTCGCACACCGGCAGGCTGAGCTGCGCACTGTGCAAATCCAGCGTCAACGTGGCGACCTCCGCCATCGGCCAGATCATCGGCCAGAAGGTGGTCGCCAGCGAGAGTCGCATCCGGTGACCGGTGGCAAAGCGGTGCGCGATACCATCCAGTTGTACCGGAACTTTGACTTTCTGACCGGGGATAAGCGGCACAGATTGATCATGGCCGTGCAGATGCGACAGATTCAGCCAGCCGTGCGTGACACGGTTTACCGAACCGTCCGGTGCAACGTCAGAAAGCCGGACGTACAACATCGCAGCCGGTTTATCGCTGCTCAGTTCGACGCTAAATTCCGGGAAGCCAAAAATGGTCAGCGGCTCGGCCAGCGGTTCGCCATCAAAGATTTCTGCCATGCCGTCATCGACACGCTGATCCGGCGGCATTTCGCCGGGCACACCGGCCCCCATCCATTCACCGGCCATCAGACCGTGATTCTGCGGTGAACAGATATTGATAACGCCTGCGTCAACATCCGGCTGAGTATTGAGCTGGCCTCGCGTGAGCCAGCGCGGGATGTGATTGATATTGCTGGCGGTGCCGCGATCAAATCCCACCCATTCACCACGGCTGACCGGACGCATCGCCGAGGGCGGCTGGCTGTCCTGCAACCAGGTCTGGATCATCGGGCCTGCCATCGCGCCGTTGTCTTCGCCTTTCAGCCAGTGATCCCACCAGCGCACGGCTTCCTGCAGGAAACCGATCGCCGGTTCCGGCGTGCCGTCCTGCGGATAGATATGCGCCCACGGGCCGAGAATGGCGCGGCGTGGCACTTTCAGATTGTCCATCAGGCGGAACACTGCATTGCTGTAGGCATCCGCCCAGCCGCCGATGGCCATCACCGGACACTGAATGGCGGACCAGTCTTCGCACACCGAACCATGCTGCCAGTATGCGTCGCGCAGCGGATGTTCCATCCACAATGCCGGGAAGAATGGCATGTTTTCCAGACGGTTCAGCCAGTCTTTGTACCACCTTTCACCGACCAGTGCGGGGTCGGAAGGTCGGCTCTGGTACGCCAGCATGATGCCGCCCCACCAGAGATTGTCATTAAGCAGGCAGCCGCCTTTGTAGTGAATATCGTCGCGGTAACGGTCGTCAGTTGAACACACGGTGATGATGGCTTTCAGGGCGGCAGGGCGGCGGGCGGCGACCTGCAGGCTGTTAAAGCCGCCCCAGGATTTCCCCATCATGCCGACGTTGCCGCTGCACCAGCGTTGTTCGGTGATCCACTCAATGACTTCCAGCGCATCGTCCTGTTCCTGCAACAGATATTCATCCGCCAGCAGTCCGTCGGATTCGCCGCTGCCGCGCATATCCACACGTACGACTGCGTAGCCGTTTCCGGCGAAAAAGCCGTGCATCGGTTCGTCGCGGGTGCGGGTGCCGTCGCGTTTGCGGTAAGGAATGTATTCGAGAATGGCCGGAACCGGCTGGTGTTCAGCGTCATCCGGCAGCCACAGGCGGGCAGCGAGACGTGTGCCGTCACTCAGCGGGATCCACAGATGTTCAGTCACGGTGACGGCGTGAGGGAATTCAGTCACGATGCGTTTGGTGCTCATAAGACTCCTGTCGAAGAAATGGCTGCCGCAGGAAGCGCCGTGCCGCGCAGGGCGAGAACCTCGTCCAGCCAGCTGGTGCGCATTTCCGGTACGGAGGTCAGCAGTTTTTCAGTGTAGCTGTGCATTGGCGCGCTGAAGACCACGTCGGTATCGCCGCTGGCGACCACCTGACCCTGATACATCACCGCCACCTGATGGGCGATCCGTTTTACCGTGCCCAGATCATGCGTGATAAACAGATACGACAGCCCGAGCTGTTGCTGTAAGCGGCGCAGCAGATTCAACACTTCTTCCGCTACCAGCGGATCGAGCGCCGACGTGGCTTCATCGCAGATAATCAGTTCCGGCTGTGCGGCCAGTGCGCGGGCGATACAGACGCGCTGCTTCTGCCCGCCGGAAAGCTCGCCGGGACGACGGTCGATCAGTTTAAGCGGCAGTTCAGTCAGGCGGAGTAACTCTTCCACGCGCTCGCGCACCTGTTTTTTGTTCATCCCAAAGTAGAAGGTCAGAGGACGGCCAATGATATCCAGCAGCGTCTGACGCGGATTCAGCGCCACGTCAGGCAACTGATAAATCATCTGCATACGGCGCAGCGTTTCTTTATTGCGCTGGTGAAAATTATGCGAAAGCGCAATGCCGTCGAAATCCACCGTACCTTCGGTGTCGGGTAGCAATCCGACCAGCGCCCGCGCCAGCGTACTTTTGCCGCTGCCGGATTCGCCGATAATCGCCAGCGTTTTGCCACGCGGCAGTTGCAGGCTGACGTCGTGTACCACCCGTTTACCATTGTAGCCGGTGCTCAGTTTTCGCAGGGTCAGCAGCGGCTGACCGGCAGATTCATGACCATCGGCCAGCGGTGTTAGTGCGTGTTCACGCTCTGCCACCAGACGCCGCGTATATTCCTGCTGCGGGTTTTCCAGAATGGTTTGCGTACTGCCGGTTTCCACCTCTTTGCCGTGGCGCAGCACCATAATGCGGTCGGCAAGTTGTGCGACAACGGCCAGATCGTGGGTGATATACAGCGCGGCGGTGTTGAATTCACGCACCAGTTTGCGCAGCATCACCAGCACTTCAATTTGCGTGGTGACGTCCAGCGCGGTGGTCGGTTCATCCATGATCAGCAAATCAGGTTTACAGGACATCGCCATCGCGGCCATTGCGCGCTGAAGCTGGCCGCCGGAAAACTGATGCGGATAGCGTTTGCCGATGTTTTCCGGATCCGGCAAATCCAGTGAGCGGAACAGTGAAATTGCCCACTGGCGGCTTTCTTCTTTGTTCATCAGACCGTGGCGGATCGGGCCTTCGCAGACCTGTTTTTCGATGGTCAGCGCCGGATTAAATGACGCCGCCGCGCTTTGCGCCACATACGCCACGCGCCTGCCGCGCCATTCGCGCTTTACGCTGGAAGGCTGAGAAACGATATCGGTGCCATCCAGGAAAACTTCGCCACCGGCAATGCGGCAGCCCTGACGCGCATAGCCTAACGCTGCCAGACCAATAGTGGATTTCCCCGCCCCGGATTCACCAATCAGACCGAGCACTTCACCCGCCGCCAGTTTCAGGGAAATATCCTGCACCAGCGGCGAACCGTCGAGGGTTTCGATGCGCAGCCCGCGCATTTCTAAAATTGTGCGTGTCATGCTTCATCTCCATGCGGCAGACTATTCCGCGCCAGCAGCCAGTCGACCACCAGATTGACGCCAATCGTCAGCAGGGCAATCGCTGCTGCCGGATATAACGGCGCGAACTGACCAAAGTTAATCGCCTGCGCATTGTCGCGCACCATGCTGCCCCAGTCGGCATATGGCGGCTGAATGCCGAGACCTAAGAAACTTAAGCCCGCAATAAACAGGAAGGTAAAGCAGAAGCGCATGCCAAACTCAGCCAGCAGCGGTGGCAGGGCGTTGGGCAGAATTTCTTTGAACAGCACCCAGCGTAACCCTTCACCTCGCAGACGCGCTGCTTCCACGTATTCCTGACAAACAATCGCCTGCGCCACCAGCCGTGCCAGACGGAACACGCGGGTGGCGTCGAGCAGGGCGATGGTCAGCACCAGTACGGGAATGGACGTGCCCATCACCGACAATACGATCAGCGCGAAAATCAGCACCGGAATCGACATCACGGTATCGACGATACGTGACAGCACCACATCCACCCATTTGCCGTAAATTGCCGCCGTAAAGCCGGTGATAATGCCGATGATAAAAGAACTGAAAGTGATGGTCAGCGCGATGGCAATGGTGGTGCGTGCGCCAAACAGAATGCGGGAAAGCATGTCGCGCCCGAGACTGTCAGTACCAAACGGCGTGGCGGCGGAAGGCAGCAGCCAGATGTCGCCGACCTGTTCGGTTTCGCTGTGCGGGGCGAGCCATGGCGCAAAAATAGCTGCCAGCAGGTTCACCGCAATAATCACAATCCCTATCCAGGCCGACAGCGGGATGTTAATGAAATATCGGTTCATGTGTCCCCCTTTTAGCGCGCATGGCGCAGGCGTGGATTGCACCAGATCGCCAGTAAGTCGGCGGTGGTGTTGAGGAAAATGTAAGTGCCGCCAAACAGCAGGCCACAGGCCTGAACCACCGGCAGGTCGCGCTTGGTTACCGCATCCACCATGTATTGCCCGATACCCGGATAGACAAACACCACTTCCACCAGGATCACACCGACCACCAGATAGGCCAGATTGAATGCCACCACGTTGATGATCGGTGCAAGGGCGTTTGGCAGCGCGTGCGCGACCACGATGCGCCAGCGCGGAATGCCTTTAAGCACCGCGCTTTCAATATATGGGCTGGCCATCACCGCAGTGACTGAGGCGCGCGTCATGCGCAGCATGTGTGCCAGCACCACCAGCGTCAGGGTGAGCATCGGCAGGGTGCAGACGTAAAGGCGGTCGATGAACGACGAACTGCTGTCGACCATTGCCAGACTCGGGAACCAGGTCAGACGAATGGCGAAGGCGATCACCAGAATGTAGCCGACAAAAAACTCCGGCACCGAAATGCTGATGAGCGTCAGGGTATTTGCCAGCCGGTCAAAAACGGAACCGCGCCAGATGGCTGATGCGATCCCCAAACCGACAGCCAGCGGAATAGCGATCACCGCGGCATACCCGGCGAGGAACAACGTGTTCGCCAGACGCGGCAGCAGTTCGTCGCTGATGGCGCGACCGTTCGCCAGCGAATGCCCTAAGTCGCCGTGCATAATACCCGCCAGCCAGTGCAGATAGCGCAGCACAGACGGTTCATCCAGCCCGAGTTGCAGGCGCAACGCGGCAACGGTTTCAGGCGTGGCGCTCTGGCCTAAAATGGCCGTCGCGACGTCGCCGGGCAGCATTTCCGTGCCGATAAAAATCAGCACAGAAACCAGCCACAGCGTGATAATGCCTAACAGGATCCGCTGTAAAATCCGTTTTTTCATCATGCCTCCAGCCAGACGCGCTCGGCCAGACGACCACCCATGAAGTTGAACATCGGATGTGGCCTGATACCGCCGACTTTTTTGCTGGCTGCATCAAGATAATCGCCAAACAGCGGGATCATTGCACCGCCGTCGTCGCGCACGATACTTTGCAGTTCACCATAGATTTCAGCGCGTTTGCCTTCATCAAGCAGGGAACGGGCCTGCAACAGCAGGGCATCAAACTTCTCATCTTTCCAGTGGGTGTCGTTCCATTTGGCAGTCGACTGATACGCGGTGGAGAACATCTGGTCAGCCGTCGGACGTCCGCCCCAGTAACCCATGCTGAACGGGGCTTTCATCCATACATCGTCCCAGTAGCTGTCGGCGGGCTGGCGTTTGATGTTGACCTGAATGCCGCCTTTTTGTGCTTGCCCCTGGAACAGGGCGGCGGCGTCGAGCGCACCGGCAAAAGCGGCGTCAGAGGAGGACAGTTCGATGTTGAGATCCGTCAGACCGGCTTTTTTCAGGTAGAACTTCGATTTGTCCGGATCGTAAACGCGCTGTTCCAGGCTGTGATTGAAGAAGCGGTCTGTCTTCGGGATCGGATGGTCGTTGCCCAGCGAACCGTAGCCGCGCAGGACGGTATCGAGGATTTTCTGACGGTCGATGCCGTGTTTAATTGCCATGCGCACATCGTTGTTGTTGTACGGTGCGACGCTGCAATCCATCAGGAAGGTGAAATGCTGACCGCCGGATGAACGCACAATGTTCAGTGCCGGGCTGCGTTTAAGGAAATCGACGGTTTTGAAATCGACACGGTTAATCGCGTGAACCTGGCCGGAAATCAGGGCATTGGTGCGGGCGGTCGGGTCGTTGATGACCAGCACTTCCACGGCATCAACAAAGGCGCGATCCGGCTTCCAGTAGTTCGGGTTGCGTTTGAACAGCGATCGCACGCCCGGTTCGTACTGATCAAAGATAAAACCGCCGGTACCGATCGGATGCGACCAGTCGGTAAAGCCGTTGGGTACCACCACCAGATGGTAATCCGCCAGCAGATACGGCAGGTCGGCGTTGCCACTTTCAAGCGTGATCAGGATCTGGTTGTCGCCCTGTTTGGTCAGACCGGTAATCGGGGCCAGTTGAGTTTTGATGGCGCTTTTGGATTTGTCGCCGCGATGCAGGTTGATGGAGTAGAGAATGTCATCTGCATCCAGTTTTTTACCATTATGGAAGGTGACGCCATCACGAACGGTAAACACCCACTCGGTGGCACCGGGTTTGGCTTCCCAGGCGGAGAACAATTCAGGTGTGGCTTTGTTATTTTCATCAATTTCAATCAGGCCGTTCATCAGCATATATGCCTGATTTAATGGCACCCAGTCGCTGAATAATGTCGGGTCCAGCGTATCACTGGTATTTCCCCCTGACATACCCAGTTTTAATATGCCGCCTTTTTTCGGCTCAGCAGCAAAAGCAGAGAACGGTGAAAAGCCCATAGCACTGGTAATACCCACAGCGGAAACGCTGGTAATAAAGCCGCGACGGCTAATTTGTGCATCCTGCATTAATTTCGTCAAAGGGGAATTATTATCTTTCATTAATTATCTCCATAGTACGTGCTGGAATTTTATAGGTGCAGGCGAAATACCCCGGGTGTTTCTAAATTGGCGCAATGGATTGCCTTGATGATTTATATCAAAACCCCCTGTTGAACTTGCATGAGAATTTATCATGAGGGTATGCGAAAAATGCGCGGCAGAACACCCTGAAAAGCTTTATTTTTCTCAGCTATCAACGTCTGGAAAGGGAAGTGACCGGTGGAACTGCATACGGTTGTCGGTTTAATTGGCGTGTTTTGCTATCTTCTGGCTTATGCGCTGGTTCAAATGCGCAGGCTAGCGGTTGATGCTAACAGTTACGCCTATCTTAATATAATCGGCGGCGTGTTTGGCCTGTATTCGTTAAGTCATGATTTCAACCTTGCATCCTGTATTTCGCAGTCATGCTGGCTGTTATTCACATTAATTGGTATGAATTCTGCGAGAAAACGCAGATATCTGGAGAAAAACAAAATACCGCCAGCCGATGTCAATTCATAATATTTTATTATGACGTCGGATTATTATTATTTTTCATAAATCACTGTGAACATGATCTCGTCAATCCTGCTGAATATTCATTGCCAGACCGGATATCCGGCCTGGCAAATTCATTCACTTTACGGCTGTTTTAACCAGTTAATGACTTTATGCACCACAGGTTTGAGGAACCGGTCCTGCGGCGTCAGCATGTAGCATTTTCCGGCGGCAGCCAGTTTGCCGGGATGTGCGGCGACCAGTTGGCCGTTATTGATGTAATCCTGCACCAGTCCTTCCCAGCCCAGCAAAATCCCATCTCCCAGCACCGCCGACTGCACCAGAAACGGATAGTTGTTGGCCCGCCATGTTCTGCGCGGCGTGACGAAGCTGACGTCCTGCGACGCAAACCAGTCGCGCCAGCCGGTCCATTCGCGTTGCGGGTCATCCTGAATAAGCAATGTCTGTTCAAGTAAATCGGCGGCGCTGGCGTCAGGTGGCATACGGCTGAGGAATGCCGGCGAGCACATCGGATAACAGACTTCGTCAAACAGCGCCTGTACGTGATAACCGGGCGGTGGCTCGCGCAGATAGAAGATAGCCAGATCAAATTCTGATGACTTGAGATCTGAAAAGCTGTCGGAAATCTTCATGCGGATTTGCAGGTCGGGCAGCAACTGGCGCAACGAGGAAAGACGCGACGAAAGCCACAGGCCGCTCATGGCGCTGGTGCAGGCCAGCGTGACCTGCGGCAAACCGTTCCAGCCCATGACTTCCGCCGTGGATTGCGAAATATCGCCCAGTAATTTACGCACTTGTTGCGCATAGGTTTCACCGCGCGGCGTCAGGGTCGTTTTACGCTGGGCGCGCTGGAAAAGCTTACAACCGAGCATTTCCTCCAGTTGAATGATCTGGCGGCTGATGGCGCTTTGGGTAAGATTCAGCTCGTCGGCTGCCCGGGAAAAACTGCAATAACGCGCCACGCATTCAAAAGCCACCAGCGTGTTCAGTGGCGGTAACGGTTCTATCTGCACGGTAAAAGTGTCTCCGGATGGACGTTTAGCAGTTTTCCAGCATCTGAGAAATCGTCAGGCCCACCTGCTGGATGGCGCGTTCAGTTTTTGCTGTCAGGGGCTGTGCATAATTGATGCGCAGGCAATTGCGGTATTTGCCAGAAGCAGAGAATATCGAACCGATGGCAATTTGCACTAAATGCTCTTCGAGCAGCCGGTTCAGCCGCTGCGTATCCACGCGTTCATCAAGTTCGATCCACAGCAAAAAACCGCCCTGAGGGCGGCTAACCCGGGAGCCGCACGGAAAATATTTCATCACCCAGTCAGTCATGGTGCACAGATTGCGCTGGTACTGGTTACGTATCCGGCGCATGTGCTGCAGATAATGCCCCTGTTTGATGAAATCCGCGATAGCGATTTGTGGCAGCGTAGCCGAGGCGCCGGTGGTGATGTATTTCATGTGCAGCGCACGGTCGTGATAGCGACCCGGCGCGATCCAGCCGACACGTAAACCGGGCGCCAGTGTTTTGGAAAACGAACTGCACAGCAATACGCGGCCATCTTCATCGAAAGAGGTAATGGTGGCAGGGCGCGGATACTGATACGCCAGTTCACCATAAACATCGTCTTCGATAATGGCGATATCGTAGCGTTGCGCCAGACGCAGCAGGCTTTTCTTACGGTCATCAGGCATGTTGTAACCGAGCGGATTATTGCAGTTGGGCGTCAGCTGTATGGCTTTGACCGGCCACTGTTCCAGTGCCATTTCCAGCGCTTCGAGGCTGATCCCGGTCACCGGATCGGTCGGGATTTCCAGCGCTTTCATGCCAAAACCTTTCAGGGTTTGCATCGCCCCGTGAAAACTCGGCGAATCCACCGCCACGATATCGCCGTGTTCGCAGACCGAACGGATGGCGATAGACAGCGCTTCATGACAACCGGTGGTGATCAGAATATTGCTGGCATCCATATGGCTGCCGCTGTCAATCATCAGACGGGCGATCTGTTCGCGTAATTCTTCTGAGCCGTAAATGCTGTCGTAATGAAACGCGTTGAGATTCTGATGCTGGCCGGCGCGCCCCATCAGGCGGCTGAGGGGCCTGAGCGTGGCAGCCGTAACATCCGGCGAGCCACGCCCGAGCTGCACCACGCCGGGACGGTGCGGGGACGTAATCAGTTCGAGTACCTGATCCCACTGGGAAATATCCACCGGACGTTGCGTCGGGCGGCAAACTGCCGGAAGCGCTGCCTGCAAGCGTGCATCTTTGACAAAGTAGCCTGATTTTGGTCGTGCCTCCACCAGCTGTTTTTCTTCCAGCACGCGGTAGGCCTGCTGAACCGTGCTGACGCTGACGCCATGTTCACTGCTTAACACCCGCACCGAAGGCAGCCGGATACCCGCCGGATACAGCCCCTGCTCAATACGATCACTCAAGACATTTGCCAGATTTTCGTAACGATTCATTATCTTTTCCTCAACGCCTGCGCAAAGAAAGCAGTACAGATGGACACAATCTAACGCTGAATCTGTCATCAGATCCAGATCTGTATGGTCGAAATATAAAAAAACTGAATCTGTAATGTTTTTACTGTTTGTAAGATCCTGATGTCAGGTCGTCAACGGGAGCAGAATATGAAAAATATCATTGAAGAACGGCAGTTTGCCGGATGTGAGACACGCGCTTGTGCTGATATCTTGGGGGCGGATAGGGCAGTACAGATGCCGCAAAAAAAGAGCGGATGGATAAAACAGTTGTTTGCTATCGTGCATGGCTGGAATGAGCGCCGCGTCAGCCGCAAGATTTTGCATTCGCTGAGTGCTGATCAATTGAAAGATATCGGGCTGGCGAAATCGGATATCGACAGAGAGTATCCGAAAGCCATTTGGCCGAACTGGCCTAAATGAAATACCCGTCATCTTTCGTGCGCCAGATGCGTTGGCTGCGCTCATGCGCCCCGGTCACTTACTGATGTAAGTGACCGGGGACTTTCTCACTTGCCGCCTTCCTGGCACCCGAAAGCTATAGGGTATTGGCTTTATTCAGGTATAAAAAAAAGCCCGATCAAATTATCGGGCTTTTTCGTCACTCAAAGCTTTCTTACTTCACCTGCATACCCGGCTGTGCGCCGGAATCCGGGCTGAGCAGGAAGATGTCTTTTCCGCCTGGGCCCGCCGCCATCACCATCCCTTCAGAGATGCCGAAGCGCATTTTACGCGGTGCGAGGTTAGCGACCATGATGGTCAGACGGCCTTCCAGTGCTTTCGGATCAGGATACGCAGAGCGGATACCGGAGAAAATCTGACGGGTTTCACCGCCCAGATCCAGTTGCAAACGAAGCAGTTTGTCTGAACCTTCCACAAAATCAGCGCTCTTGATCAGGGCAATACGCATATCCACTTTGGCGAAATCATCAAACGTGATGGTTTCCTGAATCGGGTCATCGGCCAGCGGACCGGTTGCCGGTACTTTGGCGGCTGCGATGTCTTCTTTCGAGGCATCAACCATCGCGGTGACTTTATCCAGTTCGATACGGTTAAACAGCGCTTTGAACGGATTTACCTGATGCGACAACAATGGTTGGGCAATCGCGTCCCAGTCCAGTGTGGTATTCAGGAAGGCTTCTGTGCGCTCTGACAGTGAAGGCAGAACCGGCTTCAGATAGGTCATCAGTACGCGGAACAGGTTGATGCCCATTGAGCAGATGGCCTGCAGGTCGGCATCACGGCCTTCCTGTTTTGCGACAACCCACGGCGCCTGTTCATCGACATAACGGTTTGCCAGGTCAGCCAGCGCCATGATTTCGCGGATTGCACGGCCTGATTCACGGCTGTCATACGCCTGAGCAATGCTTTCAGCGGCATCGGTGAAGGTTTTGTACAGCGTTTCATCGGCCAGCGTGTCAGCCAGTTTGCCGTCAAAACGTTTGGCGATGAAACCGGCATTACGTGAGGCCAGGTTAACCACTTTGTTCACGATATCAGCGTTAACGCGCTGCACGAAATCTTCCAGATTCAGGTCGATATCGTCGATGCGTGAAGACAGTTTCGCGGTGTAGTAATAACGCAGGCAGTCCGCATCCAGATGGTTCAGATAAGTGCTGGCTTTGATAAACGTGCCACGCGACTTGGACATTTTTGCGCCGTTGACGGTGACATAACCGTGCACAAACAGGTTGGTCGGCTTGCGGAAACCGCTGCCTTCCAGCATGGCAGGCCAGAACAGGCTGTGGAAATAAACGATGTCTTTACCGATAAAGTGATACAGCTCGGTGGTGGAATCTTTTTTCCAGAACTCGTCAAAATTCAGGTCACTGCGGCGGTCGCACAGGTTTTTGAATGAACCCATGTAGCCGATTGGCGCGTCCAGCCAGACGTAGAAATATTTGCCCGGCGCATCAGGAATTTCAAAGCCGAAGTATGGCGCATCGCGTGAGATATCCCACTGTTGCAGACCATGCTCGAACCACTCCTGCATTTTGTTTGCCACTTGTTCCTGCAACGCGCCCGAACGGGTCCACGCCTGCAACATCGCGCTGAATTCAGGTAAGTCAAAGAAGTAGTGCTCGGAATCACGCAACACCGGCGTCGCACCGGAGACTACAGATTTCGGGTCAATCAGTTCCGTCGGGCTGTAGGTTGCGCCACACACTTCACAGTTATCGCCGTACTGATCCGGTGATTTACATTTCGGGCAGGTGCCTTTAACGAAACGGTCTGGCAGGAACATGCCTTTCTCAGGATCGTACAACTGCGAAATGGTGCGGTTTTTGATAAAACCGTTTTCTTTCAGACGACCATAAATCAGCGCAGACAGCTCACGGTTTTCGTCGCTGTGCGTGGAGTGATAGTTGTCGTAGCTGATGCCGAAGCCGGCGAAATCTTTCTGATGCTCCTGGCTCATTTCGGCAATCATCTCTTCCGGCCTGATACCGAGCTGCTGCGCTTTCAGCATGATCGGGGTGCCGTGTGCATCGTCCGCACAGATGAAATGCACTTCATTGCCGCGCATTCGCTGGTAACGGACCCAGACGTCAGCCTGGATGTGCTCGAGCATGTGACCGAGATGGATGGATCCGTTGGCGTACGGAAGTGCACAGGTTACCAAAATTTTTTTCGCGACTTGAGCCATAGTAAGAGCTTGCTTTCTGTAGTTGAAATCAGGGGCATTGATGTTAACCGAAAGCGCCGCCCCGCGTAAACAAACGGGGGATCTCCTTACGTGTGTTCTGTTATGCTTATGGATAGATAAATAGTCTGATAACCCCCTTTCAAGGAGCCGGGATGACATCTCAATCCCCACAGCAGACCACACCCGCAGGGCTGCGCGCACTCGTGACCGGCGTACTGGCCACCTTCCGCCATTCCACACTGCAAAAAGATTTGCCCGCGATGAAAGCGTTGCATCACTGCGTGTTAATGGATGACGTTTTACATATTGATCTGACCCTGCCGTTCGCCTGGAACAGTGGTTTTGATGTATTAAAAGAACAAACCAGCAGCGAATTGTTGCGGGTGACCGGTGCTTCGGCCATTCAGTGGAATCTGCGCCACGATATTGCCACCATCAAACGGGCAAACGATCAGCCGGGTATCAAAGGTGTGCGCAATATTCTGGCGGTCAGTTCGGGTAAAGGCGGGGTAGGGAAATCGACCACGGCGGTGAACCTGGCGCTGGCGCTGGCAGCAGAAGGTGCCAAAGTCGGTATTCTGGACGCCGATATTTACGGCCCGTCAGTACCGAATATGCTGGGCACTGAGGAAGAACGCCCGACCTCGCCGGACGGCGTGCACATGTCGCCGATTATGGCACACGGCCTGGCGACCAACTCGATTGGCTATCTGGTGACGGATGAAAATGCCATGGTGTGGCGCGGGCCGATGGCCAGTAAAGCGCTGATGCAGATGCTTCAGGATACGCTTTGGCCGGATCTGGATTATCTGGTCATCGATCTGCCGCCGGGTACGGGTGATATTCAGCTGACGTTGTCGCAAAACATCCCGGTTACCGCCGCCTTAGTGGTCACAACGCCGCAGGATATTGCGCTGCTCGATGCAATGAAAGGCATCGTGATGTTTGAAAAAGTGCATGTGCCGGTTCTGGGGATTGTAGAGAACATGAGTATGCATGTGTGCAGCAACTGCGGGCATCACGAACCGATTTTCGGTACCGGTGGCGCACAACGCCTGGCTGAGAAATACCGCTGTGATTTACTGGCGCAATTGCCGCTGCATATTTCGTTGCGTGAAGATTTAGATCGTGGTGAGCCAACAGTTGTTTCCAATCCTGAAAGTGAATTCACGGCAATTTACCGTGAGCTGGCGGCAAAAATTGCGTCACAACTGTTCTGGAAAGGCGATGCCATCCCGACAGAAATTGCCTTCAGAGCCGTTTAATCCCCCAACTCTGTGAATTATTACCTGATGTCAGCGATTACACAGCCTTAACGCTGGCATCGGGCAGTGTGTTGTACTTATAATTGGCGCGTTCAAAGCATATATCTGTGCTTGCCTTCCAACTTCCAAATCAGGTCTTTAATTTTATGTCTGACAAATTCCATCAGTGTGTCATCGTGGGTATCGCTGGCGCATCTGCTTCGGGAAAAAGCCTCATCGCCAGTACGTTATACCGTGAACTTCGTGATCAGGTCGGTGATGAGCATATCGGGGTGATCCCGGAAGATTGCTACTATAAAGACCAAAGTCACATGACCATGGAAGAGCGGGTCAAAACCAACTACGACCATCCCAGTGCGATGGACCACAATTTGCTGTTCCAGCATTTACAGGCAATGAAGTCAGGTCAGGCGATTGAATTGCCAAGCTACAGCTTTATTGAGCATACCCGTCTGCCTGAAACGGTGACCCTTAAACCGAAGAAAGTGATTATCCTGGAAGGGATCCTGCTCCTGACCGATGCACGTTTGCGTGACGAAATGAATTTCTCCATTTTCGTCGATACTCCGCTGGATATCTGTCTGATGCGCCGTATGAAGCGTGACGTCAATGAACGTGGTCGTTCGATGGATTCTGTGATGGCGCAGTATCAGAAAACGGTTCGTCCAATGTTCCTGCAATTTATCGAGCCTTCAAAACAATACGCAGACATCATTGTGCCGCGCGGCGGCAAAAACCGGATTGCGATTGATATCCTCAAGGCTAAAATCAGCCAGTTCTTCAATTAATCGCGGAACAATCCGTTAAAACCATACCGGAGATACGATGAGACTTTGCGACCGAGATATAGAGGCCTGGCTGGACAGCGGCAAATTAGGTATTTCACCCCGTCCTCCGGTCGAACGGATTAATGGTGCAACGGTAGATGTGCGTCTGGGTAACGGATTTCGCGTTTTCCTCGGGCACAATGCGGGTTATATCGATCTGAGTGGCCCTAAAGACGAAGTCAGCGCTGCACTCGATAAAGTGATGAGTGATGAGATTGTGTTGCCGGAAGGCGAGGCGTTCTTCCTGCATCCGGGCGAACTGGCACTGGCGGTGACCTTTGAGTCTGTCACCATTCCTGACGATCTGGTGGGCTGGCTGGACGGACGCTCTTCACTGGCGCGTCTCGGGCTGATGGTGCACGTGACCGCACACCGCATTGATCCGGGCTGGCAGGGGCGTATTGTTCTCGAGTTTTATAATTCAGGTAAGCTCCCGCTGGCGCTTCGCCCGGGAATGTTGATTGGCGCGCTGAGTTTTGAACCGTTATCCGGTTCTGCTGCACGGCCATACAATAGCCGTCAGGACGCGAAATACCGCGACCAGCAAAGCGCTATTGCCAGTCGTATTGATAAAGACTGATTCTGTTTTTTATCCGTTTTCCGGATAAAAACGTGAGGAAGGCATGAGAAGACTCCTGACAACACTGGTGATTTTACTGGTGGTTATCATTGCCGGTATGACTTCGCTGGTATTCCTGATTAACCCGAACGATTTCCGCCAGTACATGGTAGAGAGGGTCGAGGTGAAAAGCGGCTATCAACTGGCTATCAACGGTTCCCTGCGCTGGCATGTCTGGCCGCAGCTCAGCATCATTGCCGGACAGACTTCTCTGACCGCGCCTGGGGCTAAGGCACCGGTTGTCAGCGCTGAGAACATGCGGCTGGATGTCAAACTCTGGCCTCTTATTTCTCATCAGCTCGCGGTCAAGCAGGTTCTGCTGAAAAACGCCGTCATTCGTTTAACGCCGGAAACGGAAGAGAATCAGCCCAATGCGCCGGTCGCACCTTCTACGCCAACGCCTGTTGCGCCCGGCGCATCCGAACTTGAAGCGGGCTGGAAATTTGATATTGATAAAATCAGCGTGGCTGACAGTTTACTCATCTGGCAGCGCGGTGATGACGAGCAGATCAACGTGCGTGATATCAATCTGGAAATGGAAAAGAATGACAACCGTCAGGCTAGTATCCAGCTTTCAAGTCGCATAAACCGCGACCAGCGCGATCTGTCGTTCACCATGAAAGCCGACCTGGATATGCAGCACTATCCGCAGGCTGTCTCTGCCAGCATCAGCAAGTTCACTTATCAACTGAACGGTGCCGATATCCCGGTGAAAGGCCTTCAGGGGAATGGTTCCATGCAGGTGAGCTATCAGCGTGATAACAATATGCTGACGCTGAACCAGCTGGCGCTGTCGGCCAATGATAATCAGATCTCCGGCACGGCCTCTGCGAAGCTGGGAGAACTGGCGGATTATCAGCTCAATTTAACCGCTGATAAGCTTGATCTTGATGCGCTTTCCGGCTGGCAGCCTGATACGCAGGAACAATCGTCGCAAACCGCGCAGTCTGTGACGTCAGCACCCGTTATCGCCCGTGATGTGGATGAACAGCCAAACGGGCTGAATGATTTGCAAACCTTCAATGCCACCCTGGCGCTGAAAGTTGCTGATCTCACTTATCGCGGTATGAAAATCCAGAACCTTGCCCTGAATGCGGTCAATCATCAGGGCCAGGTTTCCTTGCCGGCATTTAGCGGCAACCTGGGAACAGGGCGCTTTTCTCTGCCAGGCACCCTGGATGTCACGGGGAATAAAATTCAGGTCCATCTGACACCGGATGTGGACAGCATTGAACTGGGTGATTTACTGACAGCTTACGGGTTACCGAAAGTCCTTACCGGGAGCTTCTCTATGCAAGGGAATGTTAACGGAGAAGGGTTGTCGGCCGTTGATTTTGCACGGCGATGGCAAGGCGAGGGGCAGCTTTCAATGGATAACGCGCGTCTGAATGGCCTTAATATTCAGCAACTCATTCAGCAGGCGGTCAGCCGTAATACCAGTAATGTTCAGGGACTTGAAAAGTATGAGCACTATAGCCAGATCGATACGCTGAAAGCGCAGGGACATCTGGCCGAAGGTACACTGACGCTGAATAATCTTGAAGGTCAGTCGCCAATGGTGTCTGCGAAAGGTGACGGAACAATCGATATGTCGAATCAAAAGGTGGATATGAACCTGCTGATCCGCGTTACCGGTGGCTGGAAAGGTGACAATAATCTGATCAATACCCTGAAAACGACAGACATCCCGTTGCGGGTTTACGGACCCTGGGCTCAGATGGGATATCAGCTGCAGGTGGACCAGATACTGAGGCGTACGTTTGAACAAAGCGCTCGAAGCGCCCTTCAGAACTGGGTCGACAAGCGTAAGGACAGTAAAGAAAAAAGCGATGTTGAGAAATTACTCAACAAATAATCTCTTTTCTAAGCCAATTCTGAGCATAAACAAAACGGGGTGCCATCGCAGGCACCCCGTTTTGTTTACAGGAGTGAGTCAGACTTCGTAATCGTCTTCAGAGGCGGTATCAGGTGGCGTAATCTTCACTTTTAAAATACGGTGACTGCTGACTTCTAAAGGCTCAAACAGATAGTCATTAATGTGTATCTGTGCGCCCACCTGCGGGATACTTTGGGTATATTCCATCAGCAGACCGGCCAGCGTGTGATATTCCCTTTTTTCATCCACCGGCAGGGAAATATACATCACCAGATCGTCAAGCGGCATGTAGCCGTTGGCTATCCAGCTTCCATCCTCCTGCTGCTGGATATCATGCCGTGCATCAGGCGTTTCGTCAGACTCTGGCAGGTTACCGGCAATGGTTTCCATCACATCCGTCAGGGTCACGATCCCTTCGACAGAACCAAATTCATCGACCACGAAAGCAAAATGCGTTTTTGCCTGGCGGAATTGTTCGAGGGCCATTAGCAGAGAAAGCTGTTCCGGGAAAATCAGGGGCTGGCGGATCAGCGCCTTAAGATCCAGTTCATTTTGCAGCAGTTGTTGTTTGAGCAGGTCGACAACGTGCACAACGCCCAGCGGTTCGTCGGTGGAGCTGTCTTCGGTGACCAGCATACGGGTATGTTGGTTATCAGCGATTTGCTGCGTCAGCACGTCGACAGGGTCATTAAGTTCAAGATGGTCTACATCATGGCGGGAGGTCATGACGCTGCTGACAGTGCGTTGCCCGAGTCCCAGCACGCGTTCAATCATGTGACGCTCCTGCTGGTTGAAAATCGCATCTTCTTCGTCAGCGCTGTCTGCAATCATGTTTGAAGAGTGAGCATCAAGTTCGGCTTCTTCATGTTTGCCACGCAAGACGCGCAATACGGTTTCTGCAGTGCGCTCGCGCAGAGAGCGCCGCGAGGATAAAAAGCGTTTGCGGTTAAACTGTGCCAGTTGGTTCAGCCCTTCAATGATCACCGAGAAACCGATCGCGGCATACAAATACCCTTTCGGGATAACATAGCCAAAACCTTCGGCAACCAGGCTAAAGCCGATCATCAGCAGGAAACTGAGACATAAGATGACGATAGTCGGATGCGCATTCACGAAACGTGTCAGTGGTTTACTGGCTAACAGCATCAGGCCGATAGCAATACACACCGCCACCATCATGACGGCCAGATGCTCAACCATCCCGACTGCAGTAATCACCGAGTCGAGTGAAAAGACCGCATCCAGCACGACAATCTGAGCAACGACCGGCCAGAATTTAGCACCGCGCTGCTGATGGCTTTGTTCTTCATCTTTGCCTTCGAGTCGTTCATTAAGCTCCATCGTCGCTTTGAACAACAGGAATATCCCCCCCGCAAGCATAATCATATCGCGCGCGCTGAACGGATGCCCGAGCACGGCAATAAGAGGGCGGGTCAGTGTCGAAAGCCAGGAAATGCAGGCCAGCAGAAGTAAGCGCATGACGAGGGCCAGTAAAAGCCCGGTGACGCGAGCCTTGTCACGCTGCTGACGCGGAAGTTTTTCCGCCAGGATGGCAATGAAAATGAGATTGTCTATCCCCAGGACAATTTCGAGAACTACCAGGGTCGCAAGCCCGGCCCAAATCGAGGGATCGGCGATCCATTCCATATTGCGTTTTTCACCTTTGGTTACACGACAGCTGTCGCATGGTGAATAATGGGCGCCAGCGCTACAAATTTCAAATCTAAAACAGCGGTCTAGGCAAACTGGCAAGGGGGCCCAGGGGAAGAAGGATGAGATGTGATAAAAAGCCGTCAGGACTGATTTGGAAAGCAGCAAGTTACGATTATTAAATCACCGAACAGGTATAACATTCCTAAAAATAAGCCTTTAGCTTACTGTTTGGTGCGGCTTACTGGTATCGTAACTGAATTAACATAATCGTGTTTGAGTCCTAAAGTCATGAGTATGGTCTCCCTAAACCAAATCACAGAGACTATACTCATGGAAGAACTATCGGATTGGGAATTTAAATCAATTTTACAATTTCAGTTCAGAGAAATCCCTGACGCGTTTGGATGGTAACTGACTGAATTTACACACCATAGGTTTCAAGGAGTATCCTTTACAATGTTAAAAGCTGTTATCCCTGTTGCCGGTCTGGGCACACGTATGTTGCCAGCGACGAAAGCCATTCCAAAAGAAATGCTGCCTATCGTCGATAAGCCTTTGATCCAGTACATCGTTAATGAATGTGCTGCGGCGGGCATCAAAGAAATCATTCTGGTCACACACTCTTCGAAAAACGCGATCGAAAACCACTTCGATACCTCTTTCGAGCTGGAAAGTATGCTTGAATCCCGTGTGAAACGTCAGCTGCTGGAAGAAGTGCAGTCTATCTGCCCGAAAGGCGTGACCATCATGAACGTACGTCAGGGGCAATCAAAAGGCCTTGGGCATGCGGTTCTGTGTGCAAAACCTCTGATTGGTAATTCTCCTTTCGCGGTTATTCTGCCAGACGTTTTGATGGATGATTCCACCAGCGATCTGCGTAAAGATAACCTTGCTGCCATGCTTCGTCGCTTCCAGGAAACTGGCAACAGCCAGGTCATGGTTGAAGAAGTGCCGGAGAAAGACGTTTCCAAGTACGGTATTGTTAACTGCAACGGCGTAGAAGTTGAGCCGGGCGAAAGCGCGCCAATGACGGCTATCGTTGAAAAGCCGGAACTGAAGGACGCGCCATCAAACCTTGCGGTTGTCGGCCGTTATGTTCTGTCCGAAGCTATCTGGCCACTGCTGGCAGTGACACCGTACGGTGCAGGTAATGAAATTCAGCTGACTGATGCCATTGCCATGCTGATGAAAAAACATACTGTTGAAGCCTTCTCCATGACTGGCCGTTCACATGACTGTGGTGATAAGCTCGGTTATATGAAGGCGTTTGTTGAGTATGGTATTCGCCATAACACGCAGGGCGAAGCGTTCAAGGCATGGTTGAAAGAGTTTGCCGAAGAGTAAAAATTGATTGACTTCGAGCAATAAAAAGCACCGAATTTTCGGTGCTTTTTTTTATCTGAAGTGATATTTAGAAAATAATTCAGGCCGGACTAGCCCATCAGCCTGAATTTATAATCAGTTATGTTCGTTAAGTAGTTGGGTCAGATACGCGCCATAAGCAGTTTTGCTCATTAATGCAGCTTGTTCAGCAACACGCTCTTTGCTCAACCATCCTTTACGAAACGCAATCTCTTCCAGACAAGCTACTTTAAAACCTTGTCGTTTTTCAATGGTGTGGACGAATTGTGAAGCCTCAATCAGGCTATCATGTGTTCCTGTATCGAGCCACGCAAAACCTCGGCCCAGAAGCTCCACCTGCAATTGACCTTTCTCAAGATACATTTCGTTTAATGTCGTTATCTCAAGCTCACCACGATGAGATGGCTTAACTTGTTTAGCCATTTCAACGATATTTTTGTCATAGAAATAGAGTCCGGTCACTGCCCACTGAGATTTTGGTTTTAATGGTTTTTCCTCAATGGAAAGTGCTTTAAAGTCCTTATCAAATTCAACCACGCCAAAACGCTCGGGGTCTTGAACCTGATAGCCGAAGACTGTTGCGCCCGTTTCTCGTTTAGCAACGGCTTCAAGCTGTTTGCCAAAGCTTTGACCAAAATAGATATTGTCGCCAAGAACAAGTGCACAACGTTCGCCGTTTATAAACTCTTCACCGATGATGAATGCCTGGGCAAGGCCGTCTGGAGATGGCTGTACTGCATACTCGAGTTTAATGCCGAATTGAGAACCATCACCCAGTAAGCGTTGAAAGGATGGCATATCTTCAGGGGTAGAAATCACCAATATTTCATTAATACCTGCCAGCATAAGCACAGATATTGGGTAATAAATCATCGGTTTATCATAAATCGGTAACAGCTGTTTCGATACACCGCGGGTTAGGGGGTACAAGCGTGTGCCTGAACCGCCAGCTAAAACGATACCTTTCACTAGATTCTTCTCCTTAAAATTAGTTAGTCAAGCCAAGACGTTCACCGGCATAAGAACCATCCTGAACCCGGCGCCACCAATTTTCATTGTTCAGATACCATTCAACCGTTTTACGAATTCCGCTTTCGAAAGTTTCTTGTGGTTTCCAGCCTAACTCTTGCTCGATCTTACTGGCATCAATGGCGTAACGCATATCGTGACCAGGACGATCTTTCACAAATGTAATCAGTTCGGAGAACTTGGCGATCCCATTTGGTTTTGCGGAAATCAGTTCATCGAGCAACTCACAAATGGTTTTAACGACGTCAATATTTTTGCGCTCATTGTGACCACCAATGTTATAGGTTTCGCCTACGACACCCTCGGTAACCACTTTATAAAGTGCACGGGCATGATCTTCAACATACAGCCAGTCGCGTACCTGTGCGCCATCACCGTATACCGGTAATGCTTTACCTGAAAGTGCGTTCAGAATGATGAGTGGAATGAGTTTTTCCGGGAAATGATAAGGACCGTAATTATTCGAACAATTTGTCACAATAGTAGGGAAGCCGTAAGTGCGCTGCCAGGCTCGCACTAAATGATCGCTGGAGGCCTTTGATGCAGAGTAGGGACTGCTTGGCGCATATGGCGTCGTTTCAGTGAAAAGATCCGTTGTGCCGTGCAAATCGCCATACACCTCATCCGTTGAAATATGATGGAAGCGGAAAGCCGATTTTTTCTCTTCAGGCAGAGAAAGCCAAAAATGTCGGGCTGCTTCCAGAAGCACATAAGTGCCAACAATGTTGGTTTCGATGAAGGCAGCCGGGCCATCAATTGAGCGATCAACATGGCTTTCAGCAGCAAGATGCATAACAGCATCCGGTTGGAAGTCAGTAAAAAGAGTATCCAGTTCTGTGCGATCACAAATATTTGCCTGCGCAAACTGATAGCGGGGATCAGATGATACGGGAAGGAGTGACTCAAGATTGCCCGCGTATGTGAGGCTATCGACAACCAGGACACTATCCTTTGTATTATCAATAATGTGACGAACAACTGCTGAACCGATGAAACCGGCACCACCGGTGATCAAAATTTTCATATATACGTACTCATTTATTAAGTGTTAGCTTTTTCACATGCCCAAAAAATCAGCTATTTCGCTTTTGTCGCGAATAAGAACATAGCGTAGCGCAGAGTTAGTGTAAGCGCAGCTATAATCAGGTGATTCCTGCATTTTCATGCTAAATATTTCTGCAAGCTATGTTTAACTAAAATATATCAACGGTCTGTTTAAAAAGTACCCTGCTGTTGTGGGGGGCACACACACAAAATCTTCTGCCAGAACTGGACACGTATCATATTACTTGTGACTCAGGGTTCTTGTAGGAATTGTCCAATTTGCAGCAAAAACTTGGTTTCAGAGAGGGGGATGGCTGTCTCATTATCGGTCACGGTGCTCTGCTGGTCAGTGTATTGCAAATTGCGGATGAGTTTGTAAGCAACGAACCGTATAGTAAAGATACAGTTAGCCGAGAAATGAACTTTTAGCCAGATTCTGAGTGAGCCACAATAGGCATTTGTGGTACGATTTTTTAGAAAATGGGAATGGCTGAATGCTTCATAAATGGAATTTGTAAGAACGGCATCAACAACCGTTTATACAGCAAAGGTAACGTGTCGTTGGATAATTGCATAACGAGTGAGCTATAAAAATGAATGTTATTGACACAGAAGTTATTGGCGTAAAATTAGTGGAACCTAAAGTTTTCGGTGATGATCGCGGATTCTTTTTGGAAACATTTCAGCAAAATCGCTACAAGGAAATGTTAGAAATCGATCTGGATTTTGTTCAGGATAACCACTCCCGTTCATCGAAAAACGTTCTTCGTGGCTTACATTTTCAAACGTCTAAACCGCAGGGCAAGTTGGTTCGTGTTGTCCGTGGTGAAGTATTTGATGTTGTGGTTGATATCCGTCCAGAGTCCGCAACTTTCGGTAAGTGGGTAGGTGTATATCTTTCGGAAGACAATAAGAATCAGCTGTGGGTACCACCCGGTCTTGCCCATGGCTTTGTGGTGATTTCAGACTTCGCCGATTTTGAGTATAAATGCACTGATTACTATGATCCGAAAAATGAAGGTTGCTTGATCTGGAACGATCCTGAAGTCGGGGTAAAATGGCCTGTTAGTGAACCGTTGCTCTCTGCAAAAGATGCATTGGGTCAAGGTTTTTCAGAACTTTTTAAAATTTGATGTGCTGTCAAAGGCCTCGGGTTTTGGCTTGAGGCATCAATACAAGAACACTGTAAAATTCTATAGGTACTTTAACCAAATGAAATTGTTGATCGTAGGATGCGCGGGCCAGGTTGGTAGAGAATTGGTGCGACGAGCTCCGGCTGATTGGGAGGTAAAAGCTGTTGACAGGCAAGAGCTTGACATTACCGATCACCGGAAAGTAATGAGTGTTGTCAGCGAGTTCCGCCCTAACTCGATTATTAATGCTGCTGCCTATACCGCTGTCGATCGTGCAGAATCTGAACGTGAATTTGCCTATTTAATCAATAGCACAGGCGCTGAAAATTTGGCTATTGCAGCGCAACAGGTTGATGCTTCTTTTCTCCATATATCGACTGACTATGTTTTTTCTGGGGACCATGAGGGATGCTATGTGGAAACAGATACCACAGGGCCTACCGGTGTTTATGGTGCAAGCAAATTGGCAGGTGAACAAGCTGTTGCCATGGCTTGTAAAAAACACATTATTTTGCGTACTGCCTGGGTATTCGGTGAGTATGGCAACAATTTTGTAAAAACAATGCTGCGACTGGCGAAAGACAGAGAGCAATTATCTATTGTTGGGGATCAATTCGGAAGTCCAACTTATGCCGGGGATATCGCGGAAACTCTGCTTGCAATAGCTGGTCAACTTAAGCCTGAAGACGAACGTTGGGGCGTGTATCACTATTCAGGTTATCCTTATACATCATGGGCAGGTTTTGCGGCAGAAATCTTCACCTCAGCTACAAAACATTCAGTTCTCGCTAAATCGCCTTCAATACTGGATATTAAAACTGTTGAATACCCGACGCCTGCCAAACGTCCCTCCAACTCCAAACTTGATTGTGGCAAGTTATTGAAAAAATTCAATATTGCACCAAGTGACTGGCAGAAAGCACTTGAAAATATCGGTGCGTACCACGGGTGAAATTAGAAAATTGATTCAGGCAACTTTCAAGGTGTCAATTAATTTGAGTTGAGTTTTAAAAAACCTCAACTCAAAGAAACTGTTAACTTTCAAATGTGAAGCAAAAAGAGAAGTCTATGAATCCTCATTTAGGAAAACCCACTTCACTGCTTTCGCTATTTAATAGCGCGTGGAATAATAAAAATTTAATATTACAGATGGCTAAGCGTGAAATTATTGGCCGATATCGTGGTTCAGTGATGGGGGTCTTCTGGTCATTCATCAACCCAATTTTTATGCTGGTTGTATATACGTTGGTGTTCTCGGTTGTTTTTAAAGCCCGCTGGGGCACTCAGGCTGCTGGAAATGAATCTAAAGCCGATTTTGCGATAATTCTCTTCGTCGGTTTGATCATCCACACACTGTTAGCTGAAATGCTCAGTCGTGCCCCTTCCATGATTTTAAATAATGTAAATTATGTTAAAAAAGTAGTTTTTCCTCTTGAAATATTGCCGCTGGTCGCGCTGGGTAATGTGCTTTTCCATAGTTTTGTTAGCACATTTGTTTTGTCTGCGGCTTTTGTCATATTTAATGGTTACCTTCATTGGACTATAGTTTTCTTTCCATTAGTCCTGTTCCCTTTGATTTTACTGACGCTGGGTTTAACTTGGTTTCTTGCCTCGTTAGGGGTGTTTATCCGTGATGTTAGTCAAACCATTTCGATTGTAGTCACTGTATTAATGTTTCTTTCCCCTGTGTTTTATCCTATTACAGCTGTGCCTGTTGCAATGAGAAAAGTAATTTTACTTAACCCATTGACATTTATTATCGAGCAAGGAAGGGCTGTCATTATTTGGGGGGAATTACCTGATTTTACGGGGCTGGCAATATATTCCTTGATTGCAATTTTCATTATGTGGTTAGGCTATGCTTGGTTCCAAAAGACTAGAAAAGGATTCGCAGATGTCCTCTGATGATTTTGCCATTAGAATTGAAAATGTTGATAAATGTTTCCAGGTCTATGAAAGTCCTGCACGCAGGCTTAAGCAATTCGTTATGCCTAAAATTGACCGTAAATTAGGGAAAGAGGCACGCATCTATCATCAGGACTTCTGGGCGTTAAAAGATGTGTCTTTTAATTTACCACGTGGCCAGACGATGGGGATTGTTGGCCAAAATGGTTCTGGCAAGTCCACACTCTTGCAAATAATTGCTGGGACTTTAACGCCGACAGCGGGAAATGTAGCCGTCAATGGTCGTGTTGCAGCCTTACTGGAACTGGGGGCAGGTTTTAATTCTGATTTCACAGGTCTGGAAAATGTTTATTTAAATGCTTCTCTTTTGGGGTTATCTAAAGAGGAAACTGAGAATAAATTAGATGACATATTATCTTTTGCCGACATTGGCGGTTTTATCAACTCTCCGGTCCGTTCGTATTCGAGTGGGATGTTGGTCCGCCTGGCATTTGCAGTTCAGGCGCAAATAGACCCAGAGATTCTTATTGTTGATGAGGCCCTGGCAGTTGGGGATGCAAAATTTCAGGCGAAATGTTTTTCACGACTGAAAAGGCTTAAACAGGACGGTACTTCAATTCTTTTTGTATCACATGCCACAGAGCAAATTGTGACACATTGTGATAGTGCACTGTTGTTAGACCATGGAGTGGTACAAGTTCAGGGTAGCCCTAACGATGTGGTTAACAGGTATTTGGATGTTCTTTTTGGTAAGAAAAACGGCTCATCCATTAGAAAAGATCAAGACGATAAACTTGAGAAGGCTGTTTCCCGTGAAGTTCAGATTCGGGACCGGGAATCGAAATCTAACCTCTCACCTGGTAGCTTCAGCTCATTATTGACGGGAGAATACTCAGAACGCCCTAACTATAATCCGTCAGAGTACCGATGGGGAGACCGTGCAGCGGAACTGATAGATTTTTACATCTGTCAGGATGGTGAAGATTATCCAAGCACAGTTACACCTGGAAAAGAATTAACCCTGGCTATTAAAGTAAGATTTCGCGACGTTGTCGTGAGGCCAATATTTGGTTTCGCTATTAAAACTAAAGAAGGCGTGACAATCTATAACACGAATAGTGAATGGCAATCTGTAGACTTGGTTGATGTGGCGGAAATTGATACTGAAATGGTGGTTTCTGTTACATTGCCGATGATGGTATATGAAGGTGATTTCTTTATCTCTGTCGGTATTGCCAGTAGTTCTCTTGATGGTGAGATTATACCGCACGATCGCCGGTATGATTCAATACACTTGGCTGTCGGGCCTGTAAAATCTTTCACTGGCTTAGCCAATTTGAATGCGAGAATAAATTTTGAAACAGAATAACATACATGAAATTTTATTAAATAATGACTTCTTTATTGATAAAACGACCAATGTTTGGCGTCCTGTTGAATTGCCAGCTTTTGCATATAATGACGGTGATGAGGCTGAGAATTACGTATTGAAGTCTGTTACCGAATCAGCTGATGTAAGCATAAATTCAAAAGAGCTGTCAGATAAGATGAAGGATTGGCCATCCACTTATCATCTTTCCTCCAGACGCTCGAATTTATTGCGTCCTTTTGAGCAGTGGTTAAAAGGTAAAAAGGTTCTCGAAATAGGTTGCGGTTGCGGCGCAATAACGCGTTTTTTGGGAGAAAGTGGCGCTGATGTTGTATCGGTAGAAGGAAGCCTTCGACGTGCTCAAATTGCAAGAGCACGAACCCGGGATTTGTCTAATGTAGACGTCATTTGTGCACCGAGTGATATTATACCTGACATTGGTCATTTTGATGCAGTTATACTTGTAGGCGTATTGGAGTATGCGCGAGTATTTCTTGGACACGATGGTCAAAAAACTCTTTTAGATTCATGTCGGGACAGAATGACTGAGACCGGCAAGCTTTTCGTCGCAATCGAAAATAAATTAGGTATAAAGTATTTTTCAGGAGTCAATGAAGATCATGTAAATATGCCAATGTTTGGTATCAACAACTCTTACACTGAAAAAAGCGTCGTTACTTTTGGCCGTAGTGAACTTAAAGCTGTGCTAGCTAATTCAGGTTTTTTGCATAACGAAGAGTTTTTGCCACTTCCTGATTATAAATTACCCGTCAGCATTATTTGCCCGCGTGGATGGAAAAACTTTTCATCACAATTTTCGCAACTGGCAATCGAAAGTGCACATCAGGACCCGCAGAAAAATTCAGAAAATTATTTTTCTATTGAGGAAGGTCTTTATAATATTTGGAATAATGATCTTGCACCTGATTTGAGTAACTCTTTTTTAATGGTAAGTAGTCAGATAAAACCTGATGAGGAAATTATCGATCAAACGATCGCTGCTTATCATTTTTCAGATGGCAGAGCTAATGAATTCAAAAAAACAAGTCTATTCAAAACTAATTTAAATGATGAATTAGTTGTGCTCACCAGTGGCGGTGATGTTTCAATTCCATCATCAGTTAATGAACATTCAATTGTTGAAAGTGGTGTTTTCCATGACGGCGAGAGTTTATGGCTTTCTCTCGTTCATACTGTGAACAAACCCAACTGGACAATTCAAGATATCGTTTGCTGGTCCAGTATCTGGATCAATGAAATTCAAAAGCGAGCCAGTCTTTCCAAAGAATTCAATAGCCTGACGGTTTTGCCTTCTGAGTTTTTGGATGCAATGCCTTTCAATTTTATTACATTAGATAATGGTGATAAGAAACTTTTTGACCAAGAGTGGAATTCACCTGCTGAGATTACTCTGGGATATATAGTCTTCAGAGGGATTTTCCATTCTCTATTGCGATTGACGTCAATTTCATCAAGCCCATCTTATCGGGGAGAAAGTATTGCTGATTATTCATTATCTATTATGAATGCAATAGGCTTTAGCTGTGACGATGATTTAAAAAATACCTGGTTGAAAGCAGAAGCAGATTTTCTGGCATCTGTTCAGTCTAAAGATGCTGTTGCTATACTCTCTGTTCTTAAAGAGGTAAAATTAAATGTCAGAAGGGATTCTGCAAAGGCTATTGTCAACGACTTAAACACTGCAATTGAAGAACAGAAACATTTACAGGGGCATATTGCAGAATTGCTTACTGTAGCTGATGAACGCGCAAGCGTAATTCAGTCACTTGAATTAGATATTGCCGGCAAAGAGATGACTATTAAAACATTAGAAGATGCCAACAGAGAAAATGTTGATAAATTAAATAATTCTCATTTAGAACTACTGGATAAAATATCTTTACGTGATAAGCAACTCACTGAGCTTTATAACGATGCTGCTCTCAATGAGCAGCTTTTGGGACAGTGCCGCCATGAAAATCATTTATTGCAACAGCAACTAAATGGTATTTACGATTCTTCCAGTTGGAAATTTTCAGCTCCTATTCGCGTAATTTCAAGACGCACTCCCTCTTATTTACGCAATCCAGCGCGCGTGATTTTTAGAAAATTTTTCTATATTGGACAAAGTGTTAAGGTTAAATCTGGCCAAGTTGTGCGGAACGTTATACGCCCTGCTAAATTGCTCACCACACGAGTGAATCAGCGCAGTAGAACATATGCACAGCGTGTTTATCATGCTCTGCCAGATAGATATAAGCTTAGTGCTTTAAAAGTTGCGATGAAATTAAAACCAGAATGGTTCTATGACCATCCATCTTTTATCCGTACTAACGAGAGCATTGCAGGGATCAGGCAAGCTAAAACTGACTGGATGGTTGATATTAATACCTGCAGAGACAATTTTAAAGGAACACCAGGCAAGGTCGCTGTACACTGCCACATATTTTATCATGATTTAATAAATGAGTTTAGTGCCCATCTATCAGTTATCCCGTTCTCATTTGACGTTTATGTATCAGTTACTACTGAGGAAGGGAGAGACGTTTGTACTAATGCGCTGAAGAAAATAAAAAACATTTCTAATTTATATGTTGAAATTGTACCGAATCGCGGCAGAGACATTGCGCCGATGTTCTGTCAGTTTGGTGAACGGCTAAAAGAATACGATTATGTCTGTCATATACAGAGCAAAAAGTCTCTCTATAATGGTGGGACAACGTTGGGATGGCGTGAGTATTTGTTTAATACTCTTTTAGGTACTGAAAAAAATACAAATCGTATTTTTGGATTATTCCAAGATAATCCTACGGTAGGGATCATTTTCCCCCAAGCTTTTGTTCAGGTGCCGTATCCGGCATTTACATGGTTGGCTAATAAGCAAGATGGGGCAATGCTTTGTCAACGTATTGGTATACCGATGCCTGAAAGTTATTACCATTTCCCAGCGGGTTCCATGTTTTGGGCAAAAATGTCAGCAATGAAACCTCTTTTTGACCTAAATCTTCAATGGGAAGAATTCCCGGAAGAATTGGGCCAAACTGATGGTACATTAGCGCATGCGCTGGAAAGGATGCTCGGGATTGTACCTACATCTCAAGGCTATCAGTCCATTATTATAAAAGATCATAGCAGCCCTTCTTGGTCACCATTTCGCTTTGATCAGCAATATTTAAATCGTGCTGATGAAACTTACAGCCATTTGATCAGAGATTCCAAAACTAAAGTTATAGCATTCGATATTTTTGATACATTACTTGTTCGTCCATTACTCGTTGCCGATCATACTAAAGAAATCATTCGTCAGAGATTGAATGAGTCCGAGGGCAAGCTCTTTGCTAATTTCAGAGCAATGGCAGAGGTTAATGCACGCAATATTAAAGGGAAAGATATTTCCATCTCTGATATATATGAGCAGTTTGGCTTGCTAACTAAACTGTCTGCCGAGAAATGTGCTGAAATTCAACGCATTGAAGAAATTGTTGAATTAGCATCAGTATCACCTCGAAAAGATATGGTACACCTCCTCAATAAATCCAAGGAATGGGGCAAACGTGTTGTTCTCATCAGCGATATGTTTTTATCAATACAAACTATCGAAACGATGTTAGAGCTCAATGGGATTGATAATTATGATCGCCTATACCTTTCCTCAGATTTGGGCATAAGGAAAGATACCGGACAACTCTATTCATTCATGCTTGATGAAGAAGGCGTGAAGGGTGAGGAAGTTGTTATGTTTGGTGATAATGAGCGCTCCGATTTGCAACTGCCTTGTGATGAGTTCAAATTGCGTGCTTTACACATACTCCGTGCTGCAGATCTCGCCAAATCTTTGCCTGAATATGAGACTCTTATTCGACCAGAAGTTTATGAGAACAATCTCAATCGAGAATTGACCATTGGGATGTTAGTCAGAGAAAACCTGAATAAATGCTATAACTTTGATGCTAATGATATTGCTATATTTTCATCTGCCCCTCGTCAACTTGGCTTTAATCTCGTGGGGCCGACAATATCAGCATTTTGCGCATGGCTTGCTGAGAGAGCAAAAGCGCAAAATGTGACGGATCTATATTTCCTTGCTCGTGAGGGTAAGCTAATCAAGCAAGTTTATGATGCATGGTCCAAAACAGTTGATGATGCTCCAAATAGCCACTATCTACAGGTTTCCCGCAGAGCGGTTAATGTCCCAAATATTGCGTCATTTGAAGATATTTGTGCAATCGCGCTGTCTAATTATTATCCTAATAAAGTACAGAGCTTTTTCTACGAACGGTTTGGTTTAGAACTTTCAGATGATCGTTGGAATGAGATTTATGCCTCAGGTGTCTGGAAAAAAGGTACTTTACTCCAGGTAAAAGACGGGGATTTGTCTGCTATTAACGACTTATTGCATGTTCTTACACCTGATATTTTGGCTGAAGCTTCAGCTGAAAAGAACATCCTTTTACAGTATTTTGACTCTGTTGGGCTTACCAGCAGCGAAAATGTAGCGGTAGTGGATGTGGGATATTCTGGGACGATCCAAAAATCTATAAATAAATTATTGTCTGGTCCAATTCACGGATTCTATTTCGCGACCGCACATAACATTCGCGAGGGCATGCCAGAAAATGCATTTGCCGAAGGCTGTTATGTTGAATTGGGGCAGGCTAAAAATATTGGCTCCCGCATATTCAGTAACAGTTTCTGCTTGGAGCAATTATTAAGCGCTAATGACCCTCAGGTGACGAAGTATGTCTTTGATGAAGATAATTTATTTAAACCACGCTTTAAGGTTTTAAGTGAAGCAGAATTGTCCACTCAACCCACCCGAAACGCGTTGCAAGAAGGTGCGATGGACTTCGTGAATCAGTCCGTTGAGATTAGAAATAAATTTTACAATAGCTTTGTACCTTCGGTAGAGATTGCTGATGTACTGTATGCTGATTTCATTGAAGCAACGCTTGAGAATAAGAACAGTGTCCTGGAAAAAATGGTTCTTGATGATGACTATTGTGGACGAGGTTTGATCAACTGAGTTTTTGGTTTTCTTTTCTAAAGTCTGCCCCTGTGGGGCAGACTTTTTCTCAGTATCAGAATAAGGTTATCCCAATATGCAGGACCCTGAAATTGCAGTTATGATGTGCACGTACAATGGTGCACCATATTTGCTATCTCAACTAGAATCTATTGAAAATCAATCTGTCAATAATGTACATATTTACATCTCTGACGATGGTTCTTCCGATGAAACCTGCGCAATAGCCCGTTCATTTATTGATTGCTCCCACTTTGAAGGCACACTCTTAAAAGGTCCAAAACGCGGGTTTGTAGAAAACTTCATGCATATGGTTAACAATGAAGAAATATGCGCGAAATATTATGCCTTTTCTGATCAAGATGACGTCTGGAAATCTGACAAGCTGGAGCGGGCGATTAATTGGCTTTCTGAGATCCCTGAGGATGTCCCTGCGCTGTATTGTTCCAGGACAACATTGACGGATGCTGAAGGAAAAATCATCGGGGCCTCCCCTAACTATAAACGCCCCCCGGCTTTCGCAAATTCAATCCTTCAAAACATTGCCAGTGGCAATACGATGGTTTTCAATCATAAGGCCAGAGAGCTTCTTGCTCTGGCTTATGGCGCTCCTATGGTTGCGCATGACTGGTCTCTCTATCAGATTGTCAGCGGATGTGGTGGGAAAGTTTTTTTTGACACTATTCCTACTGTATTTTATCGACAACACCATAATAATGTTATTGGCAATAGTATGGGACTGGGTAAGCGAATACAAAATTTTTTGCAGGCTCACAGTGGGAGAGCGGCTATCTGGAATAATATGAATTTTGAAGTGCTGGGCAGGGTCAGTCGACACCTTACGCCGGAGTCTGCGGCGACTCTGCACGACTTTAAAAGCATCAGGAACAGTAGCCTTTCGATGAGGTTAAAACTGATGAAAAGTTCCGGTATCTATCATCAACAGGCCATCGGCTATTTCACCACACTGACTTATGTGCTGCTGAATAAAATATAAGACTGGTATAAATAGTGAAAATCATCGCTTCCTTAGTGCTCTATAAACACCAGTATGCGGATATCGAGCCAACGATTAACTCATTGATTAATGAGGAAACTATATCAAAAATTGTCATTGTTGATAATGGCGGGGAATGCCGCTGGTTAAAAGACTATAGCCACCCTAAAATCGAGATCCTAATTTTAAAGACCAATTGTGGTTTCGGGACAGGTCATAATGAAGTATTCAGGCGTTATGCAGAGCAGTATGAGTTTACGCTGATCTGTAATCCGGATATTGCTTTCAAATCCGGCGAAGTTGACAAACTCTATCATTACTGTGTCATTAATAAGATCGGATTGAGCATTCCTAAAGTCATTTACCCAGATGGTTCCTTGCAGCATTGCTGTCGACTATTGCCGACACCGTATCAGCTTTTTATAAGACGTTTTTTTACCCGCCTTTCCAGCGGTATTAACGAGACTTATGAACTACATCAGGCTGATCTCAATCAGGCATTTTTCGCCCCCTCTTTATCCGGATGCTTCATGCTCATGAGCAGGGATGCCCTGAAGGAAACAAAAGGATTTGATCCCCGTTTTTTCCTTTACCTGGAAGATGTTGATTTATCTCGAAGGGTGAGCCAATCAGAATTCGCTGTACGATATTGCCCTGACTCTGTTGTCGTCCATGAGGCTCAGCGTTCCTCATACCAGAATAAAAAATTTATGATTTATCACGTTGTTTCCGCAATTAAATATTTCAATAAATGGGGTTGGTTCTGCGACAAAGAGAGAGCACAGCTTAACCAGAAATGCCTTAGCCAGTTACCGACTAAGAATGGCCGTTGAGACATAAGTCGTTAAAGTGTGCCCGCGAAAGCTCTTTTTTACCTGCATTCCCCACATGTTACCGGTAAAGTAAAGCTGGCCTCTGAGAGGGGCGAAGCAGGGGATTGCTGGCATGTGCGATCAGAATATTGTTATGGCTGCAATAGGTTCACCCTTCGCCATTCTCATGTACAATGCTTGTGTTCATTTGTATGGCTCAGTGCAGTTAAACTCACTGTTTACAGGGGTTTAGACTAAAAACTGGGCGATCAACTATTTCAGACAGGAGTTGCTAATGTCCAAACAACAGATCGGCGTTGTCGGTATGGCGGTCATGGGCCGTAACCTCGCGCTTAACATTGAAAGCCGTGGTTATTCCGTTTCCATTTTTAACCGTTCAGGTGACAAGACTGATGAAGTCATCGCTGAAAATCCGGGTAAAAATCTGGTTCCGCACTACACCGTCGAAGAGTTTGTTGACTCGCTGGAAAAACCTCGTCGTATCTTGCTGATGGTGAAAGCCGGTGAAGCAACTGATAAAACCATCGCATCCCTGACTCCGCACCTGGATAAAGGCGACATCCTGATCGATGGCGGTAACACCTATTACAAAGACACCATTCGCCGTAACCGCGAACTGTCCGAGCAAGGTTTCAACTTCATCGGTACCGGCGTTTCCGGCGGCGAAGAGGGCGCACTGAAAGGCCCGTCTATCATGCCTGGCGGTCAGAAAGAAGCCTACGCGCTGGTAGCACCTATTCTTGAAAAAATCGCAGCCCGCGCTGAAGATGGCGACGCTTGTGTGGCTTACATCGGTGCAGATGGTGCCGGTCACTACGTCAAAATGGTGCACAACGGTATCGAATACGGCGACATGCAGCTGATCGCAGAAGCGTATTCTCTGCTGAAGCAGTCCCTGAACCTGAGCAACGAAGAGCTGGCGACCACCTTTGCTGACTGGAACAAAGGCGAGCTGAGCAGCTACCTGATCGACATCACCAAAGACATCTTCACTAAGAAGGACGAAGAAGGTAAATACCTGGTCGATGTGATCCTGGATGAAGCAGCGAACAAAGGCACCGGTAAATGGACCAGCCAGAGCTCACTGGATCTGGGCGAACCACTGACGCTGATCACCGAGTCTGTGTTTGCCCGTTACTTGTCTTCCCTGAAAGACCAGCGTGTTGCGGCTTCTAAAGTACTGTCCGGCCCGGCGGTGAAACCTTTCTCTGGCGACAAAGCGGAGTTCATCGAGAAAGTGCGTCGTGCTCTGTATCTGGGCAAACTCGTTTCTTACGCGCAAGGCTTCTCACAGCTGAAAGCCGCATCAGATGAGAACAACTGGGATCTGAACTACGGTGAAATCGCGAAGATTTTCCGTGCGGGTTGTATCATCCGTGCACAGTTCCTGCAGAAAATTACCGATGCGTATGCTGAAAATGCCTCTATCGCTAACCTGCTGCTGGCTCCGTACTTCAAAAACATTGCTGATGAATATCAGCAAGCGCTGCGTGATGTCGTGTCTTATGCCGTTCAGAACGGTATCCCGACGCCAACCTTCTCTGCTGCGATCAACTACTACGACAGCTACCGTTCTGCGGTTCTGCCCGCCAACCTGATCCAGGCACAGCGTGACTACTTCGGTGCGCATACTTACAAACGTACCGACAAAGATGGCGTATTCCATACCGAATGGTTGGATTAATTGCCTGACCGGCACGTGTTAAGCGTGCCGGTGTTGTCACGTCGAGACAAAAAAAGCCGCCAATGCATCAGCAAAGGCGGCTTTTTTACGTCTGAACTTTTACTTTTGAATTTTCGACGTTATTTCTTATGACGCTGACGCAGATTCTCAATGACCGCACTCAGGTTCAGATCCTGATCCTGCAGCAATACCAGCAGGTGATAAATGAGATCTGAGGCTTCGTTTTTCAGTTCAAAGCGGTCGTTGACGGTGGCGGCCAGCGCAGTTTCAACGCCTTCTTCACCGACTTTTTGTGCGATGCGTTTGGTACCGCTGGCGTAAAGTTTGGCGGTATACGAGCTTTCCGGATCGGCGGTTTTGCGCGAGGCGAGCAGTTCTTCGAGCTGATACAGAAACGCCCAGTCGGTTTCAGCAGGGTGGAAGCAGCTGTTATTGCCTTTATGGCAGGTCGGGCCAACCGGATTGACCAACACCAGCAGCGTGTCGTTATCGCAATCCGGGGTGATGCTGACGACGTTCAGATAGTTTTCTGACGTTTCGCCTTTGGTCCACAGACGCTCTTTGGTGCGTGAATAAAACGTTACCTTGCCGGAAGACTGCGTAACGCCCAGTGCTTCCTGATTCATATATCCGAGCATCAGCACTTCACCCGACACCGCGTGCTGGATGATGGCTGGCATCAGGTTATCCACTTTTTCCCAGTCGAGCTGGTTAATCTGTTCACTGGTCAGCAGACCGGTTTTTACATCCTGATTACTCACAAGCGGATCTCCACACCATTTTCGGCCAGGTAGCTTTTCAGCTCGCCAATATTAATAATTTGTTTGTGGAACACGGAGGCGGCCAGTGCGCCGTCGACCTGTGTTTCGCGGAAGGCGTCAAGGAAGTGTGACATGGTCCCCGCGCCGCCCGAAGCGATCAGCGGAACATGACACACTTCGCGGATCATCTTCAGTTGCTCAAGGTCATACCCGTTACGCACGCCGTCCTGATTCATCATATTCAGCACAATTTCACCTGCGCCGCGTTCCTGCACTTCCTTCACCCAGTCGATAGTCTGCCAGGTGGTGATCTTAGTACGCGCTTCATCACCGGTAAACTGATGAACCTGATAAGTTCCCGTCTCTGTATCGTGCCACGTATCGATACCCACGACGATACACTGTACACCATACCTGTCGGCAAGGCGGGTGATCAGTGTCGGATCCGCCAGGGCAGGGGAATTAATAGAAATCTTATCTGCACCAAACTGCAAAATCTGGCTGGCATCTTCAAGGCTTTTAATGCCGCCCGCCACGCAGAAGGGGATATCAATAACTTCAGCCACGCGCGATACCCAGCTTTTATCCACTACGCGGCCGTCGCTTGAGGCGGTGATGTCGTAGAATACCAGTTCGTCCGCGCCTTCCTGTGCATAGCGCTGCGCCAGCGGTACGATATCGCCGATGATTTCGTGATTGCGGAACTGTACGCCTTTGACGACCTGACCGTCTTTAACGTCGAGGCAGGGGATTATCCGTTTTGCCAGCATGAAATTGCCTCCGTCACATTAAATTTACCGTCGAGCAGTGCGCGCCCGACAATCACGCCTTCCACACCGCTGTCACGCAATGCTGCGATATCATCCAGTGAGCCGATACCGCCTGAAGCCTGAAACGCCACCTGCGGATAACGCGCTGTCACTTCACGATAAAGTTCGACGTTGGAACCGGCCAGCGTGCCGTCACGGGAAATATCGGTGCACAGCACATTTTTCAGGCCGAACGGCAGATATTGCTCGACGACCTGTTCCAGCGTGGCATTGGAGTTTTCCTGCCAGCCGCTGATGGCCACATTTTTGGTACCTTCGGCATCGATGCGTACATCCAGTGCCAGCACCAGCGCATCCGCGCCGAAACGGCTGAACCAGCCCTGCACGGTCGCCGGATCTTTCACTGCAGTCGAACCGACCACCACGCGGGTTGCGCCAGCGTTAAGCAGTGCTTCAACGTCCTGCTCATTACGGATGCCGCCACCGACCTGCACCGGCACGGAAACACCGGCCAGTAATTTCGTCAGCAAAGGGATCTGGCGCGCAGCCGGATCTTTCGCGCCGGTTAAATCGACAAGGTGCAGAACCTGCGCACCTTGCTGCTGATAATCCTGCAAACGCGGTAACGGATCATTGCCGTAGTCACGTTGCTGACCGTAATCACCCTGATGCAAACGCACCACGCTGCCTTCGATCAAATCCAAAGCGGGAATAATCATGCTGTTTACATCTCCAGAAAGTTTTTCAGCAACTGTGCGCCCGCGGCACCGGAACGTTCGGGATGAAACTGCACGCCGAAGAAGTTGTCTTTTTGTACGGCGGCGCTGAAGGGCTCGCCGTAAAGTGTCTGAGCGACCGTGTTTTCGCATACCGGCATGGCAAATCCGTGGACGAAATAGAAGTAGGCATTTTCATCAATGCCGCGGAATAAATGGCTGTCGGCGTTGGCGGTGACCTGATTCCAGCCCATATGTGGCAGCGGCAAACCGAGGTCTGGCATGCGCTGCACCGGCGTCTCAATAATACCCAGTGTATCGATACCGCCATTTTCTTCGCTCGATGAAGCCAGCAGTTGCATACCCAGACAAATGCCCAGCACCGGTTGGGTGCAGGCTTTGATCAGGTCAATAAGCTCACGCTGTTCGAGCTGTTCCATCGCCGCCTGCGCCGTGCCGACGCCCGGTAAAAACAATTTGTCAGCCTGCAACACAATCTCCGGTTCACGGCTCACCGTTGGCTCATAGCCCAGACGCTGAACTGCATATTTCACGGAAGAGAGGTTGGCACAGCCGGTATCAAGGATAACGACATTCATCACAGCACTCCTTTCGAGCTCGGCAGGGTGTTGCCATCCACACGAATTGCCTGGCGCAGTGTGCGGCCAAAGGCTTTGAACAGGCTCTCAACACGGTGGTGATCGTTCTTGCCTTTAGTACGCAAGTGCAGGGTACAGGCCATCGCATAAGACAGTGAACGGAAGAAGTGTTCGACCATTTCCGTGCTCAGGTCGCCGACGCGCTGATAGTTAAATTCAGCTTTGTATTCCAGGTGCGGACGCCCGGAGATATCCAGTGCACAGCGAGCCAGACATTCATCCATTGGCAGTACGAATCCGAAACGGCCAATGCCACGTTTATCGCCCAGCGCTTTGTTCAGCGCTTCGCCCAGCGCCAGTGCGGTATCTTCCACCGTGTGGTGATCGTCGATATATAAATCGCCTTTCACTTCGATGTTCATACGAAAACCGCCGTGCGTAGCGATCTGATCCAGCATATGGTCGAAGAAACCGACACCGGTACGGATTTTGCTTTCACCTTCGCGATCCAGCCAGACATCCACATCAATGGCCGTTTCCCGCGTTACGCGGTTAACTTTTGCATGGCGGTCACGTTGAGTCAGTTGCTCTGCAATCGTCGCCCAGTTCAGCGTATCGCGCTGATAACGCAGCCCGGCGATACCCATATTGGCCGCCAGCTGGATATCAGTGTCACGGTCGCCAATCACATAACTGTTTGCCGTGTCCAGCACGCCGCTTTCCAGATAACCCGCCACCAGTTTGGTTTTTGGTTTACGGCAATCGCAGTGATCGGCTGGCAGGTGCGGACAAATCAGCACCTCGTCGAAAACGATGCCCTGTGAGGTCAGGATCTGCATCATCAGGTTGTGCGGCGGGTCGAAGGTTTCCTGCGGGAAACTGGCGGTGCCCAGACCGTCCTGATTGGTGATCATCACCAGTTTAAAACCGGCATTTTGCAGCGCTAAGAGTGCCGGAATGACGCCCGGCTCGAGGGCCAGTTTGTCCAGACGGTCGACCTGAAAATCTTCAGGTGGCTCGGAAATCAGGGTACCGTCGCGGTCGATGAACAGTGTTTTTTGCAATAACGGACTCTGGCTCACATGTGCTCCTTGCGGGGGCTATTTTGATTATCATTAAGAGTGGATGCGGTAGCGCCAGGTAAAGGCTGCAGGGCGGTGATCACCCGTTGCAGTTCTTCCCGGGTACCGATTGTGATCCGCAGGCAGCCGGAAAGTCCCGGTTGCTTGTTCTGGTCACGCAGGATAATGCCCTGATCCCAGAGGTTTTTAAAGACGGCACTTGAAGCGTAGAAGCGGACGAGGACGTAGTTAGTGTCGCTGGCAAAAACCTCTTCAACACAGGCGCATTTTTCCAGTTCTTCCCGCAACCACGCGCGGTTTTCCGTCACTTCAGTCACCCGCTGACGCATTATCGCCAGCCCTTCCGGGCTCAGCGCCTGTGCAGCGATATCGGCTACAGGCGTAGATAAAGGATAAGGCGCGATCACTTTCATTAATAAACCAATCAGGTCGCTGTTGGCGAGCGTGAAGCCGCAGCGCAAACCGGCGAGGGCAAACGCTTTGGACAGCGTGCGCAAAATCGCCAGGTGCGGATATTCCTGCAACCAACCCGACACTGTCGCCTGCGGGCAAAATTCAATATAGGCCTCATCGACCGCTACAATGGCGCGTCCGCGGGTCATTTCCAGCACAGCACGTATCTCTTGCGGATCGATGATATTGCCGGTCGGATTATTCGGGCTGCACACATAAACCAGTTTCACGCCATCCAGCGCGGCTTCAATGGCCGGGAGATCCAAAGACCAGTCGGCTTTTGCGGCCACGGTGCGGCCTTCCACGCCAATTGTCTCGGCGCTGACGCTGTACATGCCGTAAGTCGGCGGGCAATAAAGAATAGCGTCTTTGCCCGGTTCACAGAATGCGCGGATCAACAGTTCAATGCCTTCGTCTGCGCCACGGCTGACCAGCACCTGTTCCGGGTCAACACCCGCATAAGCTGCGTAACGGTTGATGACCAGCGCAGGCTGACATTCCGGATAACGGTTAAAGGTCTGCTGCGTCAGTTCAAACTGTGGCGCGATGGCGTATTCGTTAGCGTTAAGCCACACATCACCGTTGCCGCCGAGACGACGTGCGGACTGATACGGGGTCAGTTCCTGCACATTCTTACGTGCCAGCGCCTGAACGCTGAGGGTGTTTTCATTGCTCATCAGCGTTGCTCCTTTAAAGCGTTAACGCGCAAAGTCACGGCATTTTTGTGTGCGGTCAGTTGTTCAGCCTGTGCCAGGGTTTCGATGGTATTTGCCAGACCGAGCAAACCTTCAGGCGTTAACTGCTGAACGGTCATGCGTTTCTGGAAATCTGCCAGACCGAGGCTGGAACAGGTGGCCGTGTAACCGTAAGTCGGCAAGACGTGGTTGGTGCCGGAAGCGTAATCGCCTGCGGATTCCGGTGACCAGTCACCGAGAAATACTGAACCGGCGCTGGTGATACTGTCGACCAGTTGCTCCGGCTCACGGGTTTGCAGGATCAGGTGCTCCGGACCGTACGCATTGCTGATTTCAATACACTGCGCGATGTCTTTCGCCACAATCAGACGGCTGCTTGCCAGTGCCTGACGGGCAATCTCGCTGCGGGATAATGTCTGCAACTGGCGTTCAACGGCTTCACCAACCGCCTGCGCCATTTTCAAATCCGGCGTCAGCAAAATCACCTGAGAATCGGGGCCGTGTTCTGCCTGAGAAAGCAAATCAGAGGCGACAAAGTCAGGTGTCGCGCCACTGTCGGCAATCACCAGCACTTCTGAAGGCCCGGCTGGCATATCGATTGCCGCGCCGTCCAGGCTCTGACTAACCTGACGCTTGGCTTCGGTGACGTAGGCATTGCCCGGCCCGAAGATTTTCGCCACACGCGGCACGGTTTCGGTGCCAAAGGCCAGCGCGGCAATTGCCTGCGCACCGCCAAGCTGATACACCTCTTCCACGCCACACAGTTGAGCGGCATACAGAATTTCATCGGCAATCGGCGGCGGAGAACACAGCACCACTTTCTGGCATCCGGCAATACGCGCCGGGGTCGCTAACATTAATACGGTGGACACCAGCGGCGCAGAACCACCTGGAATATACAGGCCCACGGACTGAATAGGGCGGGTAAGTTGCTGGCAACGTACGCCGGGCTGGGTTTCGATATCCACCACAGCCAGTTTTTGTGCCTGATGAAAGGTATCGATATTGCGCACGGCATGTGCCATCGCCTGTTTAACGTCCTCACCTAAACGCGCGGCCGCTGCCCCGATTTGCTGTGCAGTGACGCGCAATTCCCGGACTTCAGTTTTATCAAAGCGGGCGCAAAACTCGCGCAGCGCACTGTCACCTTCACTGCGCACGCGGCGCAGGATTTCACTGACAGATTCGGTAATACGGTCAGACGCCGAAATTGCCGGGCGTGTCAGCAGCTCGCGACGCTGTTGTTCGTCGCATTGCTGCCAGTCAATCGGGGTAGTGAACGCGTCAGGCTTCATGGCTTACTCCATCATTTTTTCGATTGGCAGAACCAGAATGGAGCTGGCGCCGAGCGCTTTCAGTTTCTCCATCGTTTCCCAGAACAGGGTTTCGCTGCTGACCATGTGCATGGCCACACGTTGCTGATCGCCTGCCAGCGGCAGAATGGTCGGACGCTCAGCGCCCGGCAGCAGGGCAACGATCTCATCAAGACGCTCACTTGGCGCGTGCAACATAATGTACTTGGATTCGCGTGCCTGAATAACGCCCTGAATACGGGTCATCATTTTGTCGATCAGCAGTTGTTTCTCTTGTGGCATTTCGCCGTCGCGCTGGATAAGACAGGCTTTGGAGCGATAAATCACTTCCACTTCACGCAGGCCGTTGGCTTCGAGCGTGGCGCCGGTAGAGACCAGGTCACAAATCGCATCCGACAAACCGGCGCGCGGGGCGACTTCCACAGAACCGTTCAGCAGGCAGGATTTGAAATCGACGCCTTTTTTATCGAGATATTGCTTGAGCAGGTGCGGATACGAGGTGGCGATGCGGGCGTTTTGCAGGCTTTGCGGACCGGTATACTCCGTGTCCAGTGGCGTCGCCAGTGACAGACGGCAACCGCCAAAATCCAGACGACGCAGGGTGAAATAACGCGGGTCTTCGCCCTGGGCGCGGCGGCTCAGCAACTCTTCTTCCAGCACGTTTTCACCGATGATACCCAGATCCACCACACCGTCCATCACCAGCCCCGGGATATCGTCATCACGCACGCGCAAAATGTCGATCGGCATGTTTTCTGCGAAGGCGATCAGACGCTGTTCCTGCAGGTTGATTTTGATCCCGCAGCGGGCCAGCAGTTCGCGTGATTCATCGCTCAGGCGACCTGACTTTTGCATTGCTATCCGTAAACGTGTTTTATCCAGCATGATGACCTCAGTTTCTTAATTATTTATCGTAAAAATCGTTTGTTTAAAGGCGTTAACTTCAATCCGTCAGGCCAAAAAAAAAGCCCCCGGAAGAAATCTTCCGGGGGCTATCTCTGCGTTCTGCGCCACTGGAAGATCTAAACAGTCTCCCAGCACCAATCGCCTGAAAGACTAGTCAGGGTGATGGTGATGACGGTGGTTAATCAGAACGTTTGTCATGTCAGTGTCTCAGTATGTTCATTTATATGCCGCGTGATTCAGATTTGAATCATTCGCCACACATATCAAATTCGCTGCCAATAAAACTAAACTATCGGGCGGTAACAGCGCAACCTTTTTTTCCGATGATGAGTTTTTCTTATCTGCAGCAGGGTTTTCATCGAATAAATGAATGATCTGTTAACAGAGGCAGAGAAAACCTTACGCAGGCTGAACCGGGAAAAGGTGACATTTGCTAGTATAAAGGAAGCAGTATCAGCAGTGGGTGATGTGATGCCACATGCCAATGAAACAACGGAGCGAAGTATGAAGAAGGTTTCGATTATCGGACTGGGCTGGCTGGGAATGCCACTGGCGATGGCGCTGGCTTCAAAAGGTTATCAGGTGGTCGGCAGTAAAACCACGCCGGATGGGGTAGATGCCGCCAGAGCCGTGGGGATCGAGTGTTTCCCGCTGGTGTTTACGCCGCAGATGGAATGTGTGGCGGAAGATCTCGATCAGTTGCTGAATGTCGATGCGCTGATTATTACCCTGCCTGCGCGCCGGACGGTGGACGGCAGCGAACTGTACTTCCAGGCGGTACAGCTGTTAACCGACAGCGCGCTGGCGCATAACGTCAAACGCATTATTTTCACCAGCTCGACATCTGTTTACGGTGAAGGAGAGGGTGTGGTGCGTGAGGGGTCGCCGCTTGAACCGGTCACGACCAGCGGAAAGGTGCTCAAAGAACTCGAAAACTGGCTCCATGGTTTACCCAATACGTCTGTCGATGTACTGCGTCTGGCCGGTCTGGTCGGCGGCGATCGCCATCCGGGACGTTTTATGGCCGGAAAGACGCAGGTGAAAGGCGGTCAGCATGGTGTCAACCTGGTGCATCAGGATGATGTGATTGCCGCGATTGCGTTGTTACTCAGTCTGCCGAAAGGCGGCCATACATATAACCTGTGCGCACCTGCTCATCCTGCCAAAGCGGAGTTTTATCCGGCGCTGGCCAGACAGATGGGGCTGGAGCCGCCGACTTTTGCTGAACAAGCTTCAGCACAGAAGGGCAAAATCGTCGATGGTGAGCGAATCTGCAAAGAACTTGGCTTTGAATATCAGCATCCTGATCCGCGAACCATGCCTTTTTAATCACCAAACGCGGTGTAGATAATTTCACGTTATGACCTGCCGGAAATTTCGGCAGGTTGTTAAGTGTCTGCTGCATTAACGTTCGGAAAACCCCTTTCTCATGTGCAGGAAACTATTCATTTATCCTGCAACGCCTATTTTATCCTTCCGTTTAATTAGCCGGTTTAATGGCGGTACATTTTTTAAGCTTGCTGTCTAATATTCTTCTGACAGCGTAGTTAAAAATGCGTTTTAATCGCCAATCTGCAGGTGAAACTGGCGACAGATGCTGGTTTGGTAATAAAATTCCTAGTCGCGCGTTTTTAATTTGCTATTGCGCGGTATAAATCACTTTTTTAAGCACAATGATTAAAGTTTTCCTGAACAGTTGCCGATAGGTTAAGTTCGGCACCACTATGCCATTCCATCACTTCTTCTTATCAATCCGGCCTTGTTGCTGGATGTTTCCGCGTGTCCGATCATAAATTATTACAATAATTGTCTTTTTATTTCTTAAACCGCGTGCTTGCTCACGGTTTAAGAACAATTCGCGCTTAATTTCCTCACAAACCATTAGGACAACTCCCCGAAAACCCTTGTGCTGACTGGGTTGGGTGTATTTAGCACAATGATCATGCTATTTGAAATTTCCAGCATAAATAGCTGCATGAGAAGTTATTAATTATTATCTGTGCTGTTCATTTGGCTTTGGCTGGCCTTTGTACAAATTGATCTAAAAAAGGCTAAAAAAGGCTGTCTGAAGAGAGCTTTTTAGACGCTTTTTTACTTTTGGCTTAAAAATGCGCAGATTTTTACGATAAATTGCACTTTCAGAAGCAAAATAAAGTTATAAAGTGTGATCTCTATCACACTTTATTCAAAATTCGTCAACGGTAAGATTGTATGTATAAAGGAAACGGGGTTAGAGTTGCAGCGTAGTAAGATTATTCCTAATAATGTATGTAAAAGCGTTTCACTGAATGAGGCGCCATCACAGCAACGGACTCTGCCAGTACACCAAAACTAAAGTGTTTTTCGATTACTTAGCAGTGCAATTGTCACAATTAATTTAGTTTACATCAGGAACAACTTTGTATTGGCGGTGAAGTAAATACCGCGTGATAAATCTAATAATCATCGTGAGATTTATTAATCAGCCAATGATCCAATTGTTTTGATAGTAAAAAATACTCCTGTCACGCCGGGTAAAACTCTTGCTGCATGGAATATGTCTATCAATCCGCCGTCTTAAAAAAACGGCATCGGTAATGGGGTAGAACAGAATGTCCGAATTGCTTAAGCACATATATGATATCAACCTGTCATATTTACTGTTGGCACAGCGTTTGATTAACGACGAAAAGGCCTCAGCGATGTTTCGCCTGGGGATCGATGACGTTATGGCAGATACCCTGAGACAGCTGACGCTGCCTCAGATGGTGAAGTTAGCTGAAACGAACCAGCTTTTGTGTCAGTTCCGCTTTGATGACAGCAAGACAATTGAACGCTTGACCCAGGAATCGCGGGTGGATGACTTACAACAAATCCATACCGGTATCTTGTTGTCCAGCCATCTGCTGAAAGGCCTGGCCGCGAAAGAAAGCGGCGCGATGAAGAAAAGGGCGTAGCTATGTCTGGTAAAGATGCGTCAACCAAGCCAGCAGAAAAAAGTATTGTTCAGGAAGCACGGGACATTCAGCTGGCTATGGAACTGATTACGCTGGGTGCCAGATTGCAGATGCTGGAAAGCGAAACGCAATTAAGTCGTGGCCGACTGATTAAATTGTACAAAGAGTTGCGAGGAAGTCCTCCCCCGAAAGGCATGTTGCCGTTCTCTACTGACTGGTTCATGACCTGGGAACAGAACATCCATTCCTCCATGTTTTACAACGCTTACTCTTTCCTGCTAAAGAGCGGCCACTGTAATGGCGTGGAGGCGGTGATCAAGGCTTATCGTTTATATCTGGAACAGTGTCCTGAGCAGCCGGGGGAAGCGCCGATCCTTGCGCTGACCCGTGCCTGGACGTTAGTACGTTTTGTCGACAGCGGCATGTTGCAGCTTTCAGCGTGTAACTGCTGTGATGGCTCATTTATTACCCATGCACACCAACCCCGCCACGGGTTTGTTTGCAGTCTTTGCCAGCCCCCGTCCCGAGCAGTAAAAAAACGTAAACTTTCCCCGCAGGTTGCCGATATAACATCTCAAGAGCTGGACGAACAGGTCAAGCACGCAGTTTGAGATAGTTGGGTAGCAGTAAGTCGTTCTGAGCGGTGGCTACCACCGCTCATCAATTCCCCCCTAACATCTCAGCCATTCTCTGACACTTTTTATGCACGTTTCTACGGCACAAATCGGTCAGGCACATGGCGCGCGCTTAACCTCGCCCTAAAACCACATCGAATTAAGGATTCATCGTGCTAGTGATAATAGGTTACATCGTGGTGTTGGGCTCTGTGTTCGGCGGTTTCATGCTCGTCGGCGGTGAGCTGGGCGCGTTATACCAACCCGCAGAATTGCTCATTATTGGCGGTGCCGGCATCGGTGCCTTCTTCGTCGGTAACAACGGCAAAGCGATCAAATCCACCATGCGCGCGCTGCCGCAGTTGTTCCGCGCATCAAAATACAATAAAGCGTTGTATATGGATCTGATGGCGCTGCTTTACCGGGTATTAGCCAAATCACGCCAACAGGGGATGCTGTCGCTGGAAAATGACATCGACAATCCGGCCGAAAGCGACATTTTTGCTAATTATCCGCGCATCCTTGCCGATAAACAGTTAGTCGAATATCTGACTGACTATCTGCGCCTCATGGTCAGCGGCAACATGAATGCCTTTGAAATTGAAGCGCTGATGGACGAGGAAATCGAAACTTACGAGCACGAGAGTGAAGTGCCGGCGAACAGCCTGGCGCTGGTGGGTGACTCACTCCCGGCATTCGGTATCGTCGCTGCGGTAATGGGGATCGTACATACCCTGGCCGCTGCTGACCGACCTGCCGCAGAACTCGGGGCACTGATTGCCCACGCGATGGTCGGGACCTTCCTCGGTATCCTGCTGGCGTACGGTTTTATTTCTCCCCTGGCCAGCGTGTTACGCCAGAAGAGTGCTGAAAACGCCAAAATGATGCAGTGCATCAAGGTGACATTGCTGTCGAGCATTAACGGTTATGCGCCACAAATTGCCGTCGAGTTTGGCCGTAAAACGTTGTACACCTCGGAGCGACCTTCGTTTATTGAACTGGAGGAACACGTTCGCCAGGTCAAGTCGCCGGGTCAGAAACAAACTGAAGAAGAAAAAGTATGAAGCATCAGAGCCATCCAATCGTTGTTGTACGCAAGAAAAAGAATAAGCACGGCGGAGGGCATCACGGCGGTTCGTGGAAAATTGCTTACGCTGACTTTATGACAGCGATGATGGCTTTCTTTCTGGTGATGTGGCTGATTTCGATCTCCAGCCCTAAAGAACTGGTGCAAATTGCCGAATACTTCCGTACCCCCCTTGCGGTGGCGATCACAGGCGGGCCGCGCAGCAGCGATGCTACCAGCCCGATCCCGGGCGGTGGCGAAGACCCGACCGTACAGGACGGGGAAGTCCATAAAATGGAGCAGTCGCAGGGGGCGAGTAAGCGTGAGTCGGACGATTTACAGCGGTTGCAGCAAAAGCTGGAAGACATGCTGGCGTCGGATCCGCGGCTGAAAGATTTACGTCCACACCTGATGATTAACCTGACCGAGCAGGGTTTGCGCATTCAGATTATCGATAGCAAAAACCGCCCGATGTTCCAGCTTGGCAGCGCGATTGTTGAGCCGTACATGCGCGATATCCTCAGGGCGATTGCCCCGGTACTGGATGGTTTTCCAAACAAGATCAGCCTGGCGGGGCATACCGATGACATGCCGTATGCCACAGGTGAACGTGGCTACAGCAACTGGGAACTGTCGACTGAGCGCGCGAATGCTTCACGTCGCGAGATGATGAGCGGCGGCCTCAGCGAAGGGAAAGTCCTGCGGGTGATGGGCATGGGGTCTTCCATGCAACTGAAAAACCATCCGGCAGGTGACGCCATCAACCGTCGTATCAGTATTTTGGTCCTGAACAAACACGCGGAAGAAGCGATTGAACGGGAAAACAGCGAGGGCGAGGCGATCACGATCAGTGACGCTGGCGAGCTGCAAAGACAAGTACAAGGCACACAAAAAGTGCCGGCATTAGCACCAAAAATGAGTTCGGCTCCGGCAGCTCCGGCGTTAGCGCCACAGGCAAACCCGGCACCGGCCACACCAGAGAAAGCACCATCAATACCCGGGATTGAGACGCAGACGCCAGTGACACCCTCGGCAGGCGCTCAACCTGCGACGGCAGCTCCGGCTGCCGCGGCGGGCACGGCACCTGCGACACATTAACAAGCCGCGATTCACAGCAGAGGTGATCACGTGAGCATGGATATTACTGATTTTTATCAGACATTTTTTGATGAAGCAGACGAGTTGCTGGCGGACATGGAACAACATCTGTTGTTACTTGATCCGCAGGCGCCTGACATTGAGCAACTGAATGCGATTTTCCGCGCAGCGCACTCAATCAAAGGCGGTGCAGCCACGTTTGGATTTACGGTTTTACAGGAAACGACTCACTTACTGGAAAACCTGCTCGACGGTGCTCGTCGCGCTGAAATGAGCCTGAGCACCGACATCATCAACCTGTTTCTGGAAACAAAAGACATTATGCAGGAGCAACTCGACGCCTATAAATCTTCCCGGGATCCTGACGCAGAAAGCTTTGAATATATCTGTGCGGCCCTGAGACAACTGGCCCTCGAAGCGCAACAGGCGCGTGAACCTGTGCCTGATCTTCACGTGGTTGAAGACCAGACAGCGGCACAATCTGTCGCGACAGCGCCGGTTGCACCCGCTGCCGGTAAGGGCGATTTGCGCGTTCGTCTCTCCGGCCTGAAAACACAGGAAATTCCTGTGATGCTGGAGGAACTCGGCAATCTCGGCGAGATAAAAGATCCGGTTCAGACTGATGACAGCGTGGAAGCCACCCTGGTCACCACCGTTAGCGAAGACGACATTATTGCCGTGCTGTGTTTTGTGCTGGAGCCGGAACAAATCAGCTTCACTCACGCCCCGGCAGCGGTTGCTTCTGAGGCCGTTGCGGTTGCCGCATCCGCGCCTGTTGTGGCGGAAGTGGCCGCAGCACCGGCGGTCGTCGCCCGTCAGGCTCCGGTACTGACGGCAGTGCCGAACAGCGAACCGGCGAAAGCCCGTGCACCTAAAGCCCCTGAATCCACCAGCATCCGTGTTGCTGTTGAAAAGGTTGACCAGTTGATCAACCTCGTGGGCGAACTGGTGATCACCCAGTCCATGCTGGCGCAGCGTTCCGATCTGCTGGATCCGGTTGTCCACAGTGACCTGCTCAACAGCATGGGCCAGCTCGAACGTAATGCCCGTGATTTGCAGGAATCGGTGATGTCGATTCGTATGATGCCGATGGAATTCGTGTTCAGCCGCTTCCCGCGTCTGGTGCGAGATCTGGCCAGCAAACTGAATAAGCAAATCGAACTGACACTACTCGGCAGCTCGACCGAACTGGATAAGAGCCTGATCGAACGTATCATCGATCCGTTAACGCACCTGGTGCGTAACAGTCTGGATCACGGTGTGGAAACGCCGGATGTGCGTATTGCCAATGGTAAAGAACCCACCGGTAACCTGACGCTTTCTGCAGAACATCAGGGCGGCAATATCTGCATCGAAGTGATCGACGATGGTGCCGGTCTGAACCGCGAACGTATTCTGGCGAAAGCCGCATCGCAGGGCATGAACGTCCATGACAACATGAGCGATGAAGAAGTCGGCATGCTGATCTTTGCCGCAGGCTTCTCGACTGCAGAAAAAGTCACTGACGTTTCAGGCCGTGGTGTCGGCATGGACGTGGTGAAACGAAACATTCAGGAAATGGGTGGGCACGTTGAAATCCATTCCCAGCAGGGCAAAGGCACCACCATCCGTATCCTGCTGCCACTGACGCTGGCGATCCTCGACGGGATGTCAGTGAAAGTCGGTAAAGAAGTCTTCATTCTGCCACTGAACGCGGTGATGGAATCTCTGCAACCGCTGTCAGAGGATTTGCATCCGATGGCCGGTGGCGAACGTGTTCTGCAGGTGCGCGGTGAATACCTGCCGCTGGTTGAGTTGTACAACGTCTTTGATGTTGAAGACGCCAAAACCGAAGCCACGCAGGGCATTGTGGTGATTTTGCAGAGTGCAGGGCGTCGCTACGCGTTGCTGGTTGATCAGTTGATTGGTCAGCATCAGGTTGTGGTGAAAAACCTGGAAAGCAACTATCGCAAAGTACCGGGCATTTCCGCCGCCACTATTTTGGGCGACGGCAGTGTGGCGCTGATCGTGGACGTGTCTGCATTGCAGTCACTGAACCGCGATAAATTAGCAACAGGCTCCACCGCCGCATAACAAGCAAAGCTGCCGGTGACCGCAAGGTTGCCGGGTGTGAAAAACTCAGGCCGATTTAAAGATAAAAGCAAAGGTGAACAACATGGCAGGACTTGCAACCGTGGCGAAAATTGCGGGCGAAACAGTAGGTCAGGAATTTCTGATCTTTACTTTAGGCGATGAAGAATACGGCATCGATATCCTCAAAGTGCAGGAAATCCGTGGATACGATCAGGTAACCCGTATTGCTAACACCCCGGCCTTTATTAAAGGTGTCACCAACCTGCGCGGCGTCATCGTGCCGATCCTCGACCTGAGGGTGAAATTCGCTCAGGAAGATGTGATTTACAACGAAAACACGGTGGTGATTGTACTTAACTTCGAAAACCGCGTTGTCGGGATCGTGGTTGACGGCGTATCAGACGTGCTGTCGCTGAGCCAGGATCAGATCCGCCCGGCACCGGAATTCGCCGTGACCATGTCGACGGAGTATCTGACGGGGTTGGGTTCGCTGGGTGACCGTATGTTGATCCTGGTGGATATTGAGAAGCTGCTGAGCAGTGAAGAAATGGCACTCGTTGATAGTGTGACGAAAATTTGATTTTCGTTTTTAAGGTCAAGGTCGTGGGCTCGCCGCCCACACTGGCCCAGAGACCCGCAATCGCGCGGGCCTCTGGACTCCACGCTCTTTTCACTGCGCGCTGTCGCAGGCACGACGGACATGTTCTGTCACCGCAGCGTGTGGCGCAAAATCTTGTCGCTCCGCGATGCCTTCTCCCGGTCCTGAAGCCCCCGCTCTTCAGGCCGCTCCGTTCAGCAAGATTTTTGATCACGCCAGTCTCGATCGAATAAAACCCTCGTTCTGATTCTTCCTGTTAAAAATAAGGGCAGAAGTTTTTTCTTGCTCGTTCCCCGGCGAAGGGGAAGGCCGGGAAAGGGTATTAATGGCATCTCTGAACTGACCCTCTTTTTTGCACTGCTCCTAACTCATTGATTTAATAAGTGCACGTGAACACACAAAAAAGAGGGTATTTCTGCTAAAACAGGGATAATCTCTTGCCGTTCAAAGCGTAAACCTGAAAACCCAACAGTTCACTGCCGCACAGGCAGCACACGAATGCAATAACTCACTGTTTTTTATTTAAATAAATTCCATCTCCAAAAACCCTCCAAAACTCTTCCCCAAAACCGATTGATAATTAAACAGCGATGACGACCCACTTTTCTTTGCGCTCGTCATGATAGAGCTCAGTCATCTTCGCTGAACTGTGTCCCAGCAATTCCTGAGTGTTGATCCCCTGTGCTTTATACAAGCGCTCGGAAAGGGAACGTTGTTCGTGAAATGTCGGCGGGGTTTTACCCTTTTCAATTTTAATTTTTGCGCAATCCCGGGCTTCCGCGAATCGTTGAGTTAATGACCCTTCAGCCACTGGTGAACCCAGCGCCGAACCGCCGATGACAGTTGAGTTATGGACAAGATGTTTACTCAGCACACGGTCGCGACATTTGTTGATCACATCACGAACACTCATGTTGATGGCGTCACATCGCAACGAGAGGGGGATCGCTATCCGGATTTTTCCTTTACCTTTTCCCTGGACTACATGAAGCATGTCATCCCAGATATCAGAGAATTTCATTTTTACTATGTCGCCACGCCGCTGGCCGGTAACAACAGCGAGCAGCATTGCATTGCAGATGTACGGTGACCTACGTTCTGCTTCGTGATAGATCGCCCACCAGTTCTCGAGCGTGAGTCGCTGTCTGGAGACTTCATCCAGTGGTTTACGTGTGGCCAGTGCCGGATTAAAGCCAGGCGGAACCTCACCAGCAAACTGTGCTTCCTTAAACATATCGATCCATGCAGCTCGCATGACCTGTGCCATTCTTGTTTTATTTGCATCGACATATTCGTTTATCAATGCAGCCATCTCACGTGCGCCGAACTCTTTGAGCAATATGTTTTGAGAACGAGCTGAGAGAAGTTCAGCACATGCTTTGCGCCCCCTGGCAGTAGATGCTGCCAGCTCTTTTCGCTGCACACGCCGGTCAAGGATGGCTTTATATTCTTTCACCCATTGCTTTAAGCGCATGTTCTGAGCATTTGGTTCGGCTTTTTGTTTTGCAATATCTATCAGGGCGAAAGATTGAGAAGTTAATTGCTCAGCAGTAATGCGATTCATTTCAAGTGCCGCTGCATGCGCGGCATCTGAATCCGTACCAAAACCAATAAACTCCCCCGTAATGGGGTGACGATATTGCCAGTACGTTTTGTTGTTTCGCTTATCCAATTTGCAATACAAGTTCGGTGTTGAAATGTTGTATTTACGGGGTCTTGCTGCCATTAAGTGCTTTCTCCACTAAAGTGCGGGCGCTGGCTGGGAGATGGTTCGATATTTCGACCCGTTCAACCATACCAACAAACCTGGCTTCCTCATCAACAACCCATCGGCGACCTTGCTTAACGGCTGGGGGATATGTTTGCCGAGTTTTCGCAATACGGTGAAGGGTGGCTTTACAGGGAGGTTCTTTGAAGCCATTTGGTCCTGCTGCCCATTCCGCTAAAGAAACTAATTGGCCCATACTATTACTCCACACGTTTAGTTATAGCCGGCTGCACACCGGCTTACAGATTTGAAAGTTTTTCGATTGCCTTATCGATGGCGGAGGCTAAAACCCAATGCATAGCGTGCATCAATGGGGTCTTTACCTTCCTCTGTTTCGAGGTAATCACCATTGATGCTATCGACCATCGCTTTGCAGCAGGTATTACAACAGCGATATGTCATCAGCTCACCGTCGAACTTTGACACCATGCTGCGATGAATTTCGCCAGGCTGTATATCTCCATAGCAGACAAAACAGGTGTATTTTTTGCGTCCTGTGACGATTTTGTTTGATAGTTCCACATCATCCTGATCGCCGAAATCGCCCTGAAACAGGTCAAAATCTAACGCATCGTCAATTTCATCTTTGCTATACATCACTCACCGCCTTTAACCGTAGAAGAGAAACCAGCAACGTGAATCGCATGTTCAACATCGAAACGGGAAAGCCAGTCACCGTGTTTATTTGGGATCATGACGTTTCGCTCACCTTCGTGGAATGGATGCCCGGCCCGGGCTGAGTAACCGGCTGGCAGCACCACGGGATTAGCCAGCTTGGCTTTCAGCGCTGCGATTTCTTCCTGCGCCGCCAGTAATTTGCGATCCGCTGCTTTCTCGCGATGCAATGCCTTGTGCAGCTCTTCCTCTGAACCGGCAGCACGCTGGGCATCAAGTTCTTTACGAGCAATAATACCTTCAAGCACGCCAACGCTGGCCTCAGCTTTCTCTGCGCGTTCACGTTGTGCATGCAGCGCCGTGCAAGCTTGGTCATATGCCCATTGGGTAGGTGCTCGGTGCTCCCACTGGAATTCAAGTTTTCTGATTTTCTGTGCATTTGCATCAGCCAGCTGGCGCTGTTCTTCGAATGCATTTAGTACCAGCAAAATATTTTGAGCCTTGAACGTGGTATCTGATTGGTCATATAAGTGAATGATTTCTTCACCATCAGAGTTTTCACCCTGGCATTCGACAATCCGATCGGCCAGGTCGCGCATATCACGCATCAGCGCCGCGATATCTGTTGTATCAGTCATACAGCCTCCTCAAGCCCAATCTGCTCTGCTATCTCTGCCAGAGTCTCTTCGCTTTCATTGATGGATTTAGCCATCCAATCGAGCGAAACCAGCTTGCCGTTAGTGACTACTCCGATATTGAAATCATCGCTTCCCTGAACTTTGAAGCCGTGCTTGATGGCCTTCTCGCGCTTATCAAACCCTTCCAAATCAGATGAGCAATTCAAGCCGTGCCCAGTTTCATTGCACCAGGCACTACGCAGGATGACGATGTATTTGGTTGCCTCAGTCATACAGCCACCTTCAAAAACAGGATCCAATGAGTTTTATCGCCTTTGCCGGTCCGCTGCCAGATTGTTGGCTTCTGGTCGGTCAGCGCGATAACCTGGGCAACGGGTATCTGCGTTTCGTTCCATTTGAAAACGAGCGTGCCGTGTGGCCGCAACACTCTGAACGCTTCGCGAAAACCTGCGGCGATGTCTTCACGCCATGTTGTTTTGTCCAGCGCGCCGTACTTCTTCCGCATCCAGCCTTTTTCTCCGGCGCGCTCGAGGTGCGGCGGGTCGAAGACAACCTGCGCGAAACTGTTATCGGCGAATGGCAACTGGCGGAAGTCGGCGATGACATCCGGGCTGATCACCAGATGGCGCCCATCGCATAGCGTGTGATTTTCGCTGCGCACGTCGCTGAATACGGTGCGGTCATCCTGTTTATCGAGCCAGAACATCCGGGAGCCGCAGCACATATCCAGAATTGGTTTGCTGGTCGCTGCTGTCATACAGCCTCCCGAAGTTCTTTGCTGGCGCTCAGTGCCCGTTTGTAACTGGCCTTGGCTGCTTTGTGGGTATCACACCATTCCCCGGCTGCGCGGTGGGAAACCATGCGGAATTTGCCGTCGTTCGGATACCACGAACCATATTCAATTTTCGGCACATCAATACCCAGCCACTCAGCAAACGAGTAGCCATAATCAGCAGCCAGATATTCTTGGTACCGGGTGCGTTTCTTTGGCTCTGGCAGCGCCGCAATTGCGATCTCTTGACCAGCATCCGTAACGTGATAAACGACATCATTTTCTGCGCAGAAAGACGGCGCGGCGCGGGATGTCATCAGGCCAGCAGACACCAGAGATTCCAGGTCGGCATTGTCGCTGTGACCGCTGCTGGCGAGAAAGTAATTGCGGTATGGCTCCCTGTGTCTTTCGTTGATGCCCAGTGCATGCTGCATCAGGCCGATCTGGTGTTGGGTTGCCTTCGTCATACAACCTCCTTCAGTACCAGGCGGCCATCGAGAATGGCGTCACGAATTTCATTCAATTCCCAACCCCAATAAGACGATTCAACGAAAATGCGTAATTCGCCATAATCGTGCTGCTTGCGTTTAATGAATGCCTCAGCAGCGGCTTGGGTGAGATGTCCGTTTATATATTTCCACTGCCAGGTGTAATAACCGACATCCAGCGTCGGAAGGTCTTCAAGAACATCCCACTTCTGGTCAACATTCAGTGCGATGAATGTGCAATTAGGATCATCCATAAAGTTGCGGGCGTGTCTGTCCAGCTCATCCCGTTCCTCATCGTCTAAATCATCCCAATATTCCTGAGGACTGAACCAGTGCATGAAGTCACCAGTGTTGTCATACACCAACTTTTCGCCATACTCTGCATCGAGACCGGTAACCATCCGCTTTTCTTGAACGGTGAATACCGCATTGGCTGTGCCATGGTCACGAACACCCTCGCCACGGCAGTCATAATGAAGACGCTGCCTGAACTCTTCGAAAGTTTCATGGGTCAGCTTCGCTCCGTTGGCGATACTTAGTTTGCTTGTCTCAGTCATTACCATTCTCCCCAACTAAACGACGCTGCAACAGGGCCAAGTTCTTCCGATGCTACAAAAGTGCGATCTTCTGGAGGGGTAACTGTCTCAGGCCGCCAGCCTTGCGAAATATGACCGCCTTTCCGTAAACCTTCCAGGCACATACTGACTGTTTCCATCGTCAGCCCAATGCGTTCTAACTGGAACATTTTCCGGTAGACGAAAGAGCGCAGAGCCTCTTCCTTGGTCAGGTGATAGCTTGAGCGAGCAGAGCCTTTCAGGCAGCGTTTAATTCCATTTTTTGACCGAGATTCCATCTGTTTCAACTGCTCGGTAGTCATGTGCGGATAGTCATAGCAATGCCAAAAAGTTTTGGCGGTTTCGCGGATAATGACGCGCTCACGTAGCATTACGATTGGTCGTCCGCTGCTATCGTTTCCGTCAACGTAGCGGTAGCAATATTTTTTATCTTTCATGGCTGCTCCCCCGTTCAGAACATCAGCTCTTCCCAGCGGCGCATAAACAAAGCCCTGGCCTGTACTGGGTTGAGAGGTGTGATAAGAATGTCGGTCGGTTGAATACCTTCCAGAATCGGCCAGTAGTTATCTGCATCGACTTCCAGATCCCGGCGTTCGGTGGCCAACATGATCAGATCAGCGGTTTTGACGATTGCACTCATCTCACGCGGCAGTTCGTACTTCTCGCGGATCAGGCTATCAATCTGGCGCTCGATGCGGGAATAGTCCGGCAGCATGCGTTTCAGTGGGGCAGGGATGTCCTTCATGTACGCTTCAGTGGCGTCATGCAATAGGGCTTCACGCTGGTATTGCGGTTCAACAATCATGCTGCACAGAACAGAGTGCTGAGCCACGCTGTAGAAGTCGGAAATCTGCCCGGCAAAGCGGCATTCATGTGAGAGGCCCTGCGCAATGTCGCCGATATTGAAGGCGAGCAGATTAGGATTTGAGAAATCCAGATGCTGGCCGGAGAAAGTGGTTAACCAGGTCATAAAATTACTCCACACGTATATTTAGGTTGAGCGAATCCCTTGCCAGTGATGGCAATTAAATTTCATTACTCAGATTTAAATAACGCCCGGTGCTCTGGGCGGCTGTATTACTGAGGGTTAATTTCTTTTTCCTGCGGCTTGTAGCTCAGCAGTACACACAGGGTATTAATGACGCTGGTCAGCAACAGTGTTGTCACCGATACTTCATGACGCCAACGGTACGGCAGATCGTCTTCGTCGTTATCAGCCAGTTCGCGCAGGTCGATACGTTTGAAGTGGAAATTTTCAGTCAGCAGGAAACTCACATCGCCGTAACGTAGGTTGATGGAATCGACGATATAACTGTTGTCCAAATTCTCTCGCAGTTCTTCCCGGATGCTGTCAATGTCAGCTGCATATTTGATAGTTTCTTTCTGTTCAACTTTGCGTGACAGTTGGGTGAAATCGCCAACGTGGAAGCCGTCGAACGCACGTTCATCGCCATTCAGGTATGTTTTAAGCTTGGTGGTCAGGCCGTGTTTGATATCGCTTATATGGATGGTTTCAGTTTTCACGGATCCAACGGCTTTGACCAGGTAACTTACCAGCACGCCAGCATAATGTTTGCTGCCGGTGGCAACGATCAGCAGGTGGTGCTCAGTGTTGTAAAACGCGTTCAGCACGGTGGTTTTCACGAATGCCTGTTTGCAGAAGTCCGCCAGCACCATGTCTTTGATATTCAGCTTTTCAGCGCGCTTTAATTTCTTGCCGACTTCAAGCTCGATAGTGGCCACGCGATCCTGAACCTCTTTCCTCACCGCGGCGCCGGGAATGATTTTCTCATCGATGCGCAGTGAAAGAGATAGCCCACCCTGGAATGGAGTTACCAGTTCGGCGGTGATCAGGTTCGGGATAAAGCCAACGCGCGCCATTTCCAGTTCACCAATTTCGGAGAACGGAAATTCTTTAAGGTGTCCGGCCAGCAGGTCAGCATCGGGCAGGTGGGCCTTATAGACGATTGCATTTTTGATTGTCGCTAATTTCATTGTTTGCTCCACACGTTTTGAGATGGTCATTCTTCTGCACAAAAATGATGAATGTTGTGAAAAAATTGGCGGTGGTCATGATCAGAACATTATCTTCGCTCCCCCTGATGTTGGATGGTTGAAGAGTCATGCCACCGCCGAAATACAGCTACACACAGCAATTATCGAGGTTCCACGTCGATCTGATTGAGCGGCGGGAGTCGAACCCGCAATCGGGTAGGGAACCCGACCATCACCAGGATGCTTTGCACAACGGGAAGAACACTGGGACTGTGGTCAGATTGGGTTGATGGTAAGTGAGTCCCTCAACCCCCAGTGTTCTTGCCGTTGTGTGCCTGGTCACTTCTCCACCTCAGGCGGCGGTGGTATCTTGGGAGTTCTCACACAACCAAGAAGGGAAAAACATGATCAACGGATTTGCTCACCTCTTTGTTCAAATCAAAGAAAACATTGCTAAAACTCGCGGTGTTAAAACAAATGGTTTTATCGATAGCAACGAGGTTGCTTGTGTTAATAATCGCGCTGCACAAATCTGCGCGCTTGACCTCCTTCTCGCCGAGCACCGAAAAAAATATGGCACCCGATTTAATGGCTTGAACGGAAAGCAAGCCCTGCACCATAAACTGTTAATAAAATACCAATGGCCTTTGTCACTGATCAGAGAGCTGAAACTCGAAGACGCTCTTCTTGCACTGCATGATGAATTAGCTTTCGAATCGTTTGGTGAGGACGCTTGTAAATACCTTCAGCGGGTCACCCTGTCACAACACCCTGTCAACTTTCCTGACTACCTTGAAACTGAATGGGATCTAATGTTGTCGGAAAAATTTCTATTTGACTCTCAAGACCAACCTTACTGATCTGCATGTCCAACTCTGCAAGCCTTTCCCCAAGAGAGGCTTTTTCATCTTCCAAAGCCCGTAAAACAGTGAGGCGCTCAGCCTTGTAAGTGAGCCATGCAAACAACTCATCGTTATTCAGGCCGCCAGAGATGATTTTCGGTTCCTGCTTGTCCATCCTGATACCTCATTAAGCTGCGGTGTTCTTCCCGTTGTGCTGCCGATGAGGAAAAGATAAAACACAATTGCGAATCACGCAAGTATTAAATTGCATATTACGCAATAAAAAGGGCGAAAAAAAACCGCCATGAAAGGCGGTCAGTTTTTTCAGAGAGGGGTTAGCCGTGACGCTTATATGCCTGAGACTGGCTTATCATAACCTTGCCAAATACATAGAAACGATGTTGATTCGATTCATCTACGGCCCATTCTCTATATTTATTGTTATCAGAGATCACCAAGATTTTATCAGGAATCATCTGCAATCTTTTGACGTAAATTTTATCATCAAATCCAAATACATAAATCCCGTCACCATCAAAGTCTGTCACGGAAACATCGACAAATATCAGGTCCCCCGGCTCAATGGTGTCAGCCATGCTATCACCGCGTACATTGATTACTTTCACTGTCTCGGGAGGCCTGCTACCGAACATGGCAATAGCACGCTCGTTGTTATACTCAATGGACCTGATCACATCGATCACATCACTTCCCTGAATAAATCCACCGCCCGCACTAGCGCTTATATCAAGTATGTCGACTCTGAACACGGCTGTTTCCTTCTGAACCACAGGATTATTTTTACTGTATTCATATACAGTAGTCCTGTTTTCAGCCGCAGTAAAGAGTTCGGCGACTCCAACGCCTAAAGCTTCAGCAAATTTACTAAGTGATTGTTCAGTAAATGACTTTTGCTTTCCGGTTTCTAGGCGTGAAATATTCGCGCCATCAATTCCTACAGCGTCAGCCAGGTCTGAAATTTTCATTCCCTTCGCCAGGCGAAGTTCTCTTATGCGTTTTCCTATGTTCATGCGTCCATTACAAGTTGTTTTTGCGTCATATGCAAAGCGACTTGCGCAATTCGTAACTACCCTTTAATATGCGAATTGCGCAATTATAGGAGGTTTTATGCAATCACCATTACGAAGCTTGCGTATCTCGCAAGGTCACACGCTTTCACATGTAGCGAAGCTGATTGAAATCGACCCAGCCAATTTAAGCCGCATTGAAAGAGGGCAGCAGATGGCGTCTCTCGAAGTGGCCGAACGGTTGGTCAAATTTTATGAAGGCCAGATTAACGAGCTGCAAATTTTATACCCCCATCGCTACCCAGACTTTATTTCATCTGGAAAGACTAACACCGCTGGCGCTCAGCCATAACTACCGAAGGAAAAGCAAAATGGTAGACCTGAAATCAGTAGTTAAAGCGATGTGCAAAGCCTACCCAGGCGGACGGTCTGCAATGGCTGGCGCTCTGGGCATGTCGGAAGCAGGGTTCAACAACAACCTGTATGAAAAGAACGGCTGCCGGTTCTTCGAAATTGCCGAGCTGGAAGCGATGGAAGACATCAGCGGAACCAGCTATCTGGCTGAGTATTTTTCCCAGCGCCGCGGTGGCCTGTTCGTGGATATCCCACAGTTGGATGAATTGGATCAGGTCGAGCTGTTCAGCAAAAGCATGCGGACGGCGGCGCACCGTGGTCACGTCGACATGATCATTCAGGCGGCGCTGGAAGACGGTGTGATTGATGCTGCTGAAGCCGCAGAAATTATGAAGTATCACCATCGCCATTTATCGGCGCGTGATGCAGAGGTTCGGGCTGTGCTGGCGCTGTTCGGCAAGAAATGTAAAGCCGGAAAAGGTGACGCCCAAGGAGTGCAGTCCCCGGGCGTCGGCGCATTAACAAACCGTGTGGAGTAATTAACGCATGAACAGTTTACTCGTAAAAGCTGGCGTTCCGCAAATGCGCGGTAAAACGACTGGCGGTACCGCTGGCTCTTTCTCGTATGAAGTGATTATCGATGGCGAGTGGGTGCCGTGCAACTACCAGTTCGCGGCGTGGTGGGTAGGTTACATCCGCCAGAGTAGCCAGAAGGTGACGGCATGTCTGAAGAAATCCAAAAGCTGGACAGGCGTTACAAGGATTGGCGGGGCGTTGTGGTACACGTCGTGGGCTTCGACAGAGCAGGGGATCGCGTCATCTTCATGCGTGCCGGTTACCCGCATGAATGCGCCCAGCCTACTGAACAATTCCGGCGAAAATTTAAGAGGGTCTTATGAGCGTTAAGTTATCCGCATACGTTTGGGATGGTTGCGCTGCTGCCGGTTTAAAAATATCGGCGGTGGCCATTATGGCGCGCCTCGCTGACTTCAGTTCTGACGAAGGCCTTTGCTGGCCGTCGATCACCACGATTGCCCGCCAGCTTGGTGCAGGTGAAAGCACTGTGCGCACTACGCTGGGCAAACTTGAGGCTGACGGCTGGATCACCAGTACCCAGCGCCGCAAGGGAAACCGCAATACGTCGAACATGTACCAGCTGAATATTGCGAAGCTTCGTGATGCTGCTCAACCGTCAGATTCTGACACATCAAAATCTGACGCCTCAAATTCTGACCGGTCAAAATCCGACGCATCAAAATCGAACACGAATACCGGTTTTCACCCGCCAGAATCTGGGGGGGATCCGTTAGTAAATTCAAAACAAGATCCATCAGATAATAAAACCTCTTGTCAGCCTGCTGCGCAGACCGACGCCGAAGTTGAAATTACTGATCAAGCCAAACAGGCACTGAAACACCTGAACCTAATCACCGGTTCCCGTTACCAGCCCGCGAATAGCTCACTGGAAAACATGCGTGCCCGTCTCCGTGAAGGCCACACCCTGGAAGAACTGCAGCTGGTTATCGAATATAAGCAGGTTCACTGGGGCGACTCTCCAAAAATGGCTGAATATCTGCGCCCGGCAACTCTGTTCCAGCCAGCCAAGTTTGAAGGCTACCTGCTCAGCGCGACCAAATGGGCAAAGAGCGGTCGTCCGGCCTGTGTGAACGGAAAGTGGACTTCTGGCAGTGACGTTGCAGTTGATACCGCGGAGCGAGACGCAGCCTACCGCAGGTTCATCAGTGGCGTAGCGGCAACCAAGGCACCGAGTGCACTGGAAAAAATGGTGTGCACAGAGGCCAGCAAAGCCAGCGTCCGCAGCATGCGCGCTGATTTCGCCATTTCGCAGTGGGCCAAGATTTGGAAAGAGTGCGCCCAGCGCCAGCAGGGAGTGAAAGCAGCATGAAAAAAAACTATCAGCAGTTAGTTATCGCCGAGTTATTGCGTGACCAGGCACCTCGCACCTGTAGCGAGATTGAGGCGGAAGTGATCGAGAGAAATGGCGTTGTACCTCCGCGTCATGCCACGTCAACGGCAATCAATGCGATCGGCAAAAAAGCTGCCTTTGAAATCAAAGTGAACCGCGCTGGCCATAAATTCACTTACTCGTTAATCAGTTGGCCTGAAGGCGGCGTTCCGATAAAACCGGCTAAACCATCAAAACCGACGCTTATGACTCTGGCAGAGATCAGCCAGATGTTCGATCAGCTGCTTTGGGCAGTACGTCAGGGAAGGGGACAGGCATGAAATTACGAAGTGAGATAAATGCCGAACTTCAGGCAATTCAGGCTAAAGAAGCGCATGAATTTATCATGCTTCGTGCTGACAGTTTCTGCTACGCGTACTGCGAGATTAAGTCAGCTCTCAGTACAGCCTTGATTGACCACAAATTTTTCCTCGGGCCTGCAATCATTTTTGCGGATAGAGACCAAGCCCTAAATGCAATCTATAGCCTGAAGAGCTTTAAGCAAACTGGCTGGGTCACCTACACCCATTTCACCGGCATGCTTCAGGCATTCTTCTCCACTAGCGAGCCAGCAATGCTTGTTCTGCTGAATCAGGCCTCTCGCAAGCAGGGGGCACTATGACATCTGAATTTTCCAGTACCACACCGATCGAGCACAAAGACCGCTGGCAGACGCCGGTTGAAGTCTTTACGGCGCTGGATCTGGAGTTTGGCTTCTATCTGGATGCCGCTGCCGACTACCAGAACGCGCTGTGTGCCCGGTACCTTACTGAAGCCAATGATGCGTTGGCCACTGAGTGGGAAAGTTACGGCGCTATCTGGTGTAACCCGCCATACAGCGCGATCACCCCGTGGGTGGAGAAGGCCGCCGAACAATGCCGCGCCCAGCACCAGCCGGTGGTGATGCTTTTGCCCGCCGACACCTCAACCGGCTGGTTCTCGCTGGCGCTGTCTACCGCGGATGAAATCCGCTTCATCACCGATGGCCGTCTGTCCTTCATCAATGCCGGTACCGGCAAGCCAGGCAAGAACGGCAACAGTAAGGGCAGCATGCTGGTTATCTGGCGGCCATTTATCAAACCGCGCGGACAGTTCACGACCGTTTCAAGAGACGTGCTGATCACAGCTGGCGCTGATTATCTTCAGGAGGTTGCGGCATGACTAAGAACCAAAAAATCAGACTCCAGTTCATCGATGCAATGTTCGCAGTGCATGGACGCGTCGGCAGGGCTCAAATTATTGATGTGTTTGGCGTTGCAATGGCATGTGCATCAAAAGACCTCACTGCTTATACCAAATTTAATTCTCAAGTTTATTTCAGCCATCAACATCTCAGTTATCTCTGCCGGGAATATTTTATGCCGGTTGAAGGGCTTTTGGATTTGCCCGCCGTTAAATTTCTGGAAAGCCTCAGCATTGTTTTTGCTGTGCCTAATCTGGCGCTTGAAGAAAATGTCATGCCAATTCCACGGGCGGTCAACCATGAATGAACTTCAGAGAATCTGGCTTGATGCCTATCGCGGTTACCTCAAAGCTGCAGATGCTTACGGCGAACTTTGCCCGTCAGATTATACGGCCGCCGGTGAGCATGCTGACGCTGTGCTGATCAGTCTGATCAAAGCAGGGGAGGTGAATTGTGATTGATGAACCGAAAGACGACAGCGAAAACGTGCTGGCCTTCACCAAACGCTTTGAATCAAACGCTGATATCAAAGAAATGCTCAACCTTGTCAAAGCCGATAAGCCAGAGCATGCGCCATATCGTTGTGGCCATGTGAATGTTTTGGTTGATGAACACCTTCGACAGCTTACATGTCGGCGCTGTGGTGCGGTTGTTGATGCGTTCGACTGGATCAACGCGCGCGCAGAGGGAGAGCAGAAGATTGACTGGGAACTCAAATCCCTGCGTCGGGAAGTTGTTGAACATCGGGAGGGCCTCGAAAAGCTGAAACGGGAAGAGCTGAACACGCGAAACCGCATTAAAAACGCCGAAGGCAAGCTGGCGAAAATAAGTATGGAAATCGCCAACAAGAGCATAGCCGCCGGTATTCCAGTCGCCGCCGTCACCCGTGACACCTATACCGACGCGGAGAATTCATGATGCAACTGACCCTGCCATTCCCGCCGAGCGTGAACGGTTACTGGCGCTCTACTAAAAAGGGCGTGCTGATCAGCGAGCGCGGGCGGATCTTCCGTTCAAACGCGCTGGCGTCGATTTATCAGCAGTTGCGCAGCCGCCCGACGGCACTACTCACCGAACTGGATGTGCATCTGGTTCTCTACCCACCGAACAGGGCGAAACGCGATTTAGATAATTTCCAGAAGGCGCTGTTTGATGGCCTGACCCACGCCGGGATCTGGAAAGACGACAGCCAGGTTAAACGGATGCTGGTCGAGTGGGGGACGGTCATAAAGGGGGGGTAAGGCTCAAATAACGATTACAGATTTCAAACCCGCCGGTGTGCAGCCGGTTTAACGTGTGGAGTGATTATGTCGAACAGTTTGCTGTCAGGAAAAGTGGTAACGATGTCGAGCCGTGAGATTGCAGGGCTGGTGAAGAGTAAGCACAGCGACGTGAAGCGCTCGGCTGACCGGCTCGCGGCTGGTGGAATTTTAAGCGCGCCGTTGGCGCACACCCCCTATATCCATGAGCAGAACGGTCAGGAATATGAGGAGTACTGGTTCAATAAGCGCGATTCTCTGGTGCTGGTCGCACAATTATCTCCTGAGTTCACTGCCGCTGTTATCGACCGGTGGCAGAAATTAGAAGAAAGCAGTCTGGTGCCGCAGTCATTGCCGGAAGCGTTGCGACTGGCTGCTGATCTGGCCGAAGAAAAGCAGGCGTTGGAATCACAGCTGGCGCTGGCCGCGCCGAAAGTTGATTTCGTTGATCAGTACGTCATTGCAAAAGGGTCTATGGGATTCCGGTCAGTCTGCAAGCTGTTGAAGGCGAAAGAACCTGAATTCCGGTTATTCCTCATCGATGAAAAAATAATTTACCGGCAGGACGGGCAGTTCACGCCATACAGCACGCACACCGCCGCTGGCCGGTTTGAAATGAAGACAGGTACCAATCCGAATAATCAGCATGCATTCCGCCAGGCACGGTTTACCCCGAAAGGTATTCAGTGGGTTGCTGGGCTATGGGCTGACCATCTTCGTAAGAAACAGGAGGCCCACGCGTGAGAGCATTGTTAAAACCGTATCCTCAGAGGGAGCTGGGGATCGTACAGTTCGCGTTGCCTGCGGACATGGTGAAGTTCTTCAGCAGCAAACGCCTGCTGATCACCAATGAACCCGCTGACCTGCATACCGCGCTGGATGGCCTGGTGCCAGCAGAAGCACAATCACTATCACGGGATCCGCGCCTGTCTGGTTTTCTGTCTTCCCCGGCGGTCATTGCCAAGGTCGGCGGCATGGCGGCGCTGACACTGTGGGTTAAACGCCATCGCGCCTGTGAATGCCCGGACTACAACGGAGAATACCATCACCATGAGCTGGTGCAGATTCCGCGCGGCCGTGGCGTGGTCTGTCTGTGCTGGGCGCATGACAACGAGTTTCGGGAAAAAGAATCGCCAAAACTGGATGCGACCGCGCTGGCGAACGCCGCCGAATTTGTGACTGAGGCAATCCGGTACCGGTATGGTCTGCCGGACGGGCGTCACCTCACGTTGCCGGAGCTGTGCTGGTGGGCGGTTTCGAAAGGGGTGGTTCACCTGCTGCCGGAAGAAGTGGTCTGCGCCGCGCTGGGAATGAAATACAACCCGCCCGGCGGCCAGCGTAAAGAGGCTGACGTCAACCCGTGGGAGAAGCAACCCCGTGAAGAACTGGCGAACAACATAAAACCGGTGCTGGCGCTGGCAATCGATCCGGAGACACCGGAATCATACTTCCGTATTCCGAAGCCCCGTCGGTACGAAAACACGAAATACACCCAATGGGTAAAGCGCCAGCCATGCTGCGGCTGTGGTAACGGGTCCGATGATCCGCACCACATCACCGGCAATGGATTTGGTGGGATGGCAACAAAAGCGCATGACCTGTTCGTGATCCCGCTGTGCAGACGGTGTCACGACTCACTTCATGCGAATACCCCGGCTTGGGAAGAAGAGCACGGTGCACAGGAATTTCTGGTGCTGAAGACATTAGACCGCGCGCTAGCGATGGGTGTTATCGCTACAGGCAAACAAAAATAAGTGTGGAGACAGCATGAACCTTGAAACGATTTTGAAGCATTTTTCCCCGAAAGGCTTATCCATCAGCGACAGTTCCCGCGCGACGGCCAGCGATGCACTGAACATCACGGATATTATGGCTGCGCTGGGAATGACACAAAGCGGGGCTGAATTCGGCCTTCGCCTGTTCCTGGCAAAAGCCGGGATCAGCCAGCAGGATAAAACGATAGCGGTCGGTATGCTGACGCAGTACGCAAAACAGCACGCACCGAAGCACATCGGCAAAGTCGCAGGGCGGCGCATGGCTGAATGCCTGCGCATTATGGCGAAAATGGCATTTGAAGATTACGCACGCTCGGCGGCTGCCACGTCTGATTGTCCGTGCTGTTCCGGTACCGGTTTTTTGAAAGAGAAGAGAACATTCATAAATCAGCTGGCAATTGACCGCCGTGAATATCTTGATGCGCTGCCGGGCAATTTAGGCCTGCTTTACCGGGATGAAATGAAGTCCAAAACTGAAGGCGAAGAGATAGTTGATGTCATTTGCCAGCCGTGCAAAGGCAAGGGCGTTATCTCAAGCCGATGCCGATGTAACGGGACGGGCAAAGTAGTCGATCGGGAAAAATCCATTCTGATGGGCCTACCAGTAGAAAAGGTATGCCCACGTTGTCATGGCGTTGGTTATTCCCGACTGCCAGCGGCAGTGGCACACCGCGCCGTGAAAGCATTACTGCCAGACCTGCCGGAAAGAACGTGGAACAATAGCTGGAAACCGTTCTACGAGAAGCTGATAACCAAATGCTTTATAGAGGAGTCAGCAGCAGAGTCGGAATTTAAAAAGGTTACCCAGTGATTTAGGCGTTGCAAAAGTTGCCGAATCTGGCTAGATTTATCCCAATGATGGGAAATTATACCTGATATCAAGCCTCGGCAAACGCCGGGGCTTCGTCGTTTCTAGGGCTGCCAATTTGGTGGCCTTTTTTTATGCCCTCAATTCGGTTGTGAGGACACCTACAGCGATAAGGGGTTTATCAATGTCTGAGCCGGTTTCAGCTTCAGCGGCTTCAACGGCGCTTGCCACGGTCGGCCTGTTTGGCTGGTTCACCGGTCTGGATTACGGCGTGGTTTTCGGTGCCTTTGCTGGCGCTGTTTTCTACGTCACGTCAGCCGTTGACCTGTCAGCGTGGCGCCGCATTTCATATTTTGGCGTTTCATTCATGTGTGGCCTGCTCGGTGCCGGTGTTGCTGGCGCTAAGTTGGCGGCTTGGCTCAGTTACCCTGATAAACCATTGGATGCCTTGGGCGCGGTGATCATCTCCGCACTGGCGGTGCAGTTGCTTACATTCGCCAGCAACCGGGCAAAGAACCCAACATCACTGATTGATCGGTGGAGGGGGCAAAGTGGTAATAAATGACCCGCTGGTAATTCTGAACGTGATTGTGTGTACGCTGGTGGTTATCCGGCTGAGTTTCTTTCGTAAGAAAGGTGCAACACACCGCCGCTGGGCCTCATGGTTGGCCTATCTGCTCATCCTGATTTACGGCCATGTCCCGCTGCGTTTCCTGTTTGATCATTACGACGGCACTCGCTTAGCCATCTTCTTACTGAACCTCGTTATCTGCATCGCCCTATTCGTGGTGCGCGGCAACGTGGCAAAAATCATTAAAGTCCTGCGAATTCCACAGTAACTCCTCAGAGAGAACCTCATGCAAACCAGTGATAAAGGCTTTGCGCTGATTAAGCGCTTCGAAAGCTGCGTGCTGACTGCGTACCCTGATCCGGGAACCGGTGGCGTGCCGTGGACAATTGGCATCGGGCACACGCACAACGTTAAACGCGGTGACGTGATCACACAGCCCCAGGCTGAACAGTTTCTGCGTGATGATGTGAAAGTGCCGGAACTGTCGATCGGGACAAACGTGAAAGTCCCACTGACGCAGAATCAGTTTGATGCGCTGGTATCGTTTATTTTCAATGTCGGTTCGAAGAACTTCACCAGTTCGACCCTGATCAAGAAATTAAACGCGGGTGACTATGCTGGCGCAGCCAATGAGTTCCCGAAATGGAATAAGGCTGCCGGTCGTGTGCTGAACGGACTTACGAAGCGCCGCGCCGCTGAACGCGAACTGTTTTTATCATGACAGCCGTTATAGCCCTGATTAAAAAATTCTGGAAGCCACTGGTGTTAATCGCTCTGGTGGCTTCTTCGTTATGGGCTTTTAGTCACTGGCGTTATACCGCTGGATATGATGCCGCAGATCAGGCCTGGCAGTTGAAATGGTCACAGCGTGACGCCGCCGATACAGCCGCAACCTTGAAGCGTGAAGGGCAGGAAAGAGCGGAAGAACAGCGCCGACAATTGGCCGCCGATGAGGAACGAAAACATGTTGAAGAAGAACTGGCTAAAGTTCGGTCTGATGCCGCTGATGCTGATCGTGCTGGCGCCGGGCTGCGCAAACAACTCGACACCCTCCAGCGGCAACTCGCAGGAAGTGAAACCGGCCGCCTTTCCGCCACTGTCGCGGCAAGCTCGGCAAGAACCGAGGCCAGCATTCTGCTTGCCCAGTTGCTCAGCGAATCTGACGAAATGGCGGGAAAGTACGCAACTGAGGCTGACCGCAGTTATGTCTCCGGCCAGTCCTGTGAGCGCACCTACGACAAAGTGACTAATCAGGCGCAGATGAATAAACACAAAAATAAGTTTTAATGATGGGGAAGCGGGCACGAACGCCCGCAACAATATTCAGAAGCTCTGTGGTGCATTTGAAAGAATAGATGAGATCTCTTCTTTTGATAAATCCCAACTACGCATTACGGCGTCAATTTCTTTAAATTCAGCAAGCATCACATTGTATAAATGTTCGGATGCTGAATGTGTATTTGCAATTGGTTGCTGTTGTTCAGTGAAGCGGTCGATCCCTTGGAATGCTTCGATAATGCTGTAATAAACGGCCTCGTTATTACCATCAAATCCTGGAATTTGAATATCACCATCATGAATTTTCAACTGATGTTTTTCAGTTAACTCTTTCTGCTCTTCAGGGCTTAATTTGCGAAATGCGTTAGATAGTCCACGATACATATTGAGGACAGAAACTACAAAATCTCTGTCTTCTTTAGTCGGCTCCTCTGCGCCAAGAGATGAATATTGAGCGCTCAGCATCCATTCATTTCCAGTAGAAACAGCATATTTAACGAGTTTTGGGTCAATTTCCGAAGATAGCCCGAGGTGAATAGCGATATCACATAAAAGAATGGTATTGATTTTGTCTTTAATATCCATGAAATAATCCTATTAAGTTAAAGGCTTATGTCTACACCTCCTTATTGGTGAAGTCTATAGATCTAGGTCAAATCAGTAGTTTTTATAACATTGGAGCATCCTATGCAGGTCACTATTGATGGTGTCCCGTATGCACCTGTGTGTAATTCGGGCTCGCTGATTGGAATCGCCATCACGACACACAACCGGCCTGCTGTTCTGGTAAAGACGATTGAACAGCATCTGAAGCACTTCCCGGATGGCGCGAAGTTGATCGTGATTGATGATGGTTCAGCGCCAGCGGCCACAACGCCAGGTATCGAAATAATCAGGCATGAGAAATCACTCGGGATCGTGGCTTCGAAGAACCGGAGCCTTGAGGCGCTGATTGATGCTGGCTGTGATCACTTGTTCTTGTGGGACGATGATGCCTATCCGATCAGCGATAACTGGCATGTTCCTTACATCGAATCCCCTGAGCCTCATCTGGCTTACCAGTTCCTTGATCTGGCTGGCGCAAAGAAGCTGAACGACATGGCTGTGCTGTATCGCGATGACCGGCATGTTGCCTACACCGGCCAGCGCGGCGTGATGCTTTATTACCACCGCAGCGCGATTGAAAAAGTCGGCGGCTTTGACCCTGTTTATGGCCGTGGCATGTACGAACATCCCGATCTGGCCCTGCGTATTCATAACGCTGGCCTGACGACCTGGGCAAATGCCGATGTTGCCGGTTCTGAAACCCTCATCTATTCGCTTGATGAACATGAAGCGGTTAATCGCACTGTCGCTCAGCCTGACCGTGAAGCGTTGGTACGGAAGAATGTGACCATTTTCAATGCCCGTCGTGATTCTGGGTATGCCGGTTACGCGGAATTCCGGCGCCAGCGTGATGTTGTGATCACATCTTTCCTGACGGGGCAGACGGATCCTCAGCGCGGGACGGCAATCAAACCTGATGCTTCTCTGCTTAATGCCTGGTCAGTTTCAATCAGTGGCGCTGACGCCATCGTGTTGGCTGACCAACTCAGCGAAGCACCGCTGGGTGCGAATATCGTTTCAGTTCCAGCATTGCAGATGAGTCCTTACTTCGCGCGCTGGCTGCACATCTACCAGTATCTGAGAGCTCACCCTGAATACCGATTCGTGTGGTGTACCGACGGCACTGACGTTGAGATGTTGCACGAACCGTGGGCAGAGATGGAGCCCGGCAAGATATATGTTGGCTCTGAACCCAAGACATATTCAGATCAGTGGATGCATCATAACCATCACGGGAAAGGTTACGCTGACTTCCTTAGCGAACACCGTAACAGCCCGTTGCTTAATGCTGGTCTGCTCGGTGGCTGTCGTGCTGACGTGATGGATTTTGCACACAAGATAGTCAGTCTGCATTACCTCAGCGAAAGCCACAGGTTCTGGGATAAGGGCAAGACGCCAGCGACTCCGTTTGATATGGGCGCGTTTGGCATGGTGGCGAAATCATTCGGTGACCGTATCGTGACTGGCCCCAAAGTACATACCATTTTTAAATCTGACGGCATCGGTAAGGAGTTCGCATGGTACCGGCACAAGTGACCTTCTGCGTTGTAGGGCACCACCAGCGCCGAGACATGGCGACTCGCCTCGCTGACATGTTGTCCGCGCACCTGTTGATCGATGAAGAAGATCACGGCGCGAACTGGAATCACAGACGCGCTATCGAGTGGGCCAGTCAGCAGGACTGTCGCGTGGTAATACTTGAGGATGACGCTCTGCCGTTACCGGACTTCTCTCGGGGTGTGAATGAGTGGCTGACCAAGTTTCCCGATAATCTCATCAGTTTCTATCTGGGTACCGGGCGTCCGCCGCAGTACCAGCAGCAGATAGCAGCCAGCCTGATTGATGCAGATAAACGCCGAGCTGCCCACATCACGATGGACCGGCTGATTCATGGCGTGTGCTACAGCCCGCCAGTTAGCGGACTAAGCCGCATCATGCAGAACTGGAACCGCGCCAAGGCGGCTGACTATGCCGTCGGTGATGCGCTGGGTGGGAAGGTCATCTATCCATGTTACTCACTGGTGGATCATGCTGACGGGCTCACAGTTGAGCGACACCCAGACAATCAGCCAAGGGTAGAACGTCGGCGCGCGTGGCGCCTTGCCTTATTCCCTGCATGGACCAAATGATAGGTAAATAATATGCCAGCAGCAATTCCCCGCGCATGCCGCAAGCACGGATGTGGGCGAACCACGACAGACCGTTCTGGTTATTGTGAGACGCACCGCAATGAAGGATGGCAGCAGCACCAGCGGGGCCAGTCAAGGCATGAACGCGGCTACGGAACCAGTTGGGACAAACTCCGGCCGGTCATCCTCGGGCGTGACAAGCACCTTTGCCAGGAGTGCGCGCGACAGGGCAGGATCACACCAGCTACGACCGTCGACCACATCATTGCCAAAGCCAATGGGGGTACCGATGACCCAGACAACCTCGAAAGCCTGTGCTGGCCCTGCCATCGGGCGAAAACAGGCCGCGAGCGTCTCAAACGATAATCTTTATCATTGGGTGGGGAGGGCGGGTTGAGAGTTCAGGCCTTTCGCGCTTAAGGACCGCCGCCTAAGTTTTTATCACACGCCCGCAGGTTACAAATCTTTTTTAGGGGTCCCCTGAGGATCGATTAATAGGAGTTTTCAATCATGTCCGGACCGCCGAGAACCCCGACAGCTCTGCGTTTGGTCAAGGGTAACCCATCGAAAAGGGCCTTGAACAAGGCAGAGCCAAAACCCCCTTCTGGGGTACCCCAAATTCCGAAGCATTTTAACAAGCAGGAAAAGTACTGGTTCAAACGGATCGGGGAAGAGTTGGATTGCTCCAATGTGATCACCAAGCTTGATGGCATGGCGCTGGAACTTCTCATCGGCGCGTATGTTGAATGGCGAAAACACCGTGATGTGATTGACCAGGTTGGCGAGACCTACAACGTAACGAACATGCAGGGTGAGACGTTAGTAAAAGCCCATCCACAGGTTGCGATGATGTCAGATGCCTGGAAACGTTTGCGGGCAATGATGTCTGAATTCGGCATGACCCCAGCCGCTCGCAGCAAAGTCAGCAGCGAAGGGAAAGGGGAAGCTGACCCACTCGAAGAATTTTTGAAAAAGCGCAAATGATGAATGGCAACGGTTTCGGATGGTATCCAGTACGCCGAGCGCGTGCTATCCGGCGAGATTGTTGCTGGCGAACTGGTGCGGCTTTCGTGCCAACGATTCCTTAACGATTTAGAGCATGGGCCGGAACGCGGCGTCTACTTCAGTGAGGATCGCGCCCAGCACATCCTCGATTTCTATAACTTCGTCCCCCACGTAAAAGGCGCACTGGCTGGCAAGCCGATAGAGCTGATGGCGTGGGACATCTTCATTCTGATAAATCTTTTTGGCTTCGTTATCCCCCTGATCGATGAAATGACTGGGGAACAGGTGTTCGATGACGACGGCGACGCAATTATGGTTCGCCGCTTCCGTACTGCCTATAACGAGGTAGCGCGTAAAAACGCTAAGTCGACTCTCTCCTCGGGTATTGGCCTGTACATGACCGGCGCGGATGGAGAGGGTGGCGCCGAGGTTTACTCAGCTGCCACCACCCGTGACCAGGCCCGGATCGTGTTCGATGATGCAAAGAACATGATCAAGAAAGCCCCACGGACACTGGGCAGACTGTTTGGTCACGTCAAACTGAACATCCATCAGGAGAGAACAGCCTCAAAGTTTGAACCGCTTTCCAGCGACGCAAATAACCTCGACGGGCTGAATATCCATTGCGGGATCGTTGATGAGCTTCACGCTCACCGCACCCGTGACGTTTGGGACGTATTGGAAACAGCCACCGGCGCGCGTCTTCAATCATTGCTGTTTGCCATTACGACAGCAGGTTCTAACAAAGAGGGTATCTGTTTCGAACAGCGCGACTACGCGATAAAAGTGCTGCGCGGCGTGGTGGATGATGACACTTATTTTGCTGTCATTTATACGCTGGATGAAGACGACGACCCGTTCGATGAAAAGAACTGGCCGAAGGCGAATCCGGGGCTTGGCATCTGTAAGCGCTGGGACGATATGCGCCGTCTGGCAAAAAAGGCGAAAGAGCAAATCGCCGCTCGTCCGAACTTCTTTACGAAGCATCTAAATATCTGGGTGACGGCTGAAAGTGCCTGGATGGATATGGACCGCTGGGCGAAGTGTGCAGATATTGCGCCCGATGATGAGCTGCGTAACTGGCCGCTTTGGGTAGGTATCGACCTTGCGAACAAAATAGATATTTGCGCCGCGGTGAAAACGTGGCGTTCTCCATCCGGACACACTCACACGAAATCGAAATTCTGGATCCCAGAGGGAAGACTGGAGACCGCGCCGAAGCATATATCCGAACTGTACCGGAAGTGGGCAGATGCGGGTTATCTGGACTTAACCGATGGTGACGTTATCGATCACGCCTACATCAAAGCCGAAGTGGAAGCGTGGGTAAAAGGCGAAAGCCTGAAGGAAATCGCGTTCGACCCGTGGAGTGCAACACAGTTTAGTTTGGCACTGGCTGAAGAGGGATTGCCGCTGGTTGAGGTTGCACAGACAGTTAAAAACCTGTCGGAGGCGATGAAGTCAGTACAGGCCGATGTGTACGGAAGCAAAATCCACCACGACAGTAACCCGGTGATGACCTGGATGATGTCAAACGTCACGGTTAAACCTGACAAAAACGATAATATCTTCCCCAATAAATCGACCCCAGAAAACAAAATCGACGGACCGGTTGCACTGTTTACGGCGAAGAGCCGGTTACTGGTCAACGGCGGCGATGATAAACAGGACTTAACCGACTTCTTCGAAGATCCGATAATGATAGGTGTCTGATGAAATCCAAAAAACAACCGGGGCGCGTAAAAAGTGCCCTTTTAAATTGGCTCGGTGTACCTATCAGTTTGACCACCGGCACGTTTTGGCAGGAGTGGATGGGAACCAGCAGTAGCGGTAAAACGGTGACCGTCGATAAGGCGATCATGTTGTCCGCCGTCTGGGCCTGCGCACGGCTGCTGAGTGAATCGGTATCAACGCTGCCGCTGAAAGTCTATAAGCGGGAAAAGGACGGTTCTCGGGAGCTGGCCACCGACCACCCGGCATATAAAGTGCTCTGTAAGCAGCCCAACGGGGAAATGACCCCGTCCAGATTTATGCTGATGCTCGTTGCCAGCATTTGTATGCGGGGTAATGCCTTCATAGAAAAGCTGATGATCGGTCAAAAGCTGGTTGGGCTTAACCCGCTATTACCGCAAAACATGGTCGTTAAGCGACTTGATAACGGGCAATTGCAATACACCTACACCGATAAAAACGGTCAGCGCGTTATTCCTGTGAAAAACATGATGCATATTCGCGGGTTCGGGCTGGATGGTGTATGCGGCATGATGCCGATGATGGCCGGTCGTGATGTCATTGGCTCGGCAATGGCGGTTGAGGAATCTGCCGCGAAAATCTTTGAGAACGGCATACAGAATTCAGGCTTTATTAGTGCAAAAACAGACATTAATAAAGAGCAGAGAGAACGGTTAAAGCAGAACCTGAGTTCTTTTGTAGGCTCGAAAAATGCCGGTAAGGTCATGGTGCTTGAAGGTGACATGACCTATCAGGGGGTAACGATGAACCCTGAGGCAGCGCAAATGCTGGAGAGCCGTTCTTTCAGTATTGAAGAAATCTGCCGTTGGTTCCGGATCCCGCCGTTTATGGTCGGGCACATGACCAAACAAAGCAGCTGGGCATCCAGTGTCGAAGGCATGAACCTTTTATTCCTGACGAACACGCTGCGCCCTCTGCTGGTCAATATCGAGCAGGAGATAGCGCGCTGCCTGCTGGGTAATGATGAAGATTATTTTGCGGAATTCTCGGTGGAAGGTTTACTCCGCGCTGACAGCGCCGGGCGTGCGGCTTATTACACTACCGCCTTGCAGAATGGCTGGATGAGCCGCAACGATGTCCGCCGGCTGGAAAATCTACCTCCGATCCCGGGCGGCGACATTTATACCGTGCAGCTGAACCTCACCGCGCTTGAAGATTTACGCCAAAATAACCAGGCAGCGAGAGCCAACGCATTGCTCGAGCTCCATAACCAACTGTTCCCCGATATTTCTTTCGAACATTCCCCGCTGAAAAAGGCGGCTTAGGAGCCATCCCATGTCATTAAAAAATCTTCCGGCAGCGCCGGAGGGGCGCCCGTGCGCGAAAGTCACCAGTGAGCTATCACCGGCCGCTTTGGATCGCTGGGACGGTGGCATTAAGGCTGCCAACAGCAACGACAATACGATTTCAATTTTTGACGTGATTGGTGCTGATTACTGGGGGGAGGGGGTCACTGCAAATAGAATTGCTGGCGCTCTTCGTTCGATGAACGGCGAGGACGTCACTGTCAGCATTAACTCTCCGGGCGGCGATATGTTCGAAGGGTTGGCAATCTATAACCAACTGCGCGAATACAGCGGAAAAGTTACCGTCAAGGTGCTGGGGATCGCTGCCTCTGCCGCGTCGATTATCGCGATGGCCGGTGATGAGGTGCAAATTGGCCGCGGCGCGTTCCTGATGATCCATAACTGCTGGGTGTATGCGGTGGGTAACCGGCATGACCTTGCACGGGCAGCCCAGGACATGGAGCCTTTCGATCGCGCCATGCAGGATATTTACTCTGCCCGAAGTGGCCTTGATGCTTCGGACGTTTCAGGAATGATGGACAACGAAACATATATCGGCGGCAACGATGCGGTCGAGAAAGGTTTTGCTGACCGGCTTCTGTCCGCGGATGAAATTTCCGATGGGGACGAAAGCCCAGCAGCGGCGCTGCGCAAGCTGGACGCACTGTTAGCCAAAGCCAACACTCCGCGCTCTGAGCGCAGAAAACTTCTCAAATCTTTATCCGCCAGTAAGCCGGGCGCTACTGACGACCACCAAGGTAAGCCGAGCGCTACCGATGCACCAAACCCTGAAGACCTCAAACAACTTGAAAACGCGCTGGCCGCGTTCGGCAAATAAGGAAACACCATGTCTGAAGTAAATGAAATCCTGAAAAAAGTAACGGCGAGCATTGAAGAAGCGAATGGCAAATTCAGCGCTAAAGCAGAAGAAGCTTTGACTGAGGCTCGTAAGTCGGGATCTTTGTCCGAAGAAACCAAGGCCGCTGTCGATAAGATGGCCTCGGAATTCAACGCACTGCGTGAAGCTGAAAAAACATTGAAAGCCGCACTGGGCGATCTGGAGCAGCACGTCGCACAAATGCCTCTGAACAATGCAGCCAAAGTTGCCGAGACCGTCGGTAAAGTGGTGATCAGCTCAGAAGCGTTGAAGAAATTTGCGGCGAGCGTTGAAGGCGGCAAGCGTGTCAATATTCCTGTGAATGCGGCGTTGCTGTCCACGGATGTTGCCGACGGCGTTGTCGAGCCTCAGCGTTTGCCAGGCATTGATACCGCGCCGAAACAGCGTTTGTTCATCCGCGATCTTATTGCTCCGGGCCGCACCGGCGCACCGGCGATTTTCTGGGTGCAGCAGACCGGTTTCACCAACGCAGCGAAGGTTGTTGCTGAAGGGACGACCAAACCTTACAGCGACATTGAGTTCGCCACCAAAATCACCCCAGTCACCACCATTGCTCACATGTTCAAAGCATCGAAACAAATCCTCGATGACTTTGCTCAGCTGCAATCAACGGTGGACGCAGAAATGCGCTACGGCCTGAAATATGTTGAAGAGCAGGAAATTCTCTTCGGCGACGGTACCGGCGTACACCTTCACGGCATCGTGCCTCAAGCCTCTGCGTTCGACCCTGCATTCTCGGTAGATCAGCAGAACGGCATCGATGATCTGCGTCTGGCAATGTTACAGGCACAACTGGCGCGTTTCCCGGCATCAGGCCATGTCCTGCACTTCATCGACTGGGCGAAGATTGAACTGACGAAAGACACGCTGGGCCGCTACATTCTGGCGAATCCTTCAGCTCTTACGGGTCCTACACTGTGGGGCTTGCCGGTCGTGGCCACAGAAACTGCCGCCTTCCAGGGTAAATTCCTGACAGGTGCCTTTAATGCCGCCGCTCAGTTGTTCGATCGTGAAGACGCCAACGTAGTGATCAGTACTGAGAACGCCGACGACTTCGAAAAGAACATGATTTCGATTCGTTGCGAAGAACGCCTGGCACTGGCGGTTAAACGTCCGGAAGCCTTCATCTACGGTTCATTCACCGCGCCTGGCTCCGGCAGTTAATTCTGCACCCTAAGGCGGCCTTCGGGCCGCTTTTCATTTTAAAAGGTTGGGCGACAAATGGCTGATCCCGCCGATGTTATTGACCTCGACGTCATAAAAAATCATTGCCGGGTTGAACCTGATTTCACCCTAGATGATTCGTTATTTCAAATTTATACCGGTGCAGCGAAGCGCTACGTTGAAACGTGGACACGGCGGACGCTTTACTTACTGAACACGGATCAGGGCTTTGAAACAGACGAAAACAGGCTGTTGCTTGATGACGATATCCGGGCAGCGATGCTTTTGCTAATAGGTCACTGGTATTCAAATCGTGAATCAGTGGTGGTTGGACAAACCGTGTCTTCTTTGCCATTGGCGGTGGAATCTCTTTTGCAACCTTACCGAATCTATGGGGTTTGAAATGGCTTGTGCAGGTTGTGAACGTCGTAAGGCTTGGCTCAAAAAGTGGGTGAAAATTGCATATGAACGAGCAACAGCAAAACCATCAGCAACTGATTCAGGAAATGCGAAACCTGACGGCGGCGATAAGTCGGCAAACTGAGACGAATCAGTCTCTGTGCGATCTTCTGGTCAAAGTTCTGATTGAAGGTAGTGCTGACCCGGAAGATATGGATATTACCAATCCAGCCCCTGTATATCTCAGTGGTAAGGTCGGAGGTTAATTATGCAGGCTGGAAGATTACGGCACCGCGTGAAAATTCAGGAGCCGGTAAATATTCAAGATCCGGTCACAGGTGGGGTCACCCCTTCGTGGCAAGATACGGTATCTGTCTGGGCAGAGGTTTACCCACTGTCAGCCCGTGAATTTGTTGCTGCTCAGGCTGGACAGGCTGAAATATCTGCCCGGATCACCATCCGCTACCGACCGGATTTAACGGCAAAGCATCGCATTATTTTCCGAGGCAAGGTCTACAACATTGAGGGCGTTCTTCCTGATCCTGTTAGCGGTCTGGAATATTTCACGCTGCCATGCTCACAAGGGGTTAACGATGGCTGACGGTGTCGATTTTACGCTGACCGGTCTGGAATCGCTTCTGGGTAAAATCGATGCGATAAGCACTGACCTGAAAAAGAAGGGTGGGCGCGCGGCACTTCGCAAAGCTGCGAATGTCATCGCTGATAGAGCAAAGGCCAACGCCAGGCGGGTTGATGATATAGCCACTGGCCGGAGTATTGCAGACAACATCGCTGTTAGATGGGACCCGAAATACTTCAAAAAGACAGGCAATTTAAAATTCAGGATCGGCGTTTTGCACGGAGCCGTTCTTAAAAACCATCCGGATAAGGCCAAGAACGCGCCGACACCGCACTGGCGGCTATTGGAATTTGGCACTGAAAATATGCGCGCTCAGCCAATCATGCGCCCGGCAGCAGAAAACAGTGTTGCAGATGTGATTAATACCTTCACCAGCGAATATGAAAAGGCAATTGACCGGGGCATAGCTCGCGCGAAGAAAAAAGGACTGCCTCCATGATTGCACCAATATTTCCGGTGTGCGCCGCCAGCGCTGCGGTGACTGCACTCATCGGAACATCTCCTGTCAGGCTCTATCCATTCGGCGAGCATGATGACAGCGTTGTTTATCCGTATGCAGTTTGGCAGAACATCGATGGCGAACCACCGATGTATCTGGATACGTTGCCCGATTTTGATTCCTATAAATTGCAGGTAGATGTTTACGGAAACACTGCTGCTGAAGCGTCAGCAGTGGCCGAGGCGCTCCGCAATGCGATTCAACCCAAGGCTTATATTACGCGGTGGGGCCCACAAGGCCGGGACACCGAAACGAAACGATACCGCTATTCATTCGATGTTGACTGGATCGTTAAGCGATAACCAAACGACTCTTTAACCCGCCGGCTTATGCCGGTTTTTTTATGTCCGGAGAAAGCCCATGTCTGTAGTGACACAAGGTACACAGTTTTTTGTACTCGCCAACGGTGTCGTAAGCGAAGTTGAATGTATTACTGCGTTTACGCCCGGCGGCAACCCGGCGGATCAAATTGAGGACACCTGCTTGAGTGAGCGTAATACCCGAACCTATAAAAAAGGTTTGCGTACTCCGGCTCAGGCTACGGTGACGCTCAATGCCGATCCGGCAAACACCAGCCATTTGATGCTGCATAACCTGTCCGAATCCGATGATCAGACTGACCTCACATTCGCGGTTGGCTGGTCTGATGGCACCTCTCTTCCAACCGTGGCAACACCGTCAGATCCCGATGCAGTAGACGGTTTCCTTCTTCCAGAAGACCGCACCTGGTTTGTATTTCAGGGGTATGTTGCCGATTTCCCATTCGACTTTCAGGCTAACACCGTTGTAACCACCTCGGCCACGATCCAGCGCTCTGGCGCGTCAGTCTGGGTTCCGAAGGTTTCTGGTTCATAAGTTAAAAAAACACCGCGGCGCGCGGCAGGCTGCCGCCGCTCATTTCTTTATTCAACGCTGAGATGCAGAACATGAAATTGACCCTTGAGTCGTTAAAAGGCGCTGGCGCATTTACCGGCCGCCCAATCGAGAAGGAAATAACCTGGAAACAGGGCGATCAAGAACTGACTGCGACCGTATATGTCCGCCCGCTGGGTTATTACACCGCAACGTCTGACATTCTGGCTTCCGTCGGGAAGCAGGAGGGGGTAGCAGGCCGCATCGCAGCCTCGATCTGCGATGAAGATGGCAAGCCCGTATTCACACCGGCAGATATTACCGGTGAAGCAGATCCTGAACGCGGTGCGCTGGACGGTGCGCTGACAATTGCTCTTCTGGTTGCCATCTCAGAGGTGAACAATCTGGGAAAGACGACGAGCTCAGCGCAGAAAACGAGCTCTGGTGCGAATTAGTCATTAATGGGATCGGTGGTTGCACCATTGCCGAGGCACAGGAAAGGCTGAGCCTCAATGAGTTTCAGGTCTGGGTGAAGTACCGGAATAAGTTCGGGAACCTCAACCCGATGATGCGGACGGAGTGGGCAGCCGCACTGGTCGCCAGCACGCTGGCGAACATCAATCGCAAGAAAGACAGCCCGGCGTTTTCCATCACAGACTTTGCGCCGCATATCAGCGAGGCCCCGGTCAGCCTGGATGATGCAATGAAAAACTGGAGCTAAAATGGCAAGTAAATCCCTCGGCACGCTAACGATAGACCTGATCGCAAAAGTCGGCGGGTTCGTTGGCGGCCTTAATGATGCAGAACGTGCTTCTGAAGAGTGGCGTAAAAAGGTTGAGGGTTCAGTTAAAGCGGCGGGGGTTGCTGTCGCAGCACTGGGAACAATTGCCGCCAGCGCGGCATTAGCCATTGGTTCAGCCGGGATCTCATTTTTAAAAAATACAGCTGAGCAGGTCACTGAAGTTGACCGTGTCGCCAAATCATTAAAGATTTCAACTCAAGAGTTGTTGGCCTGGCAGTTCGCCGCTGATAAAGCGGGGTTGGCCGGCGACAACCTGAATGACGTTTTCAAAGATATCAGCGACAAAATCGGTGACGCCGTAATTAACAAGTCAGGCGAAGGTGTTGATGCACTCAACGCACTTGGCCTTTCTGCGGAAAAATTGGCTAAGGCATCTCCCGATCAGCAGCTTCTCGCGATTGGTGAGGCAGTAGGAAAAATAAGCACGAACGCTGGCAAGGTGACAATTCTTGAAAGCCTCGGCAATGACCTTTCCAAAATGCTTCCCCTTTTCGATAACAATAACGCAAAGCTTAAAGAGTTAATTCAACAGGCTAAGGATTACGGCGTCGCTCCGGATCAGTCATCGATAGATGACCTGGTCAAAGTGAATAGCATTTTTCAGGATATGGAAACTCAGGTATCTGGACTGAAAATGGAGATAGCCACGGGTCTGGCTAAAGTCGACATTTCTGGTCTTCAAGATTCTTTTGGGAAACTGAAAGATGTCCTCACTGACCCTAAAATTCTACAGGGCCTTACCTCTCTGGTAAGTGGTGTGGTTGAACTGGCGGGCGGGCTGGCAAAAGTGGCCGCCTCAGCTGGTGACCTGATCGATAACTTCAAGGGAAGTTACGATATCGGGAACTCGCAGAATGAGTCCGTTATTCAGAACCGCTTAAAGTGGTTGCAGGAAGCGCGCAAAACATCTGACAGCATTGAGACGATCGTTGAAAGAACCATCGGAACAATGCCGGAATCAGCGGATATTGATAAAGAGATATCAGAACTCACCAAAAGGTTAGATTCCATCAGAAAGGCTGGCGCTGCATTGCCAACCGGCAAAGCAATAGTTGCCCCAATCAGTTCTCAGTTCGTTCTTCCTAAAGGTGCGACAAACGGCAAGGCTACCCCGGATGCTGGTGCTAAAAAACTGGAAAGCGCCTTCAAGTCCACAGAGCTAAGCTATCTCCGCCAAATTGCTCTGATCGACACAACAGGTAAAAAAACAACAGAAGTCACTGAAGCTCAAAAGCTGCAGTTCGATCTCGCCAGCGGGAAACTGGTGGGCATTAATGCTGAACAGCAAAAACGCCTTGAGAGTTTGGCCGCTGAGGTGGACCAACTCGGAAAGCTTAAAAAAGCCAACGAGGAAAATGCGAAGGCAGCCGCCTATGCTGCCGGACTCACCGCTGAAAACCGTAATGCCCAGGCAGCCAATGATATCGACGTTCAGGGCGCTGGTATGGGGGAAATGGAGCGCGACCGGCTGAAAGAGCTTTTGAGCCTTCAGCGAGATTATCTCGAAAAGCAGGCTGATCTGCAGAAGCAGTATCAGGGTGGTGATATTTCCAAAGACCTTTACGATCAGGAAACTTCAGCTCTGGAAAGTGCACTGCAGGAGCGCCTGGAACTTCAAGAAAAGCATTATGAAGATCTGGACGCGCTGCGCGGTGATTGGGTGGCCGGTATTAGTGACGCCTGGCAGAACTTCGCTGATGAAGCCACAAACTACAGTCAAATAGCGGCAGACAATGTTTCTTCTCTGCTGGGTAGTGCAACCAGCTCACTTTCTGATGGGCTCGAAAGCATTGTCAACGGCACTGAATCAGTGGGTGATGCTTTATCCACAATGATTTCAGGTTTCGGCCAGACCGTGATCCAAACCCTGGCAGACATGGCCGCTCAATGGTTGGTTTATCAGGCCGTTCAATTGCTTGTAGGAAAAACAACCCAAGCCTCGGCTATTCCTGCAATGGTAGCTAACGCTCAGGCAACGGCATTTCAGGCACAATTGGCCGCATACGCTTCAACAGCAGCCATCCCTATTGTCGGTCCAGCACTGGCGCCGGCTGCCGCAGCTGCGGCTGCAACTTATTCTCAGACTCTGGTTGCCGGGGTTTCTGCGTCAGCTCTTTCTGGTATGGCTCATGACGGTATTGATGCAGTTCCTGAAACAGGAACCTGGTTGCTTCAGAAGGGGGAGCGCGTGACTACCGCTTCAACCTCAGCAAAACTAGATCAAACCCTTGACCGGGTTGGCAGACAGTCAACTGGGGGTGGTTCATACAACCCATCCTTTGAAATGACGATCAATGGTGATCCCGATGCTAGGACCATGGCCATGATGGAGCAGGCAGTAAAGCGAGGTGCACAGCAGGGCTACGATATGGTTACCTCGGATATAGCCGCAGGCACCGGGCGCGTAAGTAAAGGCCTTGGCACTGGATGGCAAACTAAGCGGAGAGCACGCTAATGGGTATCACTTCAGATATTAATTATCCTGATGAATATTTGCCGATGCCGATTCAGGAGGGATATGCACTCAAACCGGTGAGCCCGCTGCTTAGAACAGATCTGACATCTGGACGCGCCCGTCAGCGGCGACTTTACACATCTACGCCATCTCAGGCTCAGGTAAGTTGGTTATTTCTCGAATCAGAGGCCCAGCTTTTTGAGGTATGGTTTAGAGATTCCATCTCTGATGGTGCCGCATGGTTCAACGCAAATCTTAGAACCCCACTGGGGGTGGAAAGTTATGTTTGCCGGTTTGTGGATATTTACGACGGGCCAATCATTACTGGTGGAAAATACTGGGAATTCACTGCGACGCTGGAACTGTGGGAGAGGCCAATCCTTCCACCTGGTTGGGGGGAGTTTCCCGACTTCATTATTAACAGCAACATTATTGATTTAGCTTTGAACCGGGAGTGGCCAGAAGCATGACAATTCTAAATCGCCTTTACGCCTCATCAGGTTCAGAGGTCATTATTGAGACGTTGGAGATTCAGATCGGCAATTCATCATACTGGCTGACGAAGGGGTGGGAAGATATCACTGCCACGTTGGAAGATGGCACAGCGCAAACTTTCGAAGCGTGCGGTATAGATATCGCTCTGCCTGCGCGTAATGCTGATGGTACGCAAGACCTTAAATTTGCAATCAGCAATATTAAGGGCGTTGTTTCCACGGCGATACGCAAGGCATTGAAAGATTTGAGCTCTGCGTCTCTGACCTATCGTTGCTTTATTTCAACAGACCTTACTACTCCCACCGAAAATCCTTACTCAATGTCGATAAAGGGGGGCTATTGGACCGCCATAGAAGTTCAGATAACAGCTGGTTATTTAAACGTACTTGATACGGCGTGGCCCCGCTACCGCTATACCCTGCCTTATTTTCCCGGTCTGCGTTACATCTCGTAAGGAATCCCATGCTCAACATTGACAAATACCTTTCCGTCACCTGGCGGATGGGCGGGCGCTGCTATCCATTCCTTGACTGTTATGGAATTGTTCATGAGATCCGCAGGGATTTAAATCTTCCTGAGTGGCCAGCTTTCGAAGGCATTATCCAGGAGGATTCACAGATGGATCTGGCTGCGCGGGAACTGATGCTTTCTGTCGAACAGTGCAAAGCGAGTCATGGTGTGGTGGCCGCCTGTTATAAGTCTGGCATGGTTACGCATGTGGGTATCGTTGTTGAAATTAATGGTTTGCTTCACGTGATTGAAAGCAATCCAAAAAGCAACGTGACGATTTTGCCGATCGGCCGATTTGAACGCCGATATGCGAAAGTGGAGTATTATCAGTGACGATTAAAATTTATCCCTCTCGGCTACCGGGCGAGCCTCTGGAAACCCATGAACACAGGGAAGCAACCATCCACCGCTGGTTTCTCGAAAACGTAACCGGTTATGAAAATGGGATGGATCACCCTATTAGGGTTGAAGTTAATGGGGTGAATATCCCGTCATCTGAATGGCCGCTATGCTTCATAAAGCCTGATTCTGATGTGAGAATTTACCCAGTTCCACAGGCAGCGTTTATGGCGGCGTATGGCGCATATATTGCCATCGCAGTAGCCGTGGCCGCCGCTGCGTATTCAATCTATATGCTGAGCACCTTAGATACGGGTGCCAGCAGCCAGGCATCGGGTGATTCCCTCGACCTCAGTCCGGCTAAGGCCAACAATGTCAGTCTTGGCGATCCTATCCGAGAGGTATTCGGGAAGTACCGCGTGTTCCCGGATTATGTGGTTCAGCCAATTTCTCGTTTTGATCCTGATGACCCTGAAATTTTCCGCACAAGCATGTTTCTCTGCGTCGGCGTTGGTCATTTCAGCATCCCGCAATCAGGAGTTCGGATAGGTGCAACGCCAGGGGCAAGTTTCGGCGCTGACCTTTCCTATACAATCTTTCCTCCTGGCGCGAACGTGGGTGCAGATTTCAGGTCAGAAAACTGGTGGTCATCAACAGAAGTTGGCGGGACGGCAAGCGGTTCCGGATTAGATACAAACTCAACGGCGCCCGGGAGTATTTATGCCAACTCTGACGCCATTCTTTTCGATGGAAATACCATTACCCTAATTGGCGTGAATAACGAAAACGATGACGACAATGATGATTCGGATGACCTCAGCATTCCAAGTTCCTGGGTGGAAGGCACGGTATTAACCATCGTCGCGCCTGACAGTTACGTCATTAGTACAGCTGGTGGTTACAGTATCATTTATGGTGATTTTTCTGAGCTTGTGCCGGTCGTCGGGATGCCGGTCACGCTCACCTACAATGACAACAGCTACAACCTGTTTGTTTCTTCCTATACAGAAGCGGTCGCACCAGTGCCCGGCGTTGGTGGTAGCGCGGCAAGTATCACCGCCAGCGCCGCACCATCAACCTACGACTTTACGACCAGCAGCTACACGTTCACTATCACCTGGCAGGGCATTACCTATACGGTGAACCTGGTCACAAATTACGTGAACATGAGCGGGTTGGTTGACGCTATTACGGATTCTTTGACGGGCTCAGGACTGGTAGCCATCGACAGTTCGGGTAAGGTAGTGATCCAGGAGGAGTCCAGCCCATTCACAGGGGGCACTATCATTAATTCGACGTTACCGATCGAAGTATTTGGTAGCAACCCGGTTAATACTGCTGGCGTGGCATCAAGCGGAGGCGCGGCGGGTGTTCAGGCTCACATCAATCTGTCCTATACCTCAGCAACAGGATCTGCTTTCAGTGGGATCCCGGTCGGTACCGAACGCCTGTCCGTTATGTATGGGGCCGGACAGTTCGTGATCACAGATGTTGATGATACGACCATCACTGTCGCCAGACTCTTGGTCACAGAGGATGGATCAACGGTAATTGATAACTCTTGGCCGGGCTTTAATAGTCGTACAGTCCTCGATGCCTCGGTGTCTGGGGAAAATGACGCCGAAAACTGGCTCGGTCCTTTCCTGGCATGCCCCAATGGAGAAACTACGACAACTATCGAGAATAACTTCATCTTTCCTAATGGACATATCCAGTACAAAAATAATGGTGATTCTCAATCACACAGTGTTCACGTGCTGGTGCAGTATCGTAATGCCGCAACAGCTGGAGCATGGAGCCAGACCGCGTATGACTTCAAAGGAAGGACTGTAAACGGGCACGGGTACACGAAGCGCATCAGCGGCCTGCCCGCCGCGCAGTATGAAGTTCGCGTGCGGCGGACAACTAAGATTGGCGGTTCAAAAACCGTCAATAATCTGTTCTGGCAGGCATTGCGTTCCCGACTTGCAAACAGGCCATCAGCTTATGCCGGTGTCACCACTTTAGCGCTGACCATCCGCACCGGTAACCGGCTGGCGAGCCAGTCAGATCGCCGCGTTAACGTAGAAGCCACACGGCTTTATGACGGGTACGCGTCACGCTCTATCAGTGGTGCTCTGATGCATGTCATGACCAGCCTTGGTATGACTAACATTGATAGCGATACTATATCTTCTCTGGAAAGCACCTACTGGACGCCAAGAGCCGAGACATTTGATTTTGAAGCAAGCGACAGCAGTGCTTCTGCTCTCGATATATTGCAGAAAATCACGAATGCTGGGATGGGGTATTTTCTTCTGTCGGACGGCCTGGCATCGGCGGGGCGGGAGGGTGTGAAGAATTGGACTGGTGTTATCAGTCCGCAAGAAACTACTGATATGTTGCAAACATCATTCTCCGCACCGTCTCAGGACGATTATGATGGAGTCGATGTGACATATATTAATGGCACTACATGGGCTGAGGAAACAGTACAGTGTCGTATCGCTGGTAACCTTACGCCAAGCAAGGTGGAGAACTACACGCTCGATGGGGTATTAACTGCCGACAGGGCCTATCGGATCGGTATGCGTCGTCTCATGAAGTATCAGCAACAGCGCCTGACTTTCTCGGTCAGTACCGAGATGGACGCGCTTTGCTACAACTACATGGACCGGCTTGTGCTGACCGATGATATCCCGGGTAACAACACAATCAGTTGTCTTGTGGTATCAGCGTCGTTGTCTGACTCGGTTCTAACTCTTGAGGTGAGCGAGCCGCTCGACTGGACATTCCCTAATCCTCGGGTATTGCTCAGGCTGCAGGACGGAACGGCGACCGCGTTGATAGCTCCGACGCGTATTGATGACTATGCGCTATCGATACCGCTGAGCAACACATTAAATTACGAAGAATGGGAAATGGATAACCCATCTCGAGAGCCACCGCGTCTAATTTTCTGCTCATCTGAGCAAGTTGGTTACGATGCGATTGTTACAGAAATATCACCATCTTCAGACGGGACATGCCAAGTTACAGCTTCTGAATACAGTTCTGAATATTACACTTATGACGACGCCATATATCCCGGCGACGTCGCTTAAATAAAATCACTTAAAAAAACCCGCCTCGGCGGGTTTTTTTAGTTTATGAGGCCACCAATGACGACGTATAACACTGGCAACCCGCTGGGGTCTGCTGCTGCAAAGGATTTGTTCGATAACGCGCAGAATCTGGATTTTGCGGTTAACAGCATTACTCAGATTATCTGGATGGACCGTTTTGGTAGAGGACGTAAAACCTGGTACGGAATTGAAAAAGAAGCTGAGCAGGCAATGCTTGCATTTGGTTATGTAACCATTGATAGCTTTGAGGAAGGAGCTACGCTGACACTCCCAAACAAAGTGTTACGTTTGGAGAGCAATGGTGAGTATTACCGCTGGGACGGAACCTTTCCAAAAGATGTCCCAGTGGGCTCTACACCTGCGTCTACAGGTGGAATAAGCATCGGTGCTTGGTTATCTGTAGGTGATGCAACCCTGCGATCCCAGATATCAGATGTTGATGGAGCTACTAAATATCCTGAGTTGCAACGCGCCCGCTGGAAAGATGAGGGAGATGTACGCTACTGGGGTGCAAAAATGGATGGTGTGACAGACGACACGCTTGCGCTAAGTGCCGCTTTTAGTAGTGGTAAATTGGTTAAGTTTCCAGAACCAGCAAATGGTCCTTGTATTATTTCGGCTCCGATTGCGGTTTCTGACAATACAAAAATTTACGGACCCGGTAAGGATTTCATTGTTATTAAGTGTTCAGATAACATGGATCCAGATCTTCATGCCATTGTCACAAATAACTATTCAACAGGCACAGCCTCAGCAAATAAAAATATACATATTGAAGGCGTTTGCGTTGATGGTAATGGCTATATTCGTGCGCCTGGTACAGATAAGCCTGATGGATGCTGTTTTGTTATCAATGCTGAAGACTCAACCCTAAAAAATTGTCATGGAATCGCCGGACCCGTTTGGAATTTATTCGTAACATCAGCAAATCCGTTCGATACTGTGGGCCATAATGGCACAATTTCAGCTCCTTCCAAGAGGATTGTCATTGAAGGCTTTACCTCAACCGACCCAATCCATGGCGATGGCGGTATCATCCAAGGCGCTTTTGATACACTCATTCGCGACTACTCAAGTATTTATACTGCACAACTTGTCTCACTTGGACAAAAAGTTAGAGCAGATACCGGCATTCAAATAATCGAAGGGTGCAGGGGCGTAACAGTTGATAATGTTATGGCAGATCACGGCGGCACTGTAACCACTGCCGTTGGGGTTAGCGCTCACACCAACAAACCCCACTTGCGTGACATAACGATAAATGGGGTAAATGGCTATGGATTAAATACCCTGATAGGGGTATTTAACGACACATCGGTTGTTGCAATCACTGATAGCTCGTGGAACTGCAAAGGGCTTTCGATTAGCAACTGTGTACTTAATCAGCCAGTTACAGACAGTTCAAGCACTGTCATGCAGGCCAGAATCGTTGACGTGCAAAATATGTACGATGTAAAAATTAACGATGTGAAAGTTGCCCTGTCAAATTCTGATGGTAGCTACAATTCACCAACCGCTGTAGTTAATTTAGATGGTGCGAGGAATGTTGATATTTCTGGAGTGTCATTTGTAGGAGTGCCATTAATTATTGCAACGCTGAATGTGTCCAGGGCTAATGGATGGATAATGCTGCGTAACGCTAATAACAGTAATGTCAGTGTTAGCGATGTTTCATTGGACTCAGCAGGATATTTCAACCGTATAATTGGTGACTCAACATCGAACGCCCTCGTATCCGTTCATGGCGTCAAGGTTCTTACCCTTCCTGCTGACTCGCAAACAAAAGAGGGCATTGTTTCCGGGTCTGGCGTGGTTAACGTTAGAAATATGTCACTCCCCTCTGGCATGACTCAGGGCCGCTTCGGTGGTGTATTTACCGCTATTAACGGCGCGAACGTTGACGTGAAGCAGTCTGCTCCTCGTAGGACTTTGGGATCACATCAAATTAGGGCGTATAACGCCTCAAACGTACAGTCTTACCCTACCTTGGTTCTAGAGCGAGGGTACGTTGGTTCGGGGGGTAAGGGCAACCTTGCTTTCTGGACAAGTGATGGAACTTTAGGAACGCTGGGTGTTGGGGCATGGAATGAAGATACATCAACTTTTACTCCTATCCATATTACTGCATATCAACCAGCGCAAAGCGTAACGAAATATCTTTCTCCGGCCGTAAACGGAGACACTAATCTTGGAAATTCATCATCAGCGTGGCTCAATGCATATTTCGTTAATGCACCTCAGACCGTATCTGATGCAACCCTGAAAACAGACGTTAGAGATATGACCGAGGTGGAGATGTCTGCTTTCTATGAGATAGCCAAGCTACCAATGGTCTGGAAGTGGATAAATCGCGTTGATGAGGAGGGTGACACAGCTCGCTGGCACTCAGGACCCACAGTACAAGCCGCTATACAGGTCATGGATGCTTACGGCCTGGATTGGACGCTCTACTCATGCATATGTTACGACCACCAGGAGTCTGTTCCTGCCTCTACCAAAACAGTGGAAACGATTTTTGATGAGGATGGGACAGTACTTGCGGAAGGGTATGAAGTAATAACCCCCGCAGTTGAAGAGGTGAGCAAATACTCATTCCGTAAAGAGGAACTATCCTGGTGGTGTATGAGGGCTATCATAGATAAGCAGGAAAAGATGGAGGAAAGGCTGTTGAAGCTAGAGTCTAAATAACATAAGGCCCGATCCACCGGGCCTTTAACTATAAATTTATTTCAATTCCTTTATTATGAACTCTTCATCTCTTTCATAATTGAACTCATAATCTGAAATGAAGGCCTGAGGGGACCATCCATTATCATGCTTCACGAGAGAATCTGCCCAAATGTATGTCAGATCAATTCCTTTGATGGCGCATATGTAATATTCATTATTGGCGGTGTATGAATCAGCACCTATAATGAACATTTTCTTAATGCTAGAAGAAAACATTGCATTAAATGTTCCGCTTCCAGCATATCCTGCTATCTCCGTTGCCTCTGAAAACACTTTTTCCTGTTCTTCCCATGGGTGATTCTCTGGGTGATAAAACTCAAATCCACTTTCTAGGAACAATCTTTCAACCCTTTCAGGGTTAAGGCATTTCCTGCGACCACCTTCTGGTCTTGCTATGAAAATCTTTCTATCTTTCTTGCCGGTTTTTCTAGAAATACCTGTTGACCCTATTTTATTCCACACGTATTTAATTTCTGGATTTATAAAACTTCCGATTACATACATTGGGGTAGCGCAGTAAAGCTTTTCAACATGAACTGGTGAGTCGAATGTGACTATGTCGCAATCTGAAACGTCAAATCGATTCAATATGGCTTTTACAAATCCTGGTAATGACTTACCTTTTTCTAGGCTCAACAACACTTTGACTGGGCCATCTATAAATCGAATTTTCTCCAACGACCAAAGCCTTGATACTACTTCCGATGTGAAGTGCCCAAAGTGACAGTAAAACTCAGAGTCGAGGTACAAATAAGAACCATGAAGGGTAGTGCTCGTTGATGTATTATCATTTATAATAAAATTATCATCATAAACTTGTGTTAAGTTTTTATTAGATAAATTATTATGATGCTGCAACCTGAATGAGTCTGGCAAAGCAACGGAACCCTTAGTAGCTATTTGACCAGGGTAACAAACTGCATCTTCATAAGAGACAATGAAAGAGTTAGGGGTCTTAAATCTCTTTGGAAACCTTGACTCCAAAGATGCACTGTTTGTTTTTGTTTTAATTTTCGCGTCAAAGTTGCTATGTGACTCGTCGTTAAATACCAACTTGCCATCCAATAAGCCATCAGAAATCATTTCTATAGCCTGATAATTTCTAATTCCCTTAAATGTATCAACCTCCTTAACCATTACGCCAAGCCTTCCACGCAACTCAACCTTTTTACATATATTTGAAAGTGACGCAGCTAAGGAACCATAAGACGATTTAGCGTTAGGTGGGCAAATTTTTGCCTGAGCTATGCTGTTTAACAAATCTATAGCATGCGGACCATCACAATCACTGAGCCCTTGAATGAACTTCGCATGCAACTCCTCTATAAAATAAAACCCTCCTGAAATTAATTTCAGGAACATGCTTTTAATTAGCTTTATTTTTTCGGACTTTTTGTTGTTTCCATGCTCAATTATAGCGCTTAGCTGATTGAACTCATGACTTAATGCCAAGTCATCTACGGATTTAAATTTGTGAAATCTTATATTACCCACACTGAAATTGGTGTCAGACTCTACCCCATAAGAGGCAATATGTATTTCAGCAAGAGGGTATTTTTTCGAGAAAACATTACCTAAGTTTATTTGGTTCTGATTGGATATAATGAGTATTTTAAATTTCTCATTTTCAAAATATGATAGTTCTTTCTCATAGATTGAAAGATATCCGTTTTTATACGATGACTGAGGCAACTTTTGCTCTAACCCAAGAGCGTCCAGAGAAAACATAGATGAAATCCTATTTACTTTTTAATAAATGATACCCTCACAAGCCATATAAATCAGCAATTTTTATGAAAAATCATAGCAATATCACCGAGCATTACCGTCTGGTATCAGCAAGTCTTTGCAAGACATCCACATGCTAACCTCAACTATATTCCCTTTCCCATCAATCCCTTCGCGATCCACCATCTTGCTGCAGGCACAAAAAAAACGGCTCGATGGCCGGGTTCATATCAACTCGCGTAACAGCGCAAATACTGGGAATATATCAGGGGATAGTAAGATAGAAAATTTTATGGAGATGGGTTGAGACAGGCGAAAAAAAACCTCCGTTGGTGACGGAGGTTCTCTTAACAGAAGGAGCCGCGTATCTTTTACGTATCCTTTTCTGTCTAGATGGTGTCAGCGCTGGGTCTTAAATCTGCTCATAAGTTACTGGTTTATATGAGCTTGTCCTGCCACTGTCCTATCTAAATTGGTGGAGCTGGGGGGATTTGAACCCCCGGATATTTCCTGTCAATTATCGCGGCAAAAAATTAAAAGTCCCAAAAAACCTTTCCCCAAAACCATTTTCAACTATTTGAAGTAAAAGGGATTTATTTAGCACTCAAAGGCATTGGTAATACTCGGGAAATTAGTGTTATGTAATTGATTCCAAAGTTTTTAATACGGTTTTTACCGTGCTGCCGCACAGGCAGCTTAGAAAGTTACTGATGTCGTAATCAATAATCGACTGAAGTTCACTGCCGCACAGGCAGCTTAGAAATGCGTCACCAGGGCGGCGGAAGTCCACTGCTGCCAGCCCCCCAAAACTCATCCCACCAAATCCCGTTCAACAAACCCCTTGCGCCATTGTGTCGGCGACATGCCCAGCCGCTGGCGGAAATGATGACGTAAAGTTTCCGGCGAACCGAAACCGGCCTGTTCGGCAACGCGGTCAATACTCAGTGTGCCGTTTTCCAGCAGGGCGCAGGCTTTTTCCAGCCGCACGGTCAGCATCCATTCTCCCGGTGTGGTGCCGGTAGCATCATGGAAGCGGCGCAGGAAGGTGCGGCGGCTCATACCGGCTTGTCTGGCGAGCTGATCAATCACCAGCGGTGTATTGAGATGGCCGCGTAAGTCATCGAGCAAGGGCGCCAGCGTTTTTGTCTGATGCCGTGGTACCGGTTGCTGGATCAACTGAGCCTGATTCCCTTCGCGCAGCGGCGGCGTCACCATGCGGCGCGCTGTACGGTTAGCGACTTCGATACCATAATCGCGGCGGATCAGATGCAGACACAAATCGACGCCCGCCGCACCTCCGGCAGAAGTGATGATGCTGCCTTCATCGACATAAATCATGCCGTGCTCAACCTGCACGTCAGGGAATTTTTGCGCCAGAACATCGGTGCTGTTCCAGTGCGCCGTCGCGCGTTTACCGTCCAGCAAACCCGCAGCGGCCAACACGAAACTTCCCGCGCAGATCGACACAATTCTTGTCCCGTTGTGATGGGCTTTTTGCAGCGCAGCAATCAGCCGCTCAGACGCCGGTTCGTGAATGCTTCGCCAGCCGGGGATCACAATCGTACCGGCGTCTTCCAGCAGTTCCAGCCCGCCATCCACCACCAGCCGCACGCCGCCTTGCGCGCCGAAAGTCCCTTCTTCTACCGACGCGACGGCTAACTCGTACAGCGGTTCGCCCGTGAGTTCATCGGCACGGCCAAAGGCTTCGACGGCGATGCCAAACTCGAAGGTACACAGACATTCATAAGCCAGCAGCACCAGTCGCCGGTTGGGCGCAGCGGGATGGCGGGAGGAAGACATCAGCGGCAGATCAACTTTTTGCATGAAAGGATAACCCTCAGGTTGGCACGATCTTGACGATACATGGCATACCGGCAGATTTCTACTCTGACGCCAATCTTCCATGCTATGCGTCTCTTATCCCCGCAGGATTTAATCATGAAAAACACACTCGCACTGATGGCGGTTTGTCTGGCCGCCCTGATGTCGGGGCTGGAAATTTCCAGCGTCCCCGTATTATCACCGGTACTCGAACAGGAACTGCATGCCAGTTTCCGCGAGCTTCAGTGGATCATGAACGCTTACACGCTCGCCTGCACCACGGTACTGATGGCGACCGGTACGCTGGCAGACCGCTATGGACGGAAACGTGTTTTTATCATCAGCATTACAGCGTTCGGGCTGACCTCGCTGATGTGCGGTCTCGCCGGTAGCGCGCAATGGCTTATCGCAGGACGTTTTCTTCAGGGACTGAGCGGCGGCGCAATGCTGACCTGCCTGATTGCGATCCTTTCGTCGCAGTTTCCGCAAGGGAAAGCGCGCAGTCAGGCGTTTGCCGCATGGGGGATTACGTTTGGTTTCGGGCTAGGGTTCGGCCCGATCATTGGTGGCACGCTGGTCGCCTGGCTGAGCTGGCGATGGGTGTTTCTGATCCACGTTGTTATCGCCGTACTGACCCTGATTCTGGCGCTGAAAAACGTGGTGGAATCCCGTGACGGACAGGCTAAAAAACTGGATCTGGGGGGATTGATTACCCTTTCGGTCACGGTCTTGGGCGCGACGTTCCTCATTACTCAGGGCAGCAGTCTGGGCTGGAGCAGTGTTACAGCAGGCGCTGTTCTGCTGGCTACCGCCGTCAGCGCGGTGATGTTCATCCGCATTGAAAAACGCCATCCGCACCCGATGTTTGATTTTTCGGTCTTCCGCGTCCGGGCATTTTCTGGTGCGCTGATGGGGTCGGTAGGGATGAATTTCAGCTTCTGGCCGCTGATGATTTATCTGCCGGTGTATTATCAGGGCGGGCTGGGTTATGGCAGTGTCGCTACCGGTATGGCACTGCTGGCTTATACGTTACCCACGTTGCTGATGCCACCGCTCGGTGAAAAACTGACAACACGTTTTGGCGCGTCACGTCTGATCCCGCTGGGATTATTCACAATAGGCGCAGGTTTTATGCTGATGCAAATCGCCGTCGTTCATCACCTTAGCCTATTGCCGGGTGCGCTGCTGGCAGGCATTGCGCTGGGGCTGACCAATACACCGGTCACCAACACCACAACCGGCTCTGTTGCGGCCAACCGCGCGGGAATGGCGTCGGGGATTGATATCAGTGCGCGCCTGATTACCCTGGCGATCAACATTGCGCTCATGGGAAACCTGCTGGTGGCGGGAATTGCCGCGAGCCTGAAAAAAGTCATGCCCGCAGCCGGGGAATTATCTTCGCTGGCAGAACGTATTGCAGGCGGCTCAGCCATTGAACCCCTGCAAAGCGGACAGATTGCGCAGGCACTGACTGATGGCTTTGCAGGCATTCTGCTCTATGGCGCGGCAGGCGTCTGGGTACTGGCACTTCTCAGTTATTTGCTTTTTAACGGCAGGGGGCGGCGTAAAACGGTGTCTTGCGAGCCGTCCTGAGTTTACAAATCCGCGTTGCATATCGTGCAGCGCGTTTTTGCGTAATGTCTTCCATTTGTCTGAAAAATAATCATTTTCCCTGCGCATCTTTTTACTGAATATGGCGTGATAGCCCTGCGGGACGGGGCTTCACGGAAATAGTCGTGATGCAAAATGATAATTTGATTAAGTACGACAACTGGCGTACATTGAGGGCTCATGAGTTTCAGAGAGATCAAATGGAAGGTGATCGAATGTTTGAAGAATGGAAATATTGAATTTGAGGCAAGACGCGGGATTCAGCTTAAGAATTTGTTAAGTACGGGTGACATCTCGCCCTTTGAAGTGGCTGCCTTAATCGGCAGGGCATCCGGAGATCATTATCAGGTTCGCCCCTACCATTTTGACAGCAGTATTGATGTCCACATCATCACCGTCAGTAGTGCCGGAGTACCCTGGTACATCAAGTGGTATTTTACAGAGCCCACCAGTGTTTTTATCAGCGTTCATCATTAAGGAAGAATATGATTATTTATAAAGTCGGGGACGAGAAAAAGGCGATGTGTGGTGTCTGTGAGGCTTTTCGCATTGTCAGCTATCAGCTGCGCGATGTGCCGTTTGATGACGGCAGCGGTATGGTGAAAAATATCATTGCGGGCGTATGTAAAACCTGCGACAGCGTTGCGGTGATCCCTTTTCAGTCTGTGCCTGCCATCAAAAAGCAGTTGCAGATACAACGCAAAGCCGTGGAAACCCGTGTGCCTGCGCACATGATTGATCTGCTGAACATGGCGAGTGCGGAATTGGGGGCAACCCCTGATTTCGTACCGTTACTGCTCAAATATTATATTCATCAGCTGGCATCAAACCCTGAAGCGGCCCTGCGCCTGGTGACCTTGCTGACGTCCGAACTGGCGACCGGTCTGGCCAATAAGCGCCTTTCCCTGAAAGGGCGCGAGATCGGTAATGATATCGAAAAACTCAAATCCCTGTCCCAGATCGACAACACCACAGAGTTACTTAAAGGCGTGGTGCTGATGATTCATCACGACCTTCTGGTCAATCCGGATGCCCATCGCATCGCAGTTTTAAAGAGTTTTGTCGCCACCGTTGCCTGATCATTTCCCCCGAAAAAATTTGACCCCCATCACATAAAGTTCCTGTTCTTCCTGCCGATAACTGTTCCAGATAATTCTCATTTGAAAAGGAACAACATGTTTAACCGTATGAAAGTGGTCACGGGCATCGTGATCTTACTGGTGGTCTTCGGTGCTTTACAGTTGGTATCCGGTGGCCTGTTCTTTAAATCGTTAAAGACAGACAAAGATAATTTCACCACGTCTCAGCAAATCCGTTTACAACAGGCAGAATTTAACGCCAGCTGGATTTATCTGCTGCAAACCCGCAACACCCTGAACCGTGCGGGTATCCGTTTCATGCTCGACGCCAACCAGATGGGCAGCGGCGCAACGGTCAAAGAACTGATTGATACCGCCACCAAAGATCTGCAAATCGCCGATCAGCACTTTGCCAGTTATCAAAAAATCCCCGCTGATGCCAGCCAGAACCCGCAATTTGCCGCCGACGCCAAAAAGCAATATCAGGTGCTGCATGACGCGCTTTCGGAACTGATTGAGCTGATTGGTCTGGGGCGTATCAATGACTTCTTCGAACAACCGACTCAGCAGTATCAGGACAACTTCGAAAAAGCTTTCGTCACCTATATCGATCAGAACGACCGTCTGTATAACGAGGCGGTGAAAGTGAGCGAGAATTCCTTCACGCATGCCATATGGATGCTGGGTACCGTGTTGATTGTGCTGGCGATTTTCATCCTGCTGGCCTGGACTGGCGTGCAACGCATCCTGATCCATCCGCTGAAAAATATCGTCGATACCATCCGTAAAATTGCAACCGGTGATCTGACGCACGAAATAGTCGTGAAAAGCCGTAATGAAATCGGCCAGCTTGCCGATAGTCTCAAGTACATGCAGGACGAACTGATCCGCACGGTCTCCGGTGTACGTCATGGCGCTGATGCAATTTACAGCGGTGCGAGCGAGATCTCCGCAGGCAACAGTGATTTGTCTTCACGTACTGAACAGCAGGCGTCTGCGCTGGAAGAAACCGCCGCCAGTATGGAACAGCTGACCGCGACCGTGAAACAGAACGCCGAAAACGCCCGTCAGGCCAGCCAGCTGGCACTGAGCGCGTCCGAAACCGCACAGAAGGGCGGGAAAGTGGTAGCAAACGTGGTCGATACCATGAATGACATCGCCAGCAGCTCGAAAAAGATCACCGACATTACCGGTGTGATCGACGGGATTGCTTTCCAGACCAACATTCTGGCGCTGAACGCCGCCGTTGAAGCGGCGCGTGCCGGTGAGCAGGGCCGTGGATTTGCGGTCGTGGCCGGTGAAGTCCGTACCCTGGCGCAACGCAGCGCGCAGGCAGCAAAAGAAATTAAAGGGCTGATTGATGATTCTGTCAGCCGCATTAATACCGGTTCAGTGCTGGCGGAAAGTGCCGGTGAAACCATGCATGACATGGTGAATGCCGTTACGCGTGTGACTGACATTATGGGCGAAATCACCTCGGCATCGGATGAACAAAGCCGCGGGATTGAGCAGGTCGCACAAGCCATCACTGAAATGGATCGGGTGACGCAGCAGAACGCCTCACTGGTTGAAGAATCCGCGTCCGCTTCTGCGGCGCTGGAAGAGCAGGCGAGCCTGCTGACGCAATCAGTGGCCGTGTTTACGCTGAGCCAGACCGCAAATAACAACGTGCGCCAGAATCCGGCATCTTCGGCGAGGCTGTCTCTGTTGACTCCGAACCTTTCTGGTTCTAAAGCCGGTAAGGGTGGAGCGCAGGGAACAGATTTAACCGAAAACTGGGAAACCTTCTAAGCACGTACATAACATCGCGACCCGAAAGAGTCAGGTTTGCCGTTAACGCAAAGGCAGTCCCGAGTATGTAGGGTATAAGAATAAAGGTGCCGGTCTGGGCTGGCACCTAATGAGGTTATCCATGTTTAAGCACATCCGTGTGTCCACCTGCATGTTTTTGTTATTGATAGTGTTCTTTGTTATGCAACTGGTTAACAGCGGGTTATCGCTGCAGGCCGCCCACACGGATAAATTGAATTTTGAGCAGATATCCAACACCGCTGAACAGCGTGATGCGCTCAGCCAGTCCTGGTCTTATCTGTTGCAGACCCGTAATACCCTTAACCGCGCGGCAACGCGTCTGGCGCTGAAACAGCCCCAGGAAAACATCACTCAGCTGATGTCGGATGCCAAAGCCAGCCTGAAAAAGGCCGAAGACGCTTACGCTGCATTTCTGGCTCTGCCCCGCAGAACAGAAAAAGCGGTGGCACTGACTGCTGTGAACAAGGCGAGTTATCAGCAACTGCACGATATGTTGCAGACGCTGACTGAGCTGCTGTCCAGCGGCGACATGAACGGTTTTCTGAACGGTCCGGCGCAAAAGTATCAGGATCAGTTCCAGAAAGATGTCGGTGATTACACTGCCTACGTCAGTGCCCGCTTCGGGGAAGCGCAAACGCAAACCGCAGCGTCTTACCAGAATGTCATGATCAACACCTCCGTCGCCCTTGTTCTGCTGATTGCCCTGACGGTACTGGCGCTGGTGGTGACCCGCCGCATTCTGTTTACTCCGCTGACCATTATGCGCGGACATTTTGACCGCATCGGGGCCGGTGATATCTCTTCGCCCATCGTTGCAGAAGGGCGCTACGAAATTAAAGTCATGCTGGAAAGCCTGCAGCAGATGCAAACGTCGCTGGCAGACACCGTCCGCACCGTGCGTCACGGCGCTGACACCATGTTCTCCGGCCTGAAAGGGATCGCGGCGGGCAACACTGATCTGTCTTCACGGACTGAACAGCAGGCGTCGGCGCTGGAAGAAACCGCAGCGAGCATGGAACAACTGACCGCCACCGTGAAACAGAATGCCGAGAATGCCCGTCAGGCCACGCAACTGGCACGCGATGCGTCGAATACCGCAGAAAAAGGCGGTGAACTGACCGGCAACGTGGTGAAAACCATGAATGATATTGCAGGCAGCTCGAAGAAAATCAGCGCAATCACCAGCGTCATTGATGGCATTGCGTTCCAGACCAACATTCTGGCACTGAACGCGGCGGTTGAAGCGGCACGTGCCGGTGAGCAGGGCCGTGGATTTGCGGTCGTGGCCGGTGAAGTACGAACCCTGGCACAACGCAGCGCACAGGCCGCGAAAGAAATCAAAGCACTGATAGATGAATCTGTCAGCCGCGTCAGTCAGGGTTCCCAACTGGTTGAATCCGCCGGAAATACCATGGATGACATCGTTCGTGCTGTCACCCGCGTAACTGACATCATGGGCGAAATCGCCTCGGCGTCTGACGAACAAAGTCGTGGCATCGAACAGGTATCGATTGCCGTGACCCAAATGGATCAGGTTACACAGCAAAACGCCACGCTGGTTCAGCAGGCCGCTTCTTCCACGCATGCGCTGGAAATCGAGTCTGAAAATCTGACCCGTGCGGTATCGGTGTTTCGCCTTGCCACCACTGACGGCGCAGGTCAACGCCGCAGCGGACTGGCTCAGGGCCTGACATCCCGCCAGGTGGCCCAACCCGCATTACTTCCGGCAACCGCAGGCGCGGTATCGGCAGATAACTGGGAAACATTCTGATACCAGATGAAGAGTGAATTGGGTACCCGTTACACCACCTGTCCCTCTAATGGAGCTGCACCATGAATCAACCAGGCTCGCCAATGAGTGCTGATAACACTTCGATCATGGCACAGATGATCCAGCGTTTACCGCTGTCCGATACCCATTTCCGCCGGATAAGTGAGCTTATCTATCAGCGCGCGGGTATTGTGCTGGCGGATCACAAACGCGAAATGGTCTACAACCGCCTGGTCCGGCGGTTGCGGATACTCGGGCTTAATGATTTCACCAGCTATATGGCGCTGCTGGAAAACGACAGCAACAGTCCGGAATGGCAGGCGTTTATTAATGCGCTGACCACCAACCTGACGGCGTTTTTCCGCGAAGCGCATCACTTCCCGATCCTGGCAGAACATGCCCGTTCGCGTCCGAACAGTTACAGCGTCTGGAGCACGGCGGCGTCGACCGGCGAAGAACCTTATTCCATCGCCATGACGCTGAGTGAAGCGCTGGGGCCGCGGATGGCAAGCTGCCGCATTCAGGCCAGTGATATCGATACGCAGGTGCTTGAGAAAGCCACCGCCGGGGTTTACCGCCTCGAAGAACTGCGCACGCTCAGCCCGCAGCAGTTACAGAAATTTTTCCTCAAAGGCACAGGCCCGCACAGTGGCCTGGTGCGTGTGCGTCCCGAACTGGCGCAGATGGTGGCTTTCCAGCAACTGAATCTGCTGGCGAACCAGTGGCAGCTGAACGGTCCGTTTGATGCAATTTTCTGCCGTAATGTGATGATTTATTTCGATAAAGAAACGCAGGAGAAAATTTTACGCCGATTTGTTCCGTTACTTAAACCGGGTGGTCTGATGTTTGCCGGACACTCCGAAAACTTCAGCCAAATCAGCCGGGAATTTTATTTGCGCGGTCAGACTGTCTATGGCCTCGCCAAGGAGAGGTAATGAATAAAATCAGAGTGTTGAGCGTCGATGACTCGGCGTTAATGCGTCAGCTGATGACTGAAATCATCAACAGCCATCCGGATATGGAAATGGTCGCGACCGCCCCCGATCCGCTGGTGGCGCGTGATCTCATCAAGAAATTTAACCCGGACGTGCTGACGCTGGATGTTGAAATGCCGCGTATGGACGGCCTGGATTTTCTCGAAAAGCTGATGCGTCTGCGTCCGATGCCGGTGGTGATGGTCTCCTCACTGACCGGCAAAGGCTCGGAAATTACCCTGCGTGCACTGGAGCTTGGCGCGATTGACTTTGTGACCAAACCGCAACTGGGTATCCGTGAAGGTATGCTGGCCTACAGCGAGATGATTGCCGATAAAATCCGCACGGCCTCAAAAGCGCGTCTGAACAAAAGCGTCAACATTGATCAGCCGCGTATTCTCAGCCATACGCCGCTGCTGAGCAGTGAAAAACTGATTGCCATCGGCTCATCAACGGGCGGCACAGAGGCTATCCGCCACGTGCTGCAACCGCTGCCGCCGACCTGTCCGGCGCTGATGATTACCCAGCATATGCCACCGGGTTTCACCCGTTCTTTCGCCGACCGTCTGAACAAGTTATGTCAGATCACGGTGAAAGAAGCGGAAGACGGAGAGCGTGTTTTGCCGGGCCATGCGTATATCGCACCGGGTGACAGACATATGGAACTCACGCGCAGTGGCGCCAACTACCAGGTTAAGTTGAACGACGGTCCGGCGGTGAACCGCCATCGTCCGTCGGTCGACGTTTTATTCCGTTCGGTGGCGCAGTTTGCCGGACGCAATGCCGTTGGGGTGATCCTGACGGGAATGGGCAATGACGGCGCCGCCGGCATGCTTGAGATGCACCGGGCAGGGGCTTACACCCTTGCACAAAACGAAGCCAGTTGTGTGGTGTTCGGTATGCCCCGTGAGGCTATCGCCACCGGTGGCGTAAACGAAGTGGTGGATCTCAGCCAAATCAGCCAGCGGATGCTGGCGCAAATATCAGCCGGTCAGGCATTACGTATTTAATTTTTCAGCCTTGTGCTGGGTAGCAAACCTTAGGAGTAGATAAAACATGGCCGATCCAAATCTGAGATTTCTGGTAGTAGACGATTTCTCTACCATGCGTCGTATCGTGCGCAACCTGCTGAAAGAGCTGGGCTTCAACAACGTTGAAGAAGCAGAAGACGGTGTTGATGCGCTGAACAAACTGCGCGCCGGGGGCTTTGACTTCGTGGTATCCGACTGGAACATGCCCAACATGGACGGTCTGGATCTGCTGAAAACCATCCGTGCTGACGCTGCGCTGGGCAAGTTGCCGGTGCTGATGGTAACCGCAGAAGCGAAGAAAGAAAACATCGTCGCCGCCGCACAGGCCGGGGCCAGTGGTTATGTGGTTAAACCCTTTACCGCCGCCACGCTGGAAGAAAAACTGGGCAAAATCTTCGAAAAACTGGGCATGTAGGAGTCCGTATATGGCAGAGATACCAATGCCTGCAAATGATGCAGCAACCGCGGGCGAAATTATCGCCCGCATTGGGCAACTGACCCGCATGTTGCGTGACAGCATGCGTGAACTTGGTCTGGATCAGGCCATTGCTCAGGCAGCCGAAGCAATTCCGGATGCCCGCGATCGTCTTGATTATGTTGTCACCATGACGGCTCAGGCGGCTGAACGCGCCCTGAACTGTGTTGAGGCTGCGCAGCCTCGTCAGAACAAACTTGAATCTGCCGCGAAGAAACTTGATAAGCGCTGGGATGAATGGTTTGAAAATCCGATTGAATTATCGGATGCCCGCGAGCTGGTCACTGACACCCGCAGCTACCTGAAAGAAATCCCTGAGCACACCAGTTTTACCAATGCTCAGTTGATGGAAATCATGATGGCACAGGACTTCCAGGATCTGACCGGTCAGGTCATTAAACGCATGATGACCGTGGTACAGGAAATCGAAAATCAGCTGTTAATGGTGCTGATGGAAAATATTCCTGAACAACAGGCTAAAGCGAAGCGCGAAAACGACAGCCTGCTGAACGGCCCGCAACTCGATTCCAACGGTGTCGGTGTTGTGGCCTCACAAGAACAGGTAGACGATCTGCTGGATTCATTAGGTTTTTGATGTGCCAGCACGTCAGCAATAAACACCTCTCCGTCTCGCACTGAGGGGTGTTTTTCTTATCTGGAATTTTTACAAATAAATTCATCTGCTGAATAGCCGCCATTTTTCCTCTCTAATTCACCAATAAGACTTCGCCGCTTTTGTCATGCTATCCCTGCGTCATTGAATCTGTAGCGTCGTTCGTTCACCCGAATCACTGACTCATATCAGCTCATCGGGATCCTCTCGCTTGCTGCCTTGCTACAACTCCAGTGACGTTGGGAGTTTGCATGAAATTGTGCCCGTCGTGTTTTACATGCCGGGTAAACCCTGACAGGAACCGCCGGTGGCTGAAGAAAGCGATCTCGAAAAAAGTGAGGCCCCCACCGCACACCGGCTTGAAAAAGCGCGTGAGGAAGGGCAGATACCGCGCTCGCGCGAACTGACCTCAATTCTGATGCTGGGAGGCGGCTTAACGCTGCTGTGGATGTCGGGCGAATCTATGGCGCGGCAGCTTGGCGTGATGATTTCGCAAGGTCTTAAGTTTGATCACGGCATGGTCAGCGATGACCGGCAGGTTTTGCAGCAGATGGCGACGCTGCTGGGCCGCGCAGTCTGGGCATTATTGCCGGTGATCGGCGGCCTGATTTTGATCGCACTCGCCGCGCCGCTGTTACTCGGCGGCCTGATGTTCAGCGGTAAATCCTTTGAGTTCAAGTTCAGCCGTATGGATCCGATTGCCGGTTTGAAACGTTTATTCTCCGGTCAGGTGCTGGCGGAACTGCTGAAAGCCGTTCTGAAAGCCTTGCTGGTCGGCACCGTCGCCGGGTTGTATTTGTGGCATAAATGGCCGGACATGATGCGGCTCATGGCGCAACCGACCATTCCGGCGCTGGGTGAAGCACTGAACATGGTGGTGTTCTGCGGGCTGATGGTGGTACTGGGATTAACGCCGATGGTGGGTTTCGACGTGTTCTGGCAAATCTGGAGCAACCTGAAAAAGCTGCGCATGAGCAAGCAGGATATCCGCGACGAACATAAAAGTCAGGAAGGTGACCCGCACGTTAAAGGGCGTATCCGCCAGCAGCAACGTGCAATGGCCAGGCGCCGCATGATGGCCGATGTGCCAAAAGCGGACGTTATCGTGACCAACCCGACGCACTACGCCGTTGCGCTGCAATACAGTGAAAACAAAATGAGTGCACCGAAAGTACTGGCGAAAGGCGCGGGAGACGTGGCGCTGCGTATCAGGGAACTCGGTGTCGAGCACAAAATTCCGATGCTGGAAGCGCCGCCTCTGGCGCGTGCGCTTTACCGGCACAGTGACATTGGTCAGCAAATTCCGGCGACGCTGTATGCCGCCGTGGCTGAAGTTCTGGCCTGGGTTTATCAGCTGAAACGCTGGAAGCGCGAAGGCGGGCTGATCCCGAAAAAACCTCAACATTTACCAGTCCCTGAAGGTCTGGATTTTGCAGCAGGAGAGAGTGATACCCATGGCTAATCTGGCCGCGATACTGCGTTTACCCGCCAACTTTAAGTCCGGACAATGGCAGGTACTGGCAGGCCCAATTCTTATCCTGATCATCCTGTCGATGATGGTGTTGCCGTTACCACCGTTCATCCTTGACCTGCTGTTCACCTTTAACATTGCGTTATCCATCATGGTGTTGCTGGTGGCAATGTTTACCCAGCGCACGCTGGATTTCGCGGCATTCCCGACCATTCTGCTGTTTTCCACCTTATTACGTCTGTCGCTGAACGTTGCCTCAACCCGTGTGATCCTGCTGGAAGGGCATACCGGCGGCGCGGCCGCGGGGCGGGTGATTGAAGCCTTCGGTCACTTCCTGGTCGGCGGCAACTTCGCCATCGGTATCGTGGTGTTTATCATCCTGGTGCTGATCAACTTCATGGTTATCACCAAAGGTGCCGGGCGTATTGCCGAAGTGGGCGCGCGTTTTGTGCTTGACGGGATGCCCGGCAAACAGATGGCGATTGATGCGGATCTGAACGCCGGTCTGATTGGCGAAGACGAAGCGAAAAAACGCCGCAGCGACGTGACGCAGGAAGCGGACTTCTACGGTTCAATGGACGGTGCAAGTAAATTCGTGCGGGGTGACGCCGTTGCCGGTCTGATGATCATGATTATCAACGTCGTCGGCGGCCTGCTGGTGGGTGTGTTGCAACACGGTATGGATCTCGGCCATGCGGCTGAAAGTTATACGCTGCTGACCATCGGTGACGGTCTGGTTGCGCAGATCCCGGCGCTGGTTATCTCTACTGCAGCCGGTGTTATCGTCACCCGCGTCGGCACCAATGAAGACGTCGGCGAGCAGATGGTGACCCAGTTGTTCCGCAATCCGCGCGTCATGATGCTGAGTGCCGGTGTTCTGGGGTTACTCGGTATGGTGCCGGGCATGCCGAACTTTGTCTTCCTGATGTTCACCGCCGGGCTGCTGGCGCTGGCGTGGTGGACTCGCGGTCAGGAGCTGAAAAAACCGGCCACCGCAGCGGCCGCACCGGCCGTGGCAGACAACGGTAAACAAATGGTAGAAGCCAGCTGGCAGGACGTTCAGCTTGAAGACCCGCTGGGTATGGAAGTGGGCTACCGTCTGATCCCGATGGTGGACTTCGCCCAAAACGGCGAGCTGCTGGGACGTATCCGCAGTATCCGTAAAAAATTCGCACAGGAAATGGGCTATCTGCCGCCGGTTATTCATATTCGCGATAACCTCGAACTGCCGCCAGCGGGCTACCGTATCCTGATGAAAGGCGTGGAAATCGGCACGGGTGCGGCGCATCCGGGCCGCTGGATGGCGATCAACCCGGGCAGCGCGATTGGCGAATTGCCAGGCGAAGCGACGGTTGATCCTGCATTCGGGCTGGCGGCGGTCTGGATTGAACCTGCTATGCGTGAGCAGGCGCAAATTCAGGGTTATACCGTGGTGGAAGCCAGTACCGTGGTCGCAACGCATCTGAATCACCTGATCAGCATGCACGCCAAAGAGCTGTTTGGCCGTCAGGAAACGCAGGAACTGATGGAACGTGTCACCAAAGAAATGCCGAAGCTGACGGAAGATTTCATTCCGGGCATCATTTCCCTGACCAATATGCACAAAGTGTTGCAGAACCTGTTATCTGAACGCGTTTCGATCCGCGATATGCGCACCATTGTTGAAACACTGGCGGAATATGCCCCGAACCAGCCGGATCCTAACGAACTGACGTCCGTGGTGCGTGTTGCGCTCGGCAGGGCGATTACCCAGCAGTGGTTCCCGGGCAGCGGTGAAGTGCAGGTTATCGGACTGGATACCTCCCTGGAACGTCTGTTGTTACAGGCGCTGCAAAGCGGCGGTGGTCTGGAACCGGGTCTGGCTGAACGTTTGCTGACCCAGTCCGAGGCGGCATTACAACGTCAGGATATGCTCAGTGCGCCACCGGTTCTGCTGGTGAATCACGCACTGCGTCCGCTGTTGTCACGCTTCCTGCGCCGTTCACTGCCCAATATCGTCGTGATGTCGAATCTGGAAATGAGCGACAGCCGCCAGATCCGCATGACCGCCACCATCGGCGGTGAATAACATGCGCCGCGCCACACTGTTGTTGCTGACCACACTGAGCCTGCCCGCGCTGGCCGCGTCCGGTTCATGGTCTGATACCCAGCGCGGCGTGGTGCTGCAAAACCGTGGCGTGATGATGTCGTCGGGCGCGTTAGCACCGCCGGCATCCGCGCCCGTGCGCAGTTCAGGTTCTGCAACCATCACAACCCTAAGCTGGAAATATGAAGTGCTCGGCGCAAGACCCGCCGGTTTACAGGTCAGACTCTGCAACACCATGAATCACTGCATCAATCTGGACGCCGAAGGCGGGGTGACAAAATCGTTTTACGGCCAGTCCGCCACTTCACCATTAAGACTGGTTTATTTTGTCCCCGGCGCTGGCGCAATGAATACGCCGCTGCGGGTGATCAGTAATGAAGTGATCGTGAACTATAAGTAAGCCCTCCACCGGCTCTAGTAATCCCTGAAAACCTTCCGGACGCCGTCTCCCATTCTCAATGTTTGCCCATTTTATCTGTATGGATGTTCAGCTATCACCGGAACTCATCTGGCCGGGTCGCTACACCAGGATCACCTGTAACTGAGAACGGCTCCCTCCCCTGCGAAGGGGAGGGTTGGGGTGGGGTATTAAATAAAAATCAATATGTTGAAGTTTGCACTGACCAGGTGTTAGCCCTTAAAACCCCCTCCCAACCTCCCCCTTCGCAGGGGGAAATATCACACTTGCAGGCCATTGCACACCATTGCATCATCGGTATAACCAATTGTTTTTAAAGTGATTTAGTGTTGCTTGCGCTGGCGTGCAATTGCTAGACAGCGCACATCAAACCGGATATAAAACCGGATATCAACTTACTCGAAAGGATATCCGAATCATGCCGATCACAGACACTAAAGCCCGCACCTTTTTCTTTAAAGATACCTTCATCTTTTTTCATCAAAAAAAATAATAATGAGCAATTAAGAAAATGAAGATAATTGCGGATATTATAATCAAAGAAACTTCAATCATTCCCCATAATTTAAACTTACTTGTATTTATAAAATCATGCCAAAAATAAAAATCCTTTTTGATCAGACGATTTTCTTCCTTAAAAAAAGTGGGAAGTAAACATAGGATATTTTTTCAACCGGGACACTTATATATACAATATTAAAATTGAAATATTTAAATGACATAACTCCGGGGGGGGTGATGTTATGTTTCTTTTTGTATTCATTACATAGTTCTTTATAACGTCTTTCATTGAAAAATGTTACTACCAACTCTAATATTATTACTAATATAAGTAGTAAGAATGTAATCATATCAATGACGTTTTTATCACTCACTATAGAATGCCTCATACAGAGCTTGCCCGGCACTACTACCGAGGTCTTGCCCTACCGATCCTAAAACCTCTCCCCCGGCTAAACCTCCTGTCACTGCTACAGCAGAACATAACAACGCTCCTGCACCACCAATTTCACTTGTAAGCAAACCCAGCCCCCACACACAGGCCGCCCCTGATAATCGAGCACCTATTATCCCACCGAATAATCCGCCAGTTTGAGAACCAGCAAATTTACTGTACTCAACAACTGTCATTTTCTTACACTCTGACTCTCTACCAACTGTACAAGCATCATAAATAGTATTAGTCGTGTTTGCAAAATCTAAGGTGATACCAACATATCCCAATTTTTTCATTGCTTTAATCAGCTTCGCTGATTTTTCAATATACGTTGCATAACCTTCTATCTCTGTTACGCCAGTTTGCGACCAATGCCGCATTATGCTTCTACTTGATAGACCTAATGCCCGTCTAATGTCAGAATACTCATTCATACCCAATTTGTATTTCATGAAATTATTAAGCAACAAATTGAGCTTTTTGAAATGAATCTTCCTTTGAGTATAGAATTGCTCACCAATTAATGCACCTCTTGTAATATAAGCATTCTTGTAAGTTTCTTGTATTTCTTTTAATACCTTTTCAATTTCTTCAAAATATTTTCCGCCGACTTCTGATGCCATGCCAGTAATACCACTTCCAAAACCGATGAAAGTATCTATTGTATCTTTGTGTTTATGTAAGAAACTGGCTTCATCCATAGTTAAATCACTTAATGCTGTATCAACTTTTGCTTTTGCTTTCTTCAAAGTTTCGATTTGGTTTGGATCTTGTTTCTCAGGATCAACTAACAAAAGAATAGAAGCGGGTTTGATTGGTCCGCTGCCGTTGAGTGTATCGTATAATTCTCTTGCACCTGCTACAGGGTTATAAAATAAATAGTCACCAAAATCTTTTACATTCGCAGGTAAATCAACAATACAGAATCCAGCATCCACCGGTTCGCGTGGTGGTATATCCTCTTTTAGAGGGGAAGCTGGTGCCGATTCTGGTTTAGTTTCAGTAACCATCTGTTTCTTTGCCGCCTGTGCGTGTTGCTCAGGTTCATTGTCAGTGGTTTTCTGTGACGCCATTTTCGGCGCTTCAGGATAGTAACTGGATGAAAATTCACTTGCGAATAATCTCGCCTTACAAGGGCAACTACTAGAACTCTCAAGCGTACCGATGCAGGGCAGACCGTCGCTCGTATAGTTATGAATTCCACCTAATAAGATAAACACACCTTCATTTTTACCGCATGTAACTTTGTCACCAAGTCGAGCTAAATTTAAACCGTGGTGTATAATACGACTTGTTGCACTTACTACTTTTCCGCCGCATGAGGTTTTATCACCCAGCCGTATAAAATATCCAATAGCCATTTTTATTTCCTTCTAGTTAAATGAAATTATCCATTTTTGTTTGTCTATTGAATAATGTGATATGCAGTCACAGTCATTAACTTTATCTATTTTTGATAGGTTCATTTTCTTTATAGCTTCTAACGCTATATTCATAAGCAATGAATTATCCATTAAATTCTGTTTTTTGATGCTTTCGCAATAGTTTTGGTAACATTGCTCCCAATAAAAATTAATTTCATCAAAATACGACTTATTAAATTTAAGCGTTATGGGTGATAATGCAGACATTTCCTTTTCAATTGTAAAACTCTGTATAAAACTTCGGGTTTTCAAATTATCGTTTTTAAATAATAGGCATTCTTTATTATCTATACTGAAACCGAATGCTATATGGATGTGATATTTTGCTGTGATTGGTGCAACATCGATCATCATTTCTGTAACGCTGACATCATTAAACGAATATACATTCCAAGATTCACCAGAGCTTTTGTTTAGTACAAAAGCACATATTAGAGCGTCAAGTTTTGAAGTGAATAAAAGCAGCCCGTTTTTATCGGGCGTCAGGCCAGTTGACCAAACCGGTTCCAGCCAGTGAATGCCATTCTCTCTTACAGATATCTTTGAGACTACGTACATATCAAGAGGGGCAAGATGGAAATGATCACCGGGAGCATAGAAGTAGAGACGCTTTGTCGTGTGAGGCATAATGATTACCGTTTCGTTGAGAAAACGATAATATACACCTGCATTTTATGTGGAAATAATGTCAAATTTCAATGAATTCAATGAGTAAAATTTATCCAGTGAATTGTAGTTTTGAATAACGCTTGAACTATTTGTGCTCTTTTCTTCACAACAGAAATTAGTTTGTATAAGATTTATTTGCTGGATAAAAAACAGGATATAAATTCATAATAGAAAATTAATATCTTTAATATTCAATATGATGTGTAGGCTATCCTCCCACTTCGCAGGGGGAGGAGCCAGGTAAACCACGTTGACAACTTATCTGAACCGGGGGCAGGGCAAAGCCCAGCAGGCAAGCCATTCTGCTCATCAGACGGGTGGAAAAAATCGGAATAAATCAGAAGACTGGCTAATCTGACAGAGGTATCAGCAGAAGTCGGGATGTGAATAGCGGGGAAAATACGAATACGGAGGGGAAACCGTTCCCCTCGTCTGGCGTTAAACGGAGATCTTCCTGACGGTTTGCCCCGATACGGTTTCCTGCCCGTTCGGTCCGTAGAATTTCTGCGTCTGACTGGCGTTAAGGATCGCCAGCGCCTCGGTGTTATAGGCGATTTGTTTGCCCAGTAACATGCCGTTGTGACGATTTATCTGACTCAGCCTGGCGGTCATTTGCACAATATCTTGCCACATCGCGGCGATTTCCGGCTGACTCTGCCCTTGTGGATCTGAGTAGGGTGCGGTTTGTCTGAGGCGTTCGTCATGCTGACGACGCTGTTTATCAAGATAGTCTACCGTGGCTAACAATGAACTTTTCTGCTCGGTTATATGCTGCAAGGCTGCACCATTTACGCGGCCAGAGCACAGTATCGTTTGTTCGTGATTAATCACCTGATCCAGCGCTTGCAACGTTTCAACCAAGGTAGTCATGGTCTTGATAAAGTTCTTCATCGGGCCTTATTACCTTCCAACTTTTTGTCTTCACACTGAGGTCTTCAGCTTAAAAACCTTTGAGATAATCCTGCGTGTCCTGTAACAAAGCATCAGCGATTTTGCCGGTATCCATCGTCAGTTTACCGTCGCGGATAGCTTGTTTCAGTTCTTCGACACGTGCCGTGTTAATGTCCTGCGCACTTGACTGAGTCAGAGATGCCTGTGCTGAACTCAGGGTCACCGCCGTACCGCTGGTGGTGGTGCCAGAAACAGTGCCTTCTTTACGCGTGTTCTGTACTGAAGCTTCAGACGGTTCGCGTTGCTGGATCGAGGTTAAAGGTGAAACACCTTGAGTACGATCGATAGCCATAAATTTCTTCTCCAGTATGGGGATCAGGGTTTTGAAAATCTCATGAAAACCCTTAAAAATGCCGTCGCGGACGACTCTGATACGTGTGTTATCGACATGTGGCGAAATAACTTTAGCTTTTATTGCAGCTTTTTGCAGAACAACGGCTGCACTTTAGGATTATATCGTCACTGTCACAGACCCATCTGAGCCTACTGTTCCGTTCACAATTGCACCTGACGGCATTCTGATCCGCACTGATTCATTCGCTGCAGCATTGTTCATCGCCTTACCGGCACTCGATACATTAAAACCACTGCCTGTTGCCTGAACCTGAACTTCCTGCCCCGCATGCACCATCCACGGACGGCGCAGCATGGATAAGGTTAACGGCTGGCCGATGCTGATGTTTCGCAGCGTGATGCCATTCACCGCCTGTTGACTGTCAAGAATGGTTTTCGGTGGCAGCAGATCCAGTCGCCCGGTTTTTTGTTGCATATCGGTTTGTGTCAGGTGAGCGCCCGCTGGCACGTTCTTCGCCGCCACCCAGTACGTTCCGCTGACCTGCACTTTGGTCTGTACGTAACTTTTCTTGCCGTTACAGTTCACCGCCACGGAGACATTGCCCCAGGTGCGACTGTTCGGTGAAAGCATAAATTGTGGTGATAAACATTGGGGCTGACGCGCCGCCGGGGTGTTCACGACCACGGTCACCTGCATTCCGCTTTCAGCATATTGCTGGCGGAAGAACTGCTGAATTTGCGAGGACAGCAGTGTATCGCTATTGGACGAGGCCGGCACGCTTTTGACTTGCACTGGCAAAGACTGCGCATAGCTCACAGCACCAGACGTCGCACCGGTCATGATGCAGCCCAGCGTAATGCCTGTACGACATATTTTCAGCATGTTCATTCGCGTTTTACCTTTGTGCCAACCTACTACTGGCCACAAGTCTACGCTCACTTTGCAATTCCTAAAGGGACAAATAGCGCCCGATTTCATGCTTATTCAGACGATAGCCAGTTGACACTCGCATTTATGCTGTCGACTCCAAAATCTCACTTTGCGGAGGGCGCATGCTCGACAAATTGAACGCCGCACTACAGTTCCAACAGGAAGCGCTCAACCTGCGCGCCCAGCGGCAAGAAATTCTTTCAGCCAATATCGCTAACGCCGACACCCCCGGGTATCAGGCGCGCGATATCGATTTTGCCAGTCAGTTGCAGAAGGTGATGGAGCAGGGGCGTGCGAGCGGCAGCGGCATCTCCTTGTCTCTGACGTCTGACCGCCATATCCCGGCGTCCAACGTACAGCCTGCTGATATGGATCTGATGTACCGGATCCCTGACCAGCCATCGGCAGATGGCAACACGGTCGATATGGACCGTGAACGTACCAATTTTGCGGATAACAGCGTGCGCTATCAGACCGATTTGACCGTTCTCGGCGGGCAAATCAAAGGGATGATGTCGGTGCTGCAAGGATAATAGCCCATGTCAATGCTTGGTATTTTTGATATCGCCGGTTCTGCGCTGGCCGCGCAGTCTCAGCGCCTGAACGTCAGCGCCAGTAACATGGCCAACGCCGACAGCGTCACCGGCCCGGATGGTAAGCCGTATAAAGCGAAGCAGGTGGTTTTCCAGGTGGATGCGGCACCGGGTCAGGAAACCGGCGGCGTGAAAGTGGCGCAGGTCGTTGATGACCCGGCACCCATGCGCATGGTGTATGAGCCGGGCAATCCGATGGCGGATGCAAAAGGCTATGTGCAGATGCCAAACGTAGATGTGGTCAGCGAAATGGTGAACACCATCTCCGCTTCCCGCAGTTATCAGGCCAACGTCGAAGTGCTTAACACCACCAAGTCGTTGATGATGAAAACCCTCACTCTGGGGCAATAGCGGAGCGAATCATGGCAATTACCACGTCGATAAATGACACCACTGATAACACCACGATCGCCAGCACCAGTTCCGGTGGTTCGTCCACAACCGGAACCAGTTCTGCGGATGATTTATCCAGCAGTTTCCTGACGCTGCTGGTCGCCCAGCTGAAAAACCAGGATCCCACCAATCCGATGGATAACAGTCAGCTGACCAGTCAGCTGGCACAAATCAGCACCGTCAGCGGGATTGAAAAACTCAATACCACGCTGGGCAGCATTTCCGGACAAATCACCAGTGGTTCATCTGTTCAGGCAAGTTCATTGATCGGTCACGGCGTGATGGTGTCCGGCAGCGCAATTCTGGTCGGCAGCGACACTGACGGCACTGTCAGCACCACGCCATTCGGATTTGAACTGGAAACGGCCTCCGATACCACCACCGCTACAGTCAGCGACGCCACCGGTAAAGTGGTGAAAACCATCACGCTGGGCTCCCAGACTGCCGGTGTGCACAGCTATACCTGGGACGGTACACAGGACGATGGCACCAAAGCACCGGATGGCAGCTACACCTTCAGCATCAATGCCCTGAACAATGGTCAGCAAATGGTGGCGACACCGCTGAACTATGCGCTGGTCAATGGTGTAACGACAGATTCAGCCGGGAATACCGCGTTGGATCTGGGCGTACGCGGAACCGCGAAAGTCGATTCTGTACGCCAGATTTTGTAAGTGAGTCACTCAGACCGCTCCCTCCCCTTCGCCGGGGCAGGAGCTAAAAACACTACACACAGTACAATGGAGCTAACATGAGCTTTTCCCAAGCAGTCAGCGGCCTGAGCGCGGCATCGACTAACCTCGATGTGATTGGTAACAACATTGCCAACTCCGCGACCGTCGGTTTTAAAACAGCCACCGCCTCTTTTGCCGATATGTTTGCCGGTTCCCAAACCGGTATGGGCGTTAAAGTCGCCGCTGTCACTCAGAACTTCAATGACGGTACGACCACCAACACCTCCCGCGGTCTGGATGTGGCCCTGAGCGGCAACGGTTTCTTCCGTCTGACGGACACCAGTGGCGCGGTTTATTACTCCCGCAATGGTCAGTTCTCACTGGATGCCAACCGTAATCTGGTGAACATGCAGGGTCTGAGTGTCACCGGTTTTCCGGCCACCGGCACCCCCCCGACTATCGCCGCAGGCGCACAGCCGGTTGCCCTGAACATCCCGACCACTCTGATGAGCGCGAAAGCCACCACGGTGGGTACGATGGTGGCCAACCTGAACTCAACGGATACGGCGATCCCGGCCGCCAAAACGTTCAGCAGCAGCGATGACACCAGCTACAACTACGTCAACAGCATCACCACCTATGACTCACAGGGTAATGCTCACGATAACAACGTCTACTTCGTGAAAACCTCTGCGAACAACTGGGATGTTTACGCGCAAGACGGCAGCGTCACAGGTTCAACAGCTGGCAAAATTGGTGCAATGCAATTTGATACCAGTGGTGCGCTGGTGAGTACCACTAACGCCGCAGGCGTCGCCAATGCCGGTCTGGCACTGACGTTGCCAATGAACACCGCGACTAACGGGACGGTGACGCCACAAACCGTTTCCCTGGATTTCACCGGCAGTATCCAGCAGAGCACCGGCAGCGACAGCATCGGTTCCCAGACTCAGGATGGTTATGCAGCGGGTCAGATGACCGGTTACACCATCAATGACGACGGCACAATCTCCGGCACTTACTCCAACAACAAAACCCAGTTACTGGGCCAGATTGTGCTGAGTAACTTCTCCAACCCGGAAGGTTTGAAATCTGAAGGCGACAACGTGTGGACGGCTACCGCGTCTTCCGGCCAGGCTGTAACCGGTATCGCGGGTCAGGGCGGTTTAGCGTCAATGACCAGCGGCGCGCTGGAATCTTCCAACGTCGATCTGAGTGCGGAACTGGTCAACATGATTGTTGCTCAGCGTAACTACCAGTCGAATGCGCAGACCATCAAAACTCAGGACTCCATCCTGAACACGCTGGTTAACCTGCGTTAATACGCGTTTTATCACCTGAGAACAGGGCAGCATTATGGATCACGCTATCTACACCGCAGGCGGCGCAGCCAGCCAGACGCTGGTTCAGCAGTCGGTGACGTCGAGTAACCTGGCTAACGCCAATACACCGGGCTTCCGCTCGCAGCTTTTAGCGATGCGCGCAGTGCCGGTAGACGGTGAAAGCCTGCAAACCCGCACGCTGGTCACGGCATCCACGCCGGGCGCAGATATGACGCAGGGCAAGCTGAACTACACCGGCCGTCCGCTGGATGTGGCTTTACAGCAGGACGGTTTCCTTGCGGTGCAGATGCCTGATGGCTCTGAAGCCTATACCCGTAACGGTGACATGCAAGTGTCACCGACTAACCAGCTGACCGTTCAGGGTCATCCGGTGATGGGGGATAACGGCCCGATTGAAGTTCCGCCGAATTCTCAGCTCACGGTTTCTGCGGACGGGACCATTGCCGTGCTTGAAGCCGGTGCTGACCCCAACACCATGGGCCAGCTCGGTAAGCTCAAGCTGGTGAAAGCGGCCAACAATGAAGTCACCCGTGGCGATGATGGTATGTTCCGGCCAACGCCGGCGACCGTTCAGGCACGGGGTGCGGCTTTACAGCCTGACCCGACTATTCACGTTATGCCCGGAACGCTTGAGGGCAGTAACGCGGATCCGGTTTCAACCATGGTTGACATGATCGCCAACGCCCGCCGCTTTGAGATGCAGATGAAAGTCATCCACAGCGTCGATGAAAATGAACAGAGTGCCAACAATCTGCTGTCAATGAGCTGATGATGGCAGAGGAGTAATGACATGATCCCATCGCTGTATATTGCGAAAACCGGTCTGGATGCCCAGCAGACCAATATGGATGTAATCGCCAACAACCTGGCGAACGTCAGCACCAACGGTTTTAAACGCCAGCGTGCGGTATTTGAAGACCTGCTTTACCAGACAGTCCGTCAGCCTGGTGCGCAGTCTTCTGAGCAAACCAACCTGCCATCCGGTTTACAGATTGGTACCGGTGTGCGTCCTGTTTCTACTGAGCGTTTGTTCTCGCAGGGCAACCTGTCGCAGACCAGCAACAGCAAAGACATTGCCGTCAAAGGGGAAGGTTTCTTCCAGGTTCAGTTGCCGGACGGCACGACGGCCTATACCCGTGACGGGTCTTTCCAGGTTGATCAGAACGGTCAGCTGGTGACCTCCAGTGGTTATCAGGTTATTCCTGCGATCACCGTTCCGGCGAATGCGCTGAGCATGACGGTCGGGCGTGACGGTATCGTGAGTGTGACCACGCAAGGTCAGACGGCGGCACAGCAGGTGGGGCAACTGACGCTGAGCACCTTCATCAACAACAGCGGCCTGGAATCACTCGGTGAAAACCTGTACCAGGAAACCCAAAGCTCCGGCGCACCAACCGAAAGCACCCCCGGTCTGAACGGCGCGGGTCTGCTGTATCAGGGTTATGTGGAAACCTCTAACGTCAACGTGGCGGAAGAACTGGTCAACATGATCCAGACCCAGCGTGCTTACGAAATTAACAGTAAAGCCGTGTCCACCTCGGACGAAATGCTACAGAAACTTTCCCAGCTGTAATGTTTGGCGGTTGATTGAAAACAAGAGGGCAGGGGCGGAAACGCTTCTGTCCTGAACCGGTTCAGATCCCTACCAGGTCGATTTTTTAAAGGCGATAACTGTGGTGACCAAAAAAAACACGTCGGTAATGACTTCTTCTAAAGACCGACCAGGCAAGCTGGTGCTGCCGCTGTTAATCACGTTACTGGCGAATGGCTGCGCGTATATGCCGCATACCCCGCTGGTACCCGGAGCAACCACAGCGACCCCTGCGCCTGCGGCACCGCCGGTTCCTAACGGTTCGATTTTCCAGTCAGTTCAGCCGATGAACTACGGTTATCAGCCTCTGTTTGAAGACCGCCGTCCACGCAATGTCGGCGACACGCTGACCATTGTCTTGCAGGAAAATGTCAGTGCAAGCAAAAGCTCCTCAGCGAACGCCAGCCGCAACGGCGCGACCAGCTTTGGCGCAGCGACAGCGCCACGTTATCTGGAAGGTCTGTTCGGTAATGCCCGTGCCGACCTCGATATGACCGGTGCCAACACCTTTGCCGGTAAAGGCGGCGCAGCGGCCAATAACACCTTCAGCGGCACCCTGACCGTGACGGTTGGGGAAGTGCTGGCAAACGGCAACCTGAAAGTTGTCGGAGAGAAACAAATCGAAATTAATCAGGGAACTGAATTTATCCGGTTCTCCGGTGTGGTCAACCCGCGCACCATCAGCGGTTCGAACGCCGTTATCTCCACGCAGGTGGCAGATGCACGCATCGAGTACGTCGGGAATGGCTACATCAATGAAGCGCAGAACATGGGCTGGTTGCAGCGGTTCTTCTTAAACTTATCGCCGTTATAACGAGGCAATCATGCGAAAACTCCTTTCCGGTATTCTCTGTCTGGCGATGTCCGCCCTGGTGGTACTGCCCGCATCCGCCGACCGTATTCGTGATCTGACGACGGTACAGGGGGTGCGTGATAACGCCCTGATCGGCTACGGTCTGGTGGTGGGCCTTGACGGTACCGGTGACCAGACCACACAAACACCTTTTACCACCCAGACGCTGACTAACATGTTGTCCCAGCTCGGTATCACGGTACCGGCAGGCACCAACATGCAGTTGAAAAACGTGGCGGCGGTGATGGTCACCGCCAAAATGCCGCCGTTTTCGCGTGCCGGTCAGGCCATCGATGTGGTGGTTTCATCCATGGGTAATGCCAAAAGTATTCGCGGCGGCACCTTGCTGATGACCCCGATGAAAGGGGTGGATAATCAGGTTTACGCACTGGCGCAGGGTAACGTGCTGGTCGGCGGTGCAGGCGCTTCCTCCGGTGGCAGCAGCGTGACAGTTAACCAGGTTTCAGGTGGGCGTATTACCGGCGGGGCAACCATTGAACGCGAATTGCCGAGTACGTTCGGCACCGAAGGCGTGATCAGCCTGCAACTTAACGACGAAGATTTCAACCTGGCGCAGCAGGTCAGTGACGCCATCAACCGTCAGGGAATGGGGGTGGCGTCAGCACTGGATTCCCGCAATATTCAGGTGGTGGTGCCGCGTGGCAACACCTCTCAGGTGCGCATTCTGGCGCAGATCCAAAATATCGAAGTGAACGTCGGGCCGATGGATGCGAAAGTCATCATCAACTCCCGTACCGGTTCGGTGGTCATGAACCGCGATGTGACCCTGGATAACTGTGCGGTTGCACAGGGCAATCTGTCTGTGGTGGTCGATCGCCAGAACGATGTCAGCCAGCCGAATACGCCATTTGGCGGCGGTCAGACGGTAGTGACGCCGAACACCAATATTTCCGTACGCCAGTCCGGCGGGTCGATTCAGCAGGTGCGTTCCAGTGCCAGCCTGAACAACGTTGTCCGTACCCTGAACGCGTTAGGCGCGACGCCTATCGATCTGATGTCCATTCTGCAGGCGATGAAAACAGCCGGATGCCTGCGTGCTGATTTGGAAATTATCTGATGAGCGATCTGATGTCGATGTCAGGGGCGGCGTATGACACGCAATCCCTTAACAAACTGAAGCGGGATGTGGCGCAGGATCCTCAGGCGCACATCAAAGAAGTCGCGAAGCAGTTTGAAGGGGTGTTCGTGCAGATGATGCTGAAAAGCATGCGTCAGGCACTGCCGCAAGGGGGGATTCTGGATAACGAATCCACCAAACTTTATACATCGATGTACGATCAGCAAATTGCTCAGGACATGTCCGACAAAGGGCTGGGCATGGCCGACATGATGGTCGAACAACTGACCGGTGGCAGCAAGCAACCGTCAGAACTGGCGGGAACGGTGCCGATGGCGCTGGACGGCGAAGTGCTGAAAACCATGCCGTTGCAGGCAATGGAACAGTATCTGCGCAAAGTCATTCCGACTGCGCCGGACCGCACCACCGGCGGCGCACCGTTGCCAGCCGACAGCGGACAGTTCGTTTCCAGCCTCACCATTCCGGCACAGGTCGCCAGTAAAGACAGCGGGATTTCGCATCAGCTGATCATGGCGCAGGCCGCGCTGGAATCTGGCTGGGGGCAGCGCGAGATCCCGACTGCCGACGGCAAACGCAGCTTCAACCTGTTCGGTATCAAAGCGGGCAGCAGCTGGGACGGTCCGACCACCCAAATCACCACCACGGAATATACCAGCGGCGTGGCGAAAAAAGTGCAGGCCAGTTTCCGCGTGTACGGCTCCTATGTGGAAGCCATCAGCGACTACATCAAATTGCTCACCAACAACCCGCGTTATGCGCAGGTTGCCTCGGCCAGTACTCCTGAACAAGCCGCGCATGCCTTGCAACGAGCAGGTTACGCGACCGACCCGAATTATGCCGACAAACTGGTGAGTGTGATCCAGAAAATCAAAGGCGCGGGCGAGCAGGCGGTGAAAGCCTATAGCCATGATTTAAAAGATATCTTCTAGACCCGCAAATCCTCGTTTTTTTTCTCAAGTTTTAGCGGTGCAGGCCGATAACACGATCAGAATGGGAAAAGGGGAAACCCCCGGCTCAGCTTCCTTAATTACACGGTGGTAAAAAGTCACCGGCAGCCAAAAGGTCACTCATGTCCAGTAGCTTAATTAATACCGCAATGAGCGGACTGAACGCAGCGCAGGCGGCGCTCAGTACCACCGGGAACAACATCGCTAACGTGAGTGTGGCCGGTTATAACCGCCAGACCGCCATTATTACGCAAAGTAATGGCATCTCTACTCCTGCCGGTTATATCGGCAACGGTGTGACGGTGACCGGTGTGAATCGTGAGTACAACTCTTTCGTGGTGAAGCAGCTTCTGGGTGCCAGCGCAACCGGCAGCGCGCTGTCAACGCAGCTTGATCAGGCCAGCTCTATCGATGACCTGCTCGGCGACAGTTCCACAGGTATCGATGCCACCATGTCGACCTTCTTTAAAGGCCTGCAAACGCTGACCAGCAATGCCAGCGACAGTGCGGCTCGTCAGGCAGTGCTGGGTGAGGCACAGGGTTTAACCGCGCAGTTCAACAGTTCAGCCAAATACCTGAACGACATGAATACCGCCGTTAACCAGCAAGTCACGCAGAATGTTGACCAGATCAACACCTATGCGTCGCAGATTGCCAAACTAAACAGTCAGATCACCGCGACGCGTGGCAGCACCGGACAGGAACCTAACGCCTTGCTCGATCAGCGTGACCAACTGGTCAGTCAGCTGAACAACGTCACCGGTGTGGTCGTGACCCAGCAGGACGGCGATACTTATAATATTTCATTCGCCAACGGCACGCCGCTGGTGAGCGGCGGCAACGCCAAAACGGTGGTTGCGATGCCGTCCAGTGCCGATCCTTCCAAACTGACGGTCGGCATGACCCAACCGGACGGTTCGGTTTCAGAAATTCAGGAAAGCCGTCTGACCACCGGTTCGCTCGGCGGCACGCTGACTTTCCGTAAAGACAACCTGGAACCGGCCATTAACCAGCTCGGGCAACTGGCGCTGGCGCTGTCTGACAGCTTCAACACCACCAACAAAGCCGGTTTTGACCTCAACGGTGACGCGGGGACGGACTTCTTCTCCTTCACCGGCGCGACCACGGTCAGCAACACCAAAAATACCGGCAGCGCCCAACTGAGCGTGGCATATACCGACACGGCAGCGGTGAAAGCCAGCGATTACACCATGGCTTACAACGGCACCAGCTGGGATGTAACCCGCGTTTCCGACGGGGCAAAAATCACCCCGACGGCGGGCACCGACAGCAACGGTGATCCGACGATGAATTTCGATGGCTTGTCGGTTTCCGTCACCGGCACGCCGAATACCAATGACAGCATCACCATCAAAACGGTCAGCAATGTTGCGGGCAGCATGAATCTGGCTATCAGTGATTCTTCATTGATCGCCGCAGCGGGTGCGGCAGACAGCGGCGTGAGTGACAACACCAACGCGCAGAAACTGCTGAATCTGCAAACCGCGAAACTGGTGGAAGGTAAATCCACCCTGTCGGGCGCATACGCCAGCATGGTAAGTAACGTGGGTAACCAGGTTTCCACGCTGACCACCACCAGCACCTCACAGGCGAATATCGTCACGCAGCTCACCGCTCAACAGCAGTCTATCTCCGGGGTTAACCTCGATGAAGAATACGGCGATCTGCAACGTTACCAGCAATATTATCTGGCGAACGCGCAGGTCGTGCAGACGGCTTCGACGATATTCGACGCGATCATCAACATTCGCTGATCCCAGAACTGATAAGGAACTGATGCCATGCGTCTTAGTACCAATATGATTTACAACCAAAACATGAATGCGGTACTGGATGGTCAGAACCGTTTCCAGGCGACCGGTTTACAGTTGTCGACCGGCAGCAAAGTGAGCAAGCCTTCGGATGACCCGCTGGCGGCGTCGCAGGCGGTGCTGGTACGGCAGGCGCAATCGGAGAACAGCCAGTTTTCCGTGGCCCGTACCTTTGCTAACCAGAGTATGAGTCAGGAAGAGTCGATTTTAAGCAGCGTGACCTCGACCATTCAGGATGCACAGACGTTGATCGTTCAGGCCGGTGACGGTTCTTTAAGCGATGACGACCGTTCTTCTCTGGCGACCAAACTGGACAGCCTGAAATCGCAACTGGTGAACCTGGCGAACAGCACCGACGGTAACGGCCGCTTCATCTTCGCCGGTTACAAAAGTGATACTCCGCCTTATACGCAGGACGCTACTACGGGTGCGGTAACCTATTCCGGGGGCACGACGTCTATTACTCAGCAGGTTGATACCAGTCGTACCATGACCATCAACCATACCGGTAACCAGATTTTTAATGCCTTAACCGGTGATGCGAAAGCCGAACCGGACGGTTCTCCGAGCGAATCAGATTTATTCAAAACCATCGACGGTGCGCTGACTGCGCTGAGAACGCCATCGGCGGATAACACCACGGATACGCAATACACCGATGCCATCGATAAAGCTAACCGTGGCCTGAGTAACTCACTCAACAACGTGCTTTCCGTGCGTTCAGAGTTGGGTACGCAGATGTCCGAACTGGATAATCTCGATACACTGGGCGACAACCGTGATGTATCGAACTCGACCAAGCTCAGTAATCTGGTCGATACCGAATGGACCTCAGCAATTTCGACCTACACCTTGCAGCAGGTTGCGCTTCAGGCATCCTATAAGACCTACAGCGCCATGCAGGGTATGTCACTGTTCCAGATGAATTCGTAATACTCTCCGGCGCGTAAGCTTACGCGCCAGGCTCCATCTCTTCGTTATCGCTGCCTGTCTGCTTTTACGGCAGACCGGCAGATTCTTTTCTGACTGTACTTAAACCGGGTACTTTCAGCTTTGTATGTCACTTTTTCTAAGGTTTAAGTGACATACACTTTTTCCTCGTCCTGCTTCAAATTGTCTCTGCGTTGGCTGCCTTCGTTCACCCCAGTCACTTACTTATTGTAAGCTCCCGGGGATTCGCTCAGTTGCCGCCTTGATACAATCCGAACCCGTTAGAGGAATCTGTGCTCGTTATAGGTTAATGACCGAAGAGGGCGAGAAGGACGGGGAACAGGAACGGGGCGAGCAGGGAGGTGATGATGCCGCAGATCACCAGCGCCAGTGAACTGAATGCGCCTTCCTGATAATCCATTTCTGCACAGCGGGCGGTACCCAGTGCGTGTGATGCGGTACCCATCGCCAGCCCGCGTGAGGCTTTGGTGGTGATCTTCAGAACATTCAAAATCGTATGACCAAAGACCGCGCCGAGGATGCCGACGAAAATCACGCACACGGCGCTGATGGCCGGAATACCATTGATCGACTGCGCGGTGGCCATGGCAATCGGCGTGGTGACGGATTTCGGTAATACCGATGCGGCAATTTGCGGCGTTGCTCCCATCCATAATGCAATCGCGGTGCCGCTCACCATCGCCACCACGCTGCCGATAAAGCAGATACTGATGATGGATTTCCAGCGGGCGCGGATCTGATGCAGTTGTTCGTACAAGGGAAACGCCAGCGCCACGACGGCGGGTTGCAGCAGATCATTGAGGATCTTGCTGCCCGCGAAATAGCGTGCGTAAGGGATATGGGTGACCAGCAACAGCGGAATGATCACCACCATCGACATCAGCAGCGGGTTGAGCAGCGGCATTTTAAGTTTAATAGCGAGCTTACGGGTGGCGAAAAACACCACCAGCGTCAGCGGCAGCGACCACAATATATCAATCATTTTTATCCTCCGCTTTATCCGTCACCGCACCGCGTTCGCCATGGATATAGTGGGAACAGTAGGCGACAACCAGCAATACAATCAGAGTACTGACCAGACACGACACCACCAGCGGCCCGAACTGCGTGCGCAGTTGCTCGTAATAATTCATGACCCCGACGCCGATAGGGACGAACAGTAACGCCATATAGCGAATCAGAACATTACAGCCCGGTTTGACCCATTTGAACGGCAGAATTTGGGTTGAAAGCAAACCAAACAGGATCAGCATGCCGATGATGCTGCCAGGAATGGTGAGCGGTAAAAGAGATGAAATCGCATTCCCGGCGAATAAACAGAGATAAATCAGAATAAACGCCCGAACATATTGGAATACCAGAGAGATTGCGGTGCTCATGGTGTATCACCCAGTTGAATAATGTATTCATCATACAATTAAGATGTGATCTGCGCCACAAAACGGAGTATGAAATTTAGGAATGAAGTGTATTCCAAAATGGCGTTTGGTAAACGGGGAAAATACGGATTGTGGGTTGCGGGCGATTCAGAAAGCTTGCTGAATGAGAGGTTCCAGCCTGTCGCGGTGATACCTGAAACATAGCCAGCGAGCGGAGCGCTGGTTGAAAAAGCGAAGGGAGATCCGGGAGGGAGAAAGCACTTCTCCCTCCCGGGCGGTTTCGGCGCAGTGCGTCAAATGAGCACTGCACGTAAGAAACCGAAATATTCCCGGTCTTAAGAAATACTAAATTTGCCAGTCTTAAAGCACCTTCTCCAGAAAAGCCTGGGTTCTGGCATGAACCGGCCGTTCCAGCACCTGTGCGGCAGCGCCGCTTTCAACCACGCGACCATCCACCATAAACACCACCTGATCCGCCACCTGGCGCGCGAAGCCGATTTCATGGGTGACGACCACCAGCGTGACGCCCGACTGCGCCAGCTTCTTAATCACATCCAGCACTTCGCCAACCAGTTCGGGATCGAGGGCGGACGTCGGTTCATCAAACAGCATGACTTTAGGATTCAGCGCCAGCGCACGGGCGATGGCGATGCGCTGCTGCTGTCCGCCGGACAAATGACGCGGCCATGCGTGCGCTTTTTCGCGCAGACCGACCGTGTCGAGCAGTTCATAGGCACGGGCGATGGCGTTTTTGCGGCTCAGCAGACCGTGAACCACCGGCGCTTCGATGATGTTATCCAGCACCGTCATGTGCGGGAATAAATTGAAATTCTGAAAAACGTAACCGACATGTGTGCGTTGTTTGAGGATGGCGCGCTCTTTCAGTTCATACAGCGTATCGCCTTTGCGGCGGTAGCCGATGTAATCGCCGTCAATCTGAATAAAACCTTCGTCGACGCGCTCAAGATGGTTAATCGTGCGCAGCAGGGTCGATTTCCCCGAGCCGGACGGGCCGAGGATCACGGTCACGGTGCCCGGTTCGATGCACAGACTCACGTTATCCAGCGCTTTGTGCGCGCCGTAGTATTTGCTCAAATTATTGATTTCGATGCGCCCGACGGTAGCAGCCTGAGGTTTGCGTGGAAACAGCTGCTCAACAGGCGCTTCCTGCGGGCGGTTAACGAATAAATCAAAGGCTTCTGACATAGTGCTTTCCCTTTATTAAGAACGGGCGACGCGCCACTGACGCAGGCGCTGCAAGGGTGTCGGCGCGACCTGACGCACGGTGCCGCGGGAGAAATAGCGTTCGACGTAATACTGCAAAACCGACAGCACGGTGGTGATCAGCAGATACCAGATGGTGGCGACCATCAGCAGCGGGATCACCTGCTGTGTGCGGTTGTAAATCACCTGCACGGTGTAAAACAGTTCCGGCATCGACAGGACGTAAACAATCGATGTGCCTTTCGCCAGGCTGATCACTTCGTTAAAACCGGTCGGCAGAATTGAACGTAACGCCTGCGGCAAAATGATGCGGAAGGTCCGGCGGTAGGCCGGTAATCCCAGCGCGGCCGCAGCTTCATGCTGGCCGTGTTCTACCCCTAAAATACCGCCGCGAATGATCTCGGCGGTATAGGCCGACTGCACCAGCGACAGACCGAGCACGGCAACGGAAAACTGATCCAGCAAATCCACCGTCGGGGTACTGAAAAAGGAAATCGTGGTGAACGGAATGCCGAGCGAAAGGTTGTCGTAGAGATAGGAAAAGTTGTAGAGAATGATCAGCACCAGCAACAACGGCAGGGAACGGAACAGCCAGATATACCCCCAGGCCAGTGCGTTCAGTAAATAGGATTTCGACAGGCGGGCGAGGGCCAGTGCCGTGCCGAAAATCACCCCAAAAAGGGTGCCCAGCAGCGTGAGCAACAGGGTTTTGCCAAGCCCGGACAGGATCACCGGATCAAAAAACCACTGACGAAATACGCCCCATTCCCAGCGGGAATTCGTGGCAATCGACTGGATGATGCCCAGCAGAATAAACGCCGAAAAAACCGCACCGGCAAGACGCCACGGATAGCGCGCTGGCACCACTTTCAGCGGCGGATGATTCACAGATGAAGGGGCATTTTCGCTCATCATTTTCTCTTTCTGTTACGTTGCAGATGACGTGACCGGCACGTCCGCTTTCAGCGTTTTGGTAAACGGCAGGCGCCCGTCATACGGTGGCCGGGAATAGACCTCCGGATCGAGGCGGGTGTCGAATTGCGGCTGATAACCGTGGGACAAATATAATCCGACCGCTTCGGGCTGGCGGAATCCGGTGGTGAGAAATACCCGCCGGTAACCGTACGCGGCTGCGCGACGTTCCAGTTCATGCAGGATTTTTTGTGCCAGTCCCTGACGGCGCAGCGCGCGGTGAGTCCAGATGCGTTTGAGTTCGGCAGTCTGCTCGTCGTAGCGTTTGTACGCGCCCATTGCAATGGGCGCGCCGTTTCTCAGCAGAACAATGAAGGTGCCATCGGGCGCGGAAAACACGCTGTCATCTTCCGGCGGCTGGCTCGAGAAGAAATCGCCGTAACGGTCGCGGTATTCACCGAATAATCCTTCGATGACCGGCGCAATCAGCGGGTCTTCCGGCACGGTCTGAATGAAAATATCTTCGCTCATCGTTTCTGCTCCTGATCAGTCGCCCAGCCCCGGCGGGTTAATTTCAGAGTGATCGATTTTCTCGACGCTTTCGCCCCAGCGGTCCAGCACTTTGATATAAGCCCCGCTGGCAATGGCGCTGTTCAGCGACGCCTGCACGGCATCCACCAGGCCATTCCCTTTTTTCAGCGTCACAGCGATATTGGCGGTTTTCGGCCAGCCGCCCGGCACCGTGCCGACCAGTTTGGTTTTGCCGGTCAGCAACGCTTTATACGCGCCGGTGACGTTCGGGCCGAACGTGGCATCGGCGCGACCGGACTGGATAGCCAGCGTCGCGGCAGCGTCATCGGTGACATATTGCGGTTTCAGCGCCGGTAATCCTTTGGCCTGATTCTCTTTGTCCCACGCCAGCAACACGGCTTCCTGATTGGTGCCGGAGCCGACAATAATGCGTTTACCGGCGATATCCGGTGCAGAAGTAATGGATGTGATTTTGCTGTCGCTTTTCACGTAAAAGCCCAGCGTGTCCTGACGATAGGTGGCGAAATCAAACTTGGTTTTGCGGTCTTTGGTGACGGTAATGTTGTAGATGGCCGCATCGTATTTCCCCGACGTCACGCCCAGCGGCCAGTCTTCCCACGAAGCCGGAACCACTTTGAGTTTCAGGCCTAAACCGTCGGCGACCAGACGGGCGATATCCGCCTCGCTGCCGATCACGGTTTTATTGTCACGGGCGTACAGCCCGAAGGGTGGGGCGCTGCCGAGCACAGCCAGCGCCACGGTCAGCGTACCCGGTTCGACAAACTTAAAGTTGGCCGGGATTTTTGCCACGGCTTCCGGGCTTTTCGGTGTATTCACCGGCGTTTCATTGGCAATCAGATCAATACCTGGCGCGGCGTATGCCGCTGATGAAAAACTTAATATTGCCGCGATGGCGGTGGCTGTGATGGTTACGCTATGTTTCATCATTATTATTTTTACCCTGCATTCTTATTTTAAGGGGTGATGACCGTGAGGTGACGCTTTCACTATTCCCGAGTGTTACAGGGATGTAAAACAACAAAATTAAATAATCAAAGAGAGAAAGTGGAAATACATTGCGCCGGAAATTTTGCACGAAAAATGCCCGGAATATCCGGGCGTGAGGAAATAAAGTCAGGTATGAAAAGGTTATTTTCCGGTTAATTCACTCAGCGCTTTTTCTGCCAGTTGCTGGAAATAATTCGCCGCCGGGTAAATAGCCGACTCATCAGGATTAAATTGCGGATGATGCAAGCCGAAATCGCTGGCAGAGCCGATGCTGACAAACGCACCCGGCACATGATGCAGATAAAATGCAAAATCCTCTCCACCCATTTGTGCCTGCGCCACTTGCGCGTTATAGCCAAATTCCGCAGCGGCCTGTAAGGCAAAGTCTGCCCAGCGCGGTGTATTCACCACCGCTGGCGGCCCGCCAAACCAGTGCAGTTCGGCCTTCGCCCCCAGCGCATCTGCCACCCCGGTAATCACCTTGCGGATCCGCTGAGGGATTTGCTCGCGGATCCCGTTGCTGTAGGTGCGCACCGTGCCTTCCAGTTCCACGGTTTGGGGTAATACGTTCCAGGTGTTGCCGCCTTCAATACGGGTGACGCTGACTACCGCCGCCTCCTGAGCGCTGACGTTGCGGCTGACTACCGTTTGCAGCGCGGTCACAATGTGGCTGGCGGTGACAATGCTGTCGGTACCTTCTTCCGGATGTGCGGCGTGCGCGCCTTTGCCGGTCACGGTTATCTGGAAGCGGTCCACATTGGCATAAAATGCGCCGCCTTTTGTCTCAAAGGTGCCGACCGGCAGTTCTGGCGCATTATGCAGGCCGAAAATCGCATCAACGTTTTCCAGTGCACCGGCTTTAATCAGTTGCGACGCACCGCCAAACCGTTCTTCAGCAGGCTGGAAAAACAACCGTACGCGGCCCGGTAGCTGGTCTTCCCTTGCTTTAAGCAGATGGGCCGCGCCGAGAATAACAGAGGTATGAAAATCGTGGCCGCAGGCGTGCATCACGCCGGGTTGTTGCGAACTGAACGGCACACCGGAGGCTTCTTCAATCGGCAGGGCATCGATGTCACCGCGCAGGGCAACAACCGGGCCGTGTTCCGGGCCAATTTCAGCCACCACGCCGGTTTTCAGCCCGAGCGATAAAATGCGGATCCCGGCAGCATTCAGCCATTGGGTAATCTTTTGCGTGGTCACAAATTCCTGATTGGATAATTCAGGATGCTGATGTAATTCACGGCGATAAGCGATGAGTTGTTCTTCCAGTCCTGTCTCATGTCGGGGGGCAATGCTATTCGTTTCTTCGGCAAGTGAAATGCTCATGGCGAAATAACCTTATTGTCTGAAAATGATTGTTACCCAAATGTAGCGCTTCATTTCATGCTAGTCAGACAGAAGCCAATCACTAAATACTCAGTCGCTATAATTTATAGTCGTTTTGCACAGTGGCCTGCATAGCAAAATACTGACTATAGAAACGTGTTTTTATTATTTAGCTTTGAACTTATTTCGTGGAACTCTTTTTATCACAACGGATAAAAAGGGATGCGCAGGTGAATTACCGACTGAGTTTATTAGATCAAAGCCCGATCAATGACGGGCAGACCGCTGCGCAGGCGCTAGACGCCACGCTGACTTTTGCGCTGGCAGCAGAAAAACTGGGCTATCACCGTTTATGGGTGTCAGAACATCACGATACTGAAAAGCTGGCCGGTAGCTCGCCGGAAGTGTTGATCGCCTGGCTGCTGGCGCGCACTTCCCGGCTGCGGATCGGCTCCGGCGGTGTGATGCTGCAACATTACAGCCCGTTTAAAGTGGCAGAGAATTTCCATCTGTTGTCATCACTGGCGCCGGATCGCGTGGATATCGGCATCGGCAAAGCGCCCGGTGGTTTACCCCTGTCAACCAAAGCGCTGCGTGCCCACGCACCGGCCGAATCATCGCCTGGTTTCCCGGCGCAGTTACAGCAACTGACACATTATCTCACGCATCTGGATGACCATCTGGCGGGCACAGAAGCCCGTGCGTTGCCGCGTCCGCCGGTGGCACCGCAGCGATTTTTACTCGGTGCCAGCAAAGAAAGCGCGCGTCTGGCCGCGTCACTGGGCTGGAACTTTGTCTTCGCCGGTTTTATCAATGCTTCAGCGCAAGTGATGACCGAATCGGTGCTGGCCTTCCACGAATATTCCGCCGGACAAGGGCAGGCGCTGGTCAGTCTGGCGGCCCTGGCGGCACAAACCCGCGAGCAGGCCGCTGAACTGGTGACCGGCCAGCATAATTTTCGCGTCACGCTGGGCGACCGGCACGTTACGGTGGGTTCCCGCGAACAGGCTGAAGCCTTTGTGCGGCAGTCAGGTGCGACGCAATACCAGATCGAACAGCAGCAAATCAGCGTGCTGCACGGCACGCCGGGCGATATCCACGAGCAACTGCGCGATATTCAGCGCCGCCTGTGCGTGAACGAATTTGTTATTCACACTCCACTGACTGAAGCCGGTGTGCGGCTGAAGTCCATCGAATTGCTGGCTGGCCAGCTTTAAGGAGATTTCATGAGCCATTCAAAAAGTATCAAGCTGGGTCTGATGTTGCACGGTGCCGGCGGCCACATGAATTCGTGGCGTCACGAAAAAGCGCCTGCGGATGCCAGTGTCAATTTCCCCTATTTCCGTGATTTAGCCTTGCGCGCCGAAGCGGCTGGTTTTGATTTCCTGTTTGTGGCCGACGGATTACACATCAACGAAAAATCACTGCCGCATTTCCTCAACCGTTTCGAACCTGTCGCGTTGCTGTCTGCGCTGGCTTCGGCTACCCACAGCATCGGGCTGGCAGGCACTATTTCCACTTCCTACAGCGATCCCTTTACCGTCGCACGTCAGCTGGCGTCAATAGATAACATCAGTCAGGGACGGGCGGGCTGGAACGTGGTGACTTCGCCGCTGGCCGGTTCGGCGAAAAACTTCGGCAAAGACCATCCTGAACATGCGCTGCGCTATCAGATTGCCGAAGAATACATCAGCGTGGTGCAGGGACTGTGGGATTCGTGGGAAGACGGCGCGTTTGTGCGTGACCGCGAAAGTGGTGTGTTCTTCGACGCGGCGAAGCTGCATAAACTGAATCATCAGGGACAGTTTTTCTCGGTCGAAGGGCCGCTGAATATCCAGCGTTCACCGCAAGGGCAGCCGGTGATTTTCCAGGCTGGCGCGTCGGATGCCGGTATCGCGCTGGCAGGTAAATCTGCCGATGCCGTTTTCACTAACGCCCGGACGCTGGAAGAAGCACAGGAATATTCGGTAAAATTACAGGCACAGGTCAGCAAAAATGGCCGCCATCCGGTGGGGATTTTCCCTGGCATCAGCCCGATTGTCGGCAAAACCGAAGAGGAAGCCGAGGCCAAATATCAGTATCTTCTGTCGCTGTTGTCACTTGACGATGCGCTGGCCTATCTCGGGCGATTCTTCGATCACCATGATTTCAGCCAGTATCCGCCGGACGGCCCGTTCCCTGAACTGGGCGATTTAGGCCAAAACACTTTCCGCTCCACCACCGACAGCATCAAGAAGCTGGCGCGGGAGGAAAACCTGACGCTGCGTGAAGTGGCGTATCAGACCACGCTGCCGCGCGGCGAATTCTTCGGCACGCCTGAGCAGGTCGCCGACCAGTTGATCCGCTGGGTGGAAGAGGGCGGTGCCAGCGGATTCATCATCAGCGGACCGGTACTGACCGAAGCGCTGGACGACATTACCCGGCTGGTGTTACCGGTGCTGGAAGCCCGTGGCTACTGGCATCCCTCGCAGGTAACGACGTTGCGTGAGCGCCTGAATATTCCGTTCAAAACCAACCGTTACAGCGTGCAGGAAACCCGCCGCGAGACAGTGAACGAAAAATAGTTACAACATACTCATGCTGTATCACAGGCCCGCTCCGGTAACTCCGGGCGGGCTTTTTGCTTTGCAGGTTTTTTAGGTCCGGGACTTTTTACCCTGTAAAAACATTCACGGACTTGCCCGCCTAAAAAATTGGGCGTAGGCTTTCTGCAATTAAAAAACGATCGGTCTAAATGATGAGTGCTGAGCTTTCTACTGAACCTGACGTGCCAGTCAAACCGCGCCGCGGGCGTCCGCCGAGAACGGCACGCGAGTTTGATGATACGCGTGAAGCGCTGATCCGTTCGGGGCTTGAAGTGATCACCGAAACGGGCTACCTGTCGGCAGGCATCGACGCGGTGATTAAAAACATCGCGGTGCCGAAAGGATCGTTTTATCACTATTTCAAAAGTAAGCAGGATTTCGGCATGGCCGTTCTGACGGCTTACGGATCATTTTTCGCCCACAAACTCGACAAGTTTCTGCTCAGGGCTGAGGTGTCACCGCTGCAACGCATCGGTGCGTTTGTGACCCATGCCGGTGAGGGAATGGCAAAGTTTGATTTCAGACGCGGCTGTCTGGTCGGCAATTTATTGCAGGAATCCCCGCTGTTGCCGGAAGATTTTTCGCAGAAACTCAAATCGATTTTGGGCGAATGGGAAGGCCGTGTTGCCACCTGTCTGGAAGAAGCCCGGCAGGCCGGAGATATCGCATCAGACATGCCGCCTGCGCAACTGGCGCAGATTTTCTGGTCTGGCTGGGAAGGCGCGGTGATGCGCGCAAAACTGTACCGCTCGGCCGAACCGCTGGATCAGTTCTGGGCGTATTTCCGTCATACGCTGCAGTCACCTGTTCATTCATAAACTCGTCGGCCATAAATTCAAAAAATAGCACCTGCAATCATTACGTGAGTCATCGCATATCTCATGACAAAAACTTTAATCTCCTGAAATCATAAAGGGAAAAAAATGAAAGCATTGGTTCTGGAACAACAAGACAAGGCCACGCTGGCCGAAGTGAAAGAGATTGCGCTGCCGGACATGGCGGCAGGCGACGTACTGGTTGATATCAGCTGGTCAGGGCTGAATTACAAAGATGCACTGGCCATCACCGGGAAAGGCAAAATCATTCGTCAGTTTCCGATGGTGCCGGGCATTGATTTTGCGGGCCATGTCAGCCGCAGCAACGACCCGCGTTTCTCCGTCGGGCAATCCGTCATTCTCACCGGCTGGGGCGTCGGCGAAACGCACTGGGGCGGTCTGGCGGAGCAGGCTTGCGTCAAAGGTGACTGGCTGGTCGCGCTGCCGGAAGGTCTGGCTGCGCGCAATGCCATGATTATCGGCACCGCCGGTTTCACTGCCATGCTGTGCGTCATGGCGCTGGAAGAGGCGGGCGTGACACCCGAAAGCGGCACCGTGGTCGTGACGGGTGCCAGCGGCGGCGTGGGTAGTACGGCGGTGGCCTTGTTGCATACCCTCGGTTACACCGTGGCTGCGGTGACGGGTCGTGAATCTACGCATGATTATCTGCGTAAACTGGGTGCCAGCGAAATTCTCTCCCGCGATGATTTTGCAGAGACCCGTCCGCTGGAAAAACAAGTCTGGGCCGGTGCGGTCGATACCGTCGGCGACAAAGTGCTGGCTAAACTGCTGGCGCAAACCAACTACGGCGGTTGCGTGGCGGCCTGCGGTCTGGCCGGGGGCTTTAACCTGCCGACGACCGTGATGCCGTTTATTCTGCGCAACGTCCGTTTGCAGGGGGTGGATTCGGTTTCGGTTCCCGCTGAACGCCGTGCTGCCGTCTGGGAGCGTTTACTGAATACACTGCCGGATGATTTTTATCAGCAGGCCGCGACGGAAATTACCCTGGAACAAGCTCCGGCTGTCGCAGCCGATTTCCTGAACAATAAAATTCAGGGACGGACGCTGGTAAAAATCGGCGGCTGACCCTTTTTGCCCGGTATTTCCGTGATACCGGGTGCTTTCCCTTCAATTTTCTCCCCGCTATAAAGAATTCCTCCTGAGCGGCCGATATAAAGAATGTCCCTCTGAGAAAAAAGAGAATGGAATTCCTTATTTTCCGAATGACGTACAGCGCAAACATAGTCAAAAACGAATAACAACAGGCATGGGGAAAGTATGGATAATTTTCAGAAAGAAATTGATGAGAGAACCAATCTCACTTCATCAAACCGGTTTGAGCTTTTGCTGTTCCGTCTGGGGACCTCTCCGGATGATGAGCAATCTGAACTTTTTGGTATCAACGTTTTTAAATTGCGCGAAATCGTGCCGATGCCAACGCTGACCAAAGCCGCCGGAATGGTCTCGCCGATGATGGGCATGGCGAACATCCGTGGCGAAATTATTCCGGTCATCGACCTGCCTGCCGTGGTGGGATGCGTACCAAAAACCGGCCTGAACATTTTGCTGGTCACCGAATATGCGCGCAGCACCCAGGCGTTTGCAGTGGAATCCGTAGACGACATTGTGCGTCTTGAATGGAGTCAGGTGCTGGCCGCCGAAGCCGGTGTGAAGAGCCGCAACATCACCAGTATTGCGCGTCTGGACAGCGATAAATCCAGTAACCGTCTGGCGCTGGTGCTCGACGTCGAACAAATTCTCCATGACATTATTCCCAACAGCAATATCAACATGGATAAGAAGAAAACCAGCGCGTTTAAACTCAAGCCGGGTACGGTGGCGATTGTCGCCGAAGACTCTAAAGTTGCCCGTCAGATGCTGGAAAAAGGCCTGAACATGATGGAGATTCCGGCGCAGATGCATGTCACCGGTCTGGAAGCCTGGAATAAAATCCGCAAAATGGCCGAAGAATGCAAAGCTCAGGGGCTGCCTATTTCCGATAAAATCTCCTTTGTCTTAACTGATCTGGAAATGCCGGAAATGGATGGCTTTACGCTGACACTCAATATCAAGCGTGATGAATTCCTGAAAAATATTCCGGTGATCATTCACTCTTCATTATCCGGCAGCGCCAACGAAGATCACGTGCGTAAAGTGGGCGCAGACGGTTACGTGGCGAAGTTTGAAATCAACGAACTGGAAGCGGCTATTCATAAAGCGCTGGATGCGAAGAAAATCGCCCATGTGTAATTTCATCAAACACTGATGTATAAAAGGCCCGTTCTCTTGTGCGGGCTTTTTATTATCAGCGGCATACCGAACAACGTGCAGAAAAATTATTGCCTGCAATTCCTGCTGCGCAGCATTTCCCCGGTCAGTCTGTTCCTTCGCCACGTTTTCCCCTATTAAGATCTGCCCCGTATCTACAATTTCGATAGTGATATCGAAATTATCCATTAGAGCGACGATAAGAATTGTTCTAATAATAACAGCGTTAACAACGTATTTAAGGCTGACCCTCATAACGAAAAAATTTATTTGTATGAAACTGAAAAAATAATATCAGCATGTCGTTATGAATACGTTGCGACTATGGCGTAGCAGAATTCATGGTTCTATAAGCAGGACGAGACGTCGGATCAGGTAATGCGTGACGGAGAGCCGACGAAACAGAAGCAAAAAGAATATGGAGTATTAAATGTTTATCCGGCCACTTAAATTAACTCAGCACGTCGATGTGCAAGGTTCTGAAAATGCAACGACATTGGTACTTCTTCATTCTTTGGGGACGGATTTGCACCTTTGGGATTTGCAAATGCCGCGTCTGAGTGAACGTTATCGTGTTATTCGCCTGGACATCCGTGGGCATGGATTAAGCGCAGTCGATTCCCTGCAGTTTTCAATGTCAGATTTGGCCGACGATGTGGTGGCGGCGTTGGATCATCTTCACATTAACGAGTTCTATGTTGCCGGGGTCTCAATCGGCGGAACAATAGCGCAATGGATTGGGTTCAAGATCCCCAAACGAGTTCAGGGAATGATCATTGTTGATACTGCACTGGTGAATGCCGCTCCGCCTTCGCTCTGGCGCGCCCGGGCTGAAGATGTATTTCACCACGGTGTTGAGCATCTCGAAATGGGGATTCTGAGCAAATGGGTCACACCGAAATTTATCGACTCGCCCTATGCGGATGGTATGAAACAGATGTTGCGCCGCACTTCGGTTGAAGCCTTCGCGGGTTGCTCTTATGCCATCGCCGACACCGATCTGACCGATATGAATATTCCGGGGGTAAGGGCTGTGGTGGTCAGAGGAAGTGAGGATCAACTTACGCCTCCGGACTACGCGCAACGTCTGGCCGATAAGCGCAATGCCCAATTGCATACCCTACCCGGCGCCGCCCATTTACCGAATTATGAGCAACCCGAAGCGCTCACTGATGAAATCATCTCGTTCATTGATAACAAGAATACGCATTAACAATCAGCGCAGGCAGTCAGCGCCTGTAAGGACGTACGGGCGCTGTTAATGAGCAAATCTGGCATGGCAGACGATGAAAAGTCTGATGCGCGAACGGAGTAAATTCTATGAATCGTCGGTTATTTATTGGTGGAAGCCTGGGCTTGTGCGCGGGTGTTGCAATGCTTCCGGCTGCCTTCAAAGGGGTAATGGCTCAGAGAGATATTATCGAGATGCAACTGGAGAGTGGAACCGTGAGCATCCGCTTATTTCCCGATTTGGCCCCCGGGCATGTTGAACGCATAAAATCGCTGGTACAGGCCAAATTTTATGATGGCATGCCGTTTAACCGGGTCATAGAAGGCTTTATGGCACAAACGGGTGACCCGATAAAAGATACAGGGCTGGATTACACGAAATTACCGGCGCTGGCCGCAGAGTTTAACCGATTGCCTTTTGAACGCGGTACCGTCGGCATGGCCAGATCACGGCATCCGCACAGCGCCCGTCATCAGTTTTTCATCACCTCCGCGAGGGCAGGTTTTTTAGACCAGAATTACACTGCTTTTGGGAAAGTAACGAGTGGCATCGAGTTAATTGACCAACTCCGCCGGGGGGCTTCGGACATTGGCACGGTGGTAAATCCCGATGTCATAAAAAGCATGCGATTAGTGTCTGTCAGAGCCGTATAAAATAACCTGGCGGCGTAAATATCCATTCGAAGGAGTCGAAGATGCCCAGTATTACTCTCTATACCGCTGCAAGCCACCGGTTAGATGCAGAGGCCTTTGCGGAATTTTCAACGGCTTTAGCCCGTCTCGCCATAGAGATCCTGAAAGCGAAAGAAAATAATATTCACATCAGCTACCTCACCGCAGAGATAGGTTTTGGCACACCGGTCTATTTCGAAGCAAGACTACGCCAGGAAGTTTTCCGAACCCTGTCGGTGTTGGATGAATTCATGCATCAGGTTGATTTATTAATTAAGGAGAAGACAGGAGTCATAGCGAGAATTCGCTGTTTCTCTTTTGAAGCGGGTAATATTTATGCAAAGAACTAAGGAACGGATTATGAATGTTAATTTTCCAACAAGAGATCTCGGCGATATATCAGTTACTGCGGTAAGTGATGGATATCTGCATGTCGACTTCGGAATGCTTTCAAATGTGGATGAGGACGAGTGCAAGGAAATTCAGCGCAGTGCACAAGTCAGTGAACTCAATGCGGTGCATATTAATACTTTTTTAGTCCGCCAGAAGGGTAAAAATATTCTTATCGATAGCGGGGCAGGAGGCGTTAAGGGCTGGGGCGGCAAACTGGTTGCTAATCTGGATCTGCTGGGGATACAACCTGGCAATATTGACGCGGTATTACTCACACATGCCCATCCTGATCATATTGGCGGATTGTTAAACGCAGAAGGTGAGGCTGTATTTGCTAATGCCGAATTGATCATAAACAGCGATGAATTTAATTATCTGCAAGATGATGAAAATTTCGCTGCCGTCAGTGACCGCGTAAAAGGCAATTTCCTGCTGGCGCGAAGTATATTCAAAAAGTATCAGAAAAATCTTCGTCTCATCGATAAAGGCGAGGTATTTCCTGGTGTTTTTGCGATCCCGCTGAAAGGTCACACGCCGGGTCATACAGGTTACCGGATTGAGGGTAACAGAGATAGCCTGTTGATTTGGGGTGATATTGTTCATTTTCCTCATATTCAACTGCTAAAACCGGATGTTGCCATTGCCTTTGACTATGATCCTCAAATGGCGGCAGAGACACGTTCCCGCATACTTGAAAGCGTGAGCTCGGACAGCGTTCTTGTCGGTGGTATGCATTTTGGCGAACAAGGATTTGGTTATATTGAAAAACGTAAATCCGGATACGTGACCGTCGATATCCACTAGTTAAAACTTTCATCAGAACGTTCTGCTCTGAAAATACTTTATTTCCTGACCGGCAACGCAACGGTTAATTATTGGTAACCGGTCAGGCTCTGCTTAAGTTGCTTTGCCGCTATTTATTTTTGCTGTGTAACATTGTCGCTATGCTACTGAATAAATCTTCCGGTATAAAATACTATCCTCAGGGGGAACACCATGAATCCTGCAATAAACAGAGAAATAAGTATTGATGCTATTCATGCTGACGCCATTGAAATGGCGGGGAGTCAGCCAATAACAACCGGGAAATTACCCCCGCAGATCAAACTTCCATCGCTTACCGGAAGCAGATTCTGGGCGGCTTTATTAGTTTTTTTATTTCATTCATCGCTACCCAGCGATCTCGCTCCCTTTTCAGATCCAACCATACAGCACATTTTCACCGTTATTGTGGGTAAAGCGGGCTGGCTCGGCGTTTCATATTTCTTCATACTCAGTGGATTCATTATGGTGTGGTCTGCGAGAGATAATGACACCGTGGGAGATTTTTACCTGCGACGTTTTGCAAAGATTTACCCTACGCATTGTCTGACCTGGGCTATAGCATTCATTATTGGTGCCATGAGTATCTATCAATATAAACTTTGGTCATCAAACCTTCTGTTATTGAATACCTGGGTTGATGATGTTCACTATTTTTTCGTCGGTAACAGACCCAGTTGGTCTCTTTGTATAGAAGCGATGTTTTATCTTTCTTTCCCCTTTCTTTTCAGAGTAATGAAGACAATACCTGAAAAATTCGATTTAGCCGGATTAATAATAGTAACGGCGGCATCCTTATTGGTTCAAACATATATTTACCTCTGGGTTGAGCCGGACAAGATGATGGGGGCGTTTCCGATCTCGCAGCAACACTTTTGGGTTTCGTATATTTTTCCCCCATCACGCATATTTGAATTCCTTGCCGGTATGTTTGCAGCCCGGCTGCTGATGAACGGACGAATGCTCGTGCTGACGAAAACGGCGTCGTTTACCCTGCTTGCAGCAACTTACATCGGTTCCATGTATATCCCTTACCAGTTCAGTATGAGCGTGGTTTTCATCATCCCGGTGTGTTTATTAATCGTTTCGATTGCGGGTGATGATTTAAAATACCGAAACACTCTGTTAAACAGTAAAACATCGGTGTGGTTAGGAGAAATATCCTATTCCTTCTATATGGTTCATTTCTTAGTGCTCTTTTATTTTTTGAATCTTACGGCAGGAAGAAAGTTTAGCTTACCGGAGGGAATTGCGCTTATCGCCGTCGCGTTGGTTTTATCCGTCTCATTTGCCTCTTTTTTATATAAGTACTTTGAAGTGCCCGTGATGAAATTAATACTGGAGAAGTGCAGAGCGAAAGCCTTAGTGGCTCTGCGTAAACCTTCATAACGGATAACGGAGTATTGATCATCTTGTCGTCAGAATACGACGAACGGGGGAGGGCAGGCTTATGGGATGGGAGGGCATACGGCAGATGTATGCTCTCCCATTTGTATTTGAGATGAGGGAATTTCACTAACATGGGGAGTGTACGTGTTGGTTACGAATGCCCTAATAACCGATATTGTGCAGCCGGGGATCCTGAAAAAGTGAGGTCATTATGCCTCTGAATTTAGTGCTATCCAGATAAGGTGAATCTGTACGATAAACAAGCTCTATTTTGAAGTCATTGAACTGGCCACTGAGTTCATGAATTTTTATCTTATTTTGTACCTCGCCGCTGATAGAACAACGTAAAACTAACGACACGCCTTTGCCGGCAGCGATGCTGGAGAACAGTACGGGATAGGAACCACATTCTACCACCCGCTTAGGCGTGATATGCCCTTCATTAAAAAGAACATTATAATTGCGGGTAGTGGTTGCACATTTTTTGCTGCTGAGTAAAAAAACTTCGCCATCCAGACTGGAGATGTCTTTAATGGTGGGGTAATTTTTCTCTGTAATAATAACCAGTTCGCTGGAGAGTAATATGGAGCGCGCATGTTGCGTGTTTGAAAAACCTGCACCGATTATTACCGCATCAAATTCGTTTTGGTCGAAGGCATTAAGCAAGCTTATGGTGTTCCCAATCGAAATATCGATATTCCAGCCCAAATCATGACCTAAATCGATCAGTGAACTGACAATATAGGGGGGTAGACATTCGATTATGCCAATACGTATATTCAGCTGGCTATTTTTGGAGTGGGAAATGTTGTTTTTACAATCATCCGCAAGATTCAATATTTTAAGTGCGTAGTCATAAAGTATCTGGCCTTGCGCAGTCAGTGAGCACCCATCGGTTTTTCGATCTAACAGGGTGACATCCAGATTATCCTCCAGGCTCCTGATTCGGTGGGAAATACTCGATTGCACGCGATTCAGACGCTCGGCTGCCTGGGTTATGTTCCCTGTCTCCACGACTGTCACGAACGCAAGAAGTTCACTTAGCTTCATTTGAGACCTCATGCTAAAAATTAGTTCACCGTCACAACAATTATTTATATTCTGTATTAGTGAGTTTGTCACTATGTTTTAAAATCTCCGCTCCGGGCTACCACTGCGGGCACTGCGTGGCCACATCAGGGTGCGTGTCATTATTATTACCTTTCCGGCAGACATTAATTCTGAATTACGAATTTCAACAACAGACTGTGCTTATTTTCACGCTCTGTAACTCATGCTCATTTCCCTGAACTTTCCGTCCTCCTCAACAGGCATTTTGTCAGGGCATCAATACTTTCGATGAATGCCTCGATTTTATTCGCTGGTCTTTTATTGCCATGCCCATTACGATTTTATGAGTGATGGAGAGTATTCTCATATAAATCAACGCGTTGTCTATTTCTATTATCTGGATATATATATTACCGGATCTCAATTACGTGTATTTCGACAATTCATTTTTGTTTATGGGGTGAAATATGGCGCATGCAGAGTTTGATGAGGTAATGGTTGAGCTGGTTGACTACGCCTATGAGCGGACAACCTTTGATAATGAGACTTTACGCCTGGCGCGTTATTGTCTGCTGGATTCGATAGGTTGCGCAATTGCCGCCTCTGCCGATCACGACTGTCTGAAACTAATGGGCAGCGCTCAGTTCAGCAAGAGCCAGGCGGGTGTCCCGGTTGTCGGTACCGGACTCAGACTGGGACCGATCGAGGCGGCCTTTCATATCGGTTCGATGATCCGCTGGCTGGAGTTCAATGACACCTGGCTTGCGCAGGAGTGGGGGCACCCGTCCGATAATCTGGGGGCCATCCTGGCTGCCGCAACCTGGCATAGCCTGACTGACGGTAATCAGCCGCCCGCTGATATGACAGCCGTCCTGAATACGATGATTCGTGCTTATGAGATCCACGGCGTGCTGTGTCTGTCGAACTGTTTTAATGCGCTGGGGATTGACCATGTGGTGTTGGTGAAAGTGGCTTCTGCCATCGCCTCAGCTCAACTCCTCGGCTTGTCAAAAGACCAGGCACTGAGTGCACTGTCCAACGCTATTATCGACGGTCACTCTCTCCGAACCTACCGGCATGCGCCAAATGCCGGTACCCGTAAGTCATGGGCCGCCGGAGACGCCACGGCGCGTGGCCTGCAACTGGCGCTGTTCGCGCAAACCGGTGAAATGGGTTATCCCACCGCGCTGACGGTCAGCCGGTGGGGATTCAATGATGCTGTTTTGCGGGGCAAACCCTTCAATCTGTCGCGCAACCTGTCAGATTTTGTCATTAAGAACATCTTGTTCAAGGTTCCCAATCCCGCTGAGTACCACGCCCAGACTGCTGTAGAAGCGGCCATTAACCTTCGGGAACGGATACTGGCAGCCGGGTTTACGTCTGAGAGCATCGAGTATGTGCGGGTAGAAACAACCCGACCGGCGATTCAGATTATTGATAAATCAGGGCCGCTGAATAACTCCGCCGATCGCGATCACTGTCTCCAGTACATGGTTGCCGTGGGGCTGCAAACCGGAAATCTGACGATTAAAGATTTCCACGAACCGCTCGCCAGCGATCCTCAACTGGATGCACTGCGATTGAAAATCACCTGCACTGAACGCCCTTCCTTTACAGAGAGCTACTACGACCCTGATAAGCGCGCCATTCCCAATGCGCTCTATCTGAAGTGTCATGGCATGACTGAAGAGATCTCTGAAACCATTGAATATCCGCTCGGCCATGTTCGTCGCCGTGAAGAGTGTTTCGGGGCGCTGCTGACGAAATTCCATCTGAATCTTTCAGACAGCCCGCTGCGTGACCGCGCCCATATTCTGGCCGAAACCCTGATTTCGGAATCGAAGCTTGATGCCATGTCCGTCACTGATTTGCTGAAAATGTTCTCCTGGGACTAGGCCGCATTTAACACACTTACCTATATTCATTTAGCGCGAGGTGATGAAGTGAAAAAAGCCATATTAGTGGGTTGCGGAGCGGAGATCGGCGCGAATTTGCTGATTCAGAATGATCCGGCGAAGGATGGTTTTGCTATTCAAACCGTCGTCACGAATCCTCCTTCTTTAGATAAACATTATCCTGAGCTGCGTCCGATAGATGGCATTGTGGCCCGTCTGGCGATGGCGCATCCCGGCATCCAGTCTCACATCGACATTATCGATCATGACACCCTGCGGATCGACGGTCGTGAGGTTCACTTTTTCTTTGGTGATCTTGCCAAAGATCTTCCTCCGCAGACAGGTCGCTTCGACATTGGCTTTATCGCAACCAGCAAGCTGGATATGGACAAAAACAGCCCTGTCGCCCGCAACATGCAAGAACTCGCGGACGTGGTGCTGGGCGTTGCAGAGGCCAACGAACTGCCGAGTATCTATGGCTGTCTGGAAGATCTGACCCGCGATGATATCGACACGATACAACGCCAGGTGGTCGGTTCGGGCATGTATTGCCTCGGCTCCTGCCAGACCAATGGCATGCATGCCTCACTGCGCGTACTCACCGAGGCGCTCAGGGCTATCCAATGCAACGCCTCGCATATTGTGTCGGTTGAAACCGATATCGTGCATCCGGATACGCCTAACGGTGTACTCGGCACCCGATCGTTTGAAGGACGCCTGCAGGATGCGCGCGACAATCTCCGTCCGAGCTTCTCACAAATTGCCATGAGTCAGGACAAGGTGATGCCCTGGGCACCGTTAGTGAATACCGTCTCATTACGCGCGCCTGTGCATGCACCCGGCTATCAGATTAACCGTTTCATCGTTAAGGATGGCGGTGCGTTAACCCCCGGTCTCATTGAGGCGGCGATTGAGCGGGTGAGCGGGACGCATCCTCATGTTGTGAAAGCATCGCGGTCACCGTTAGGAAGCCGTGCATATGCCTTCGAGCGCCGGTGTTCAACCATTCTTTCCGATCAGAATCACTTGCTCATTCTCCGGCCAGCCTATCTGGCCAGTCAGAATTTGAGTGAGGTCATCATCCAGTCGTTTGTTAACAACACCGTCGGCTACAGCGCTGTGGTACGTGCTGTAGCGCGCAGCCTCGCGCTTGGCCTGCCAGTGGCAACTTTCCAGGGGATTGAAAAATGACAAGCTCACATACTGTAGATTTTTTGAGTTCAGGCTTCGTTGTGAAGACGGCCATGTCCGAAATGTTCAATGGCAAACTGAAAGCCGAAGTCGATCAGATCCGGGCATTGCACGATATTTATCCGGAACTGATGGTGCCGGTCTTGCACGACGGACTGGCAGCCGGGCGGCAATTTTATATTCTCGAGAAGATGGATTCCCTTCCGCTGTCCAGGATCGTCTTTGACGAACAACGGTCGCTGGCTGAGCGCAGGATGATCGTCAGAAACGCACTGGAAAATGTACAGAAAGCGATCAGCCTGGAATCAGAAACCTCGTCGGCAATAACCCACGAGATGCCTGCCAGATTACAGGAAGAGTGGGAAGGCACGCGCTTCGCTCATGAGCTGTTTGATAAACCTATTCTGCTTAACGGGGTGCGTTTCAGTACCACGGCCCGGGAAGTCTATGAAAGAGCGCTGGAGCTGGCCCGGACTGAAGAGTTCAGATCGGTAGAAAAAGCCCATTTCAATTTTCACTTCGGCAATGTGCTCTATAACGAGGAGCATGCTCAGACACGTTTCATTGACCCTGACTTTTCCGTACGCGGGCTGGATCCGCTTTTCGGCTTCTCGCGGTTTGCTTTTTCGTTCTGGCATGAGCTTGCGGCAGAGGTAAAGGATGCAGTCAAAATGGTCCCGATGGCGGATGCACTGATGTTCGTGCTGGCGAAACCGGACTACGGCAGCATTCTTAGCGAGATCCCTGAGTTAGGCGGTATTTCCGGCCTGCTGCCGCTGATGGGGGAAAGTATGCGCAACCGGTTCTATGTCCTCACCACCTACTGTTTCCTGAGGAGTATCCGCATCAACGGCAGTAAACAGCCCTGGAAAGCGCCGCGCTCTCCCGTTGTTGCCAGCCCGGAAGAAGTGCTGATGCTGGGCCTGCTGGCCTACCTCGAAGGACCGGTTGCTGAGGCTGAAAGCCTCTGTGCGTAATTTCAATTCAATATAGGATGATAAGGATATGTCGCTGGTAAGCAGTAGTCCCTTAGAACAAGGATTTGAGGCGCCAAGGCGCTATCTGGCGGCTGCCGCCATTTTGATTGGCGTGGTTATGGCGGCGCTGGACAGTTCCATCGTCAATATATCCTTGCCCTCTATTGCGGAGGCTTTACGGGTAGATTCTGCCTCTGTCATCTGGGTGACCAACGCCTATCAGGTTGCCAGCGCTGCAACGATGTTGATCTGTGCATCGCTGGGTTCGAGGATAGGGGAGCGGCGCTTCTACACCGCTGGCATGGTGCTGTTTACGCTGGCATCGCTGGGCTGTAGCCTCTCCCCGACCTTCGGCATGCTGGTTGCCATGCGTATACTTCAGGGGGTGAGCTATGCGGTCATGATCAGCGTCGGGCTGGGTCTGTACAGGGTTATCTTTCCGCCGCATACGTTGGGCACCATTTTAGGGCTGAACGCGCTGGCTTTTGCGGTGGGGACGGCCATCGGCCCGGCGTTAGGCGGCCTGATCATCTCTTATCTGGACTGGCCATGGTTGTTCTACATCAATCTCCCGCTGGGTGCACTTGCCATTGTCTTCTCCCTGATCTCCCTGGGCGTCGATACTGAGAAGGAAAAAGGCTTCGACTGGGGAGGTGCGGTGACCTCAGCCGTCGCTTTAGGGCTGATGGTCATCGCTGTGGATCAGATCGGGCGCTGGGATAGCCGCATACTCATGCTTTGCGGCGTCGCCTCGGTGCTGCTGCTGGCCATCTTTGTCAGCGTGCAGACGCGCTCAAAAAGCCCGTTGTTGCCGCTCGATATATTCCGTTCAAGGCGGTATACCTTTGCGGTGATCTCTTCTGTCTCAATGTTTGTGGCACAGGGGATGGCGCTGGTGGGGTTGCCCTTTGTACTGCAGCATGCCTATCACTATTCGGTGCTGGAATCGGCGTTCATCTTTACACCGTGGCCGGTTGCCGTTGCAATCTGCGCCCCGGTGGCGGGCAGGCTGTCCAATCGTTTAAATCCTACCCAGATATCGACAGCCGGCGTGGTGATTTTCTCTCTGGGTTTAGGATCTCTGGCTCTGTTGCCGCAAGCGGCGACGGTGAATGATTTTCTCTGGCGCGTGGCGGTTTGCGGGATTGGCTATGGACTGTTCCTGCCGCCGAATAATAAAGAGATGTTCTCGAATGTGGCACCGAACCGAACGGTCACGGCCTCGGGGGTATTGTCAACCGCCAGGACAGCAGGGCAATCCATTGGTGCGGCGCTGGTCGCGATGGTTATTGCACTGTTGAACGGACTGACGGGGCAGGCGGGGGCACAGTTCGCCGTCTATGTCTTCGGGCTGGCCTGTCTTATCTCTGCGCTATCTTCTGTCTCAAGTATGCTGCGCCTGCACCGGTAACAGAGGTTATGCGTTATGCCCGCCGCAGGATAAATGCCATTCTGCGGCGGCTTTTCTGACGAATGGGTTATTCAGGCATTCACCGGTCAGATGACAAAAAATCCGCATATCCTGCTTTAGTGTCCGCGCTCTTTGACGCGTTAATGGCGATGCTGGCAGTCATGCCCGCCACTAATTCGACCCCGTTGGGCAGATGATCAATATGGATGCGTACCGGAATACGCTGAGCGAGTCGCACCCAGCTAAACGTGGACTCTACATCCGGCAGGCCCTGGCTACCGGGTGCGTCATTGCTATCATCTATCCCGCGACCAATGCTTTCTACGTGGCCTGTCAGCGCAGGTGCATATCCCATCAGCACGATTTTTGCCGTGCTACCGACATGAATACGCTGCATTTTCGTTTCCTCAAAATAACCCACTACCCAGAAACTGCTGGCATCAATAATGGCAACTTTTGTCTCCCCCGCGTTGGCATAATCGCCGGGACGCAGTCTCAGATGCGTGACATAGCCGTCTGCCGGAGAATGAATTGTCGCGCGGGAAAGATTGAGCTTTGCCAGTTCCAGCGCGGCCAGTGCCCCCTGATATTCCGCCGCCGCAACGCCCGCCGCACTGCTGGTATTTTGTATATCTTCTTTAGAGATTACTCCGCTAATCTGACTGCGACGTCTGGCAGCATCCTGACGCATTTGCATTTCATTTCGCTTCGCATCAACCTCAGCCTGAGCGCTGAGCACCGCCAGTTTCAACCATTGCGGATCGATTGAATAAAGAATATCTCCGCGATTAACCCATTGGTTATCCATCACGGCAACGCGGTTTACCGGCCCGGAAATATCTGGCGTGATTTGCACCACATCTGCCCGTACCCGACCGTCACGCGTCCAGGGCGTCTGTGCATAATGTTTCCACATCATGAAGGCAATAATGGCTGCCACCATGACGGCGCTTAGTGTAAATATATAGCGGCCTAACAGCGAAAAAAATGGTTTCATACTGATAATCCTGACGCGTCCAGCCCCTGCATTAACAAGGCAAAGATAATAATAAAAGTCGTGAAATCAATGAGCGGCCGGCAGGGTAAACGCCGATAGAATCTGCTAAAAGATAAAAAGGGTGTGATTAAAATCGTGCCGGAAAATGCCATCAAAGCCATGACTAATAAGCCAGGCAAAAAGACGCCACCGATATTAATGTCAGTAATCATGTGACTGTTCCTTATCCCTCTCTTTTAATGCACAGTTTTTTAACGCACAGTGCAGATCAATAATATGCTCAATAAGAGCGTGCGGTTGTTGATGTGAAACCGGCGGGTTAATGGCGAGTATCAGGCTAATACGTTTCTGTAATTCACCGGGCTGCGCACCGCGGGCCAGCAGGTTGAGAAGTGTATTTACCTGTAATGCGGTTTCTCCCTCCAGCTTATTCAGTGAGCGTTTTAAATAAGTCACTGCAAGTCCAATATTTAAATAATGCAGCAGGCTATTAAGCACCGAGTCCGCCGTCTGGTTACTGTGCGGGAGCCGGGGCAGGATCAGGGCAGTTCGATCTATCATCAGATTCACCCAGGCCACATCATTCATGGATGAGAGACCCTTTGCGCGATATCTGATGTCACGGCGACATCGGTGCAGCAGACGACGGATCGCAGAATCCGCCTGTACGGTCTGTAATAAACCCATACTGACCACGGCATAGCCGGTTGCGGCAAATAACGCGACCGCCGTGTTGATGGCAGTGGCAAAGTCACCACTGTAGCGCGCGCCTAATTCAGACAAGATGGGCAGTGTCAGCGTGATGCCCATAGCCATGAACGTGGTGGGCGGTCTGGCCTGCAGAGATCCGGCCAGCAAATAAGCAGGCGCAAGTACCGCAACCAGCACACTAAATTCGGTCACCTGGGGAAGAAGGATGAAGCTATAAATCAGGCTGATAATCACGCCATAGACGGAGCCTGCAATATATTTAACGATATGAGGAACCGGCGTGTCGAAACTGCCAAATAATGTGCAGCAGACGCCGAGAATCGATACCGCTGTGGCGCCATCGGGCCACGCGGAGTAAATCCACAGCAGACAGCCACTGAAGATGATGGCAAACGCCCCCAGCGCAGCACGCGCAGCCGTAAAATGATCCCGGTGATAAACGTAACCTTTTGCCTCTTCGGCTCCATCAATCATATGCTCAGGTTTGGCCAAAAGGAGGGCATGAGAAAGCTGTTCGCATTGCTGCAAAAGCATGATTGTCTCTTCCAGCCGTTTGACAAAATTAACGCGCAGCGCTTCTTTAAAATTTAATTCGTCAGCGGATGACCGGTGTCGCAACGCCACACAACGTCGCCGCAGCCTTTCAGCACCGGCCTTACGCGCGGTTGAATCCTCACAGGCGAGCCAGTCTGTGACCTCACTGACCAGCGTCGCAATGCTGTCCGGTAAGAGGTTTAATTCGTGCAGATAATCATGTAACTGGTTACTCACAACCAAGAGCCGCGACAATCTGTCATGTATTAACTGACGTGCTTTACGTGATGATTTTGATATCGCGAAGTCATAGGGCAGATGATGACCAAACCCGTCAAGGGACTGTAACGTCAGCGCAAGCTGAAGCTGCTTTTCTTTCTCGCCGGCTACTCTTTTTAACGTGTCAATCACCATCCGGCGGGCATCACGCTGTGTTACCGCGAGCTTGCTGTTGAAAAGACCCGTAATGCGTTTGGGTATGACATAGCGGTGGATAAAGCTGGCACACAGGATCCCGATCATGATCTCCTGTACCCGGGTGATGGCGATGTCAAAAATTGCGCCGGGTTCGAACACCGCAGGAAAACCAATAAGACTTGCCGTGTAGCCCGCCAGAACAAAAGCATAGGCGCGGGGGGTACGGTCAAGCTGCGAAAAATAAAGGCAAAGTGTTATCCAGCCGGTCAGTACCAGACTGCAAATTATCGGTGTGTTGACAAAATTGGGCACAATCACCACCGTCATCGCCGCGCCTGTGATCGTGCCCGTCAGGCGATAAACGCTTCGGCTCAGTGAGGCACCGACGGATGTCTGCGAAACGATATAGACAGTAATAATTGACCAGGAAGGCCTGTCCAGACCGACAGACAAAGCGATGTAATAGGCCAGCATGGCAGCGGTAAACGTCTTGGCTGAATATAACAACGCATTCGCATCGTTAAGAAGCAAGGAGGAGGGGAATGCCCTGCGTAAAGAGTTGAACATGAGAGTAATGGCCCCTGGCAAGCGGTGGTGGCAAAGAGTCATTTGCGCATACCGGCAATTATTGCCAGATTACTCAGGGGTGGAAATACTCTATACTGCCAGAAAATACCTGAATCCGGCCAATATGACGCTTTCCCGCGACGTTATTTCACTTTTTGATCCCGACTCCACCGGCTGTGCGGCTGTGGCGCGCCACATTGATTTCACCGAGTACGAAGCGGAAGTCCCCGTTCACACCCATCGAAAGGGACAGTTCATCCTTGCCCTTTATGGTGCGGTAACCTGTCGGGCTGAGAATGACATATGGATTGTGCCGCCTCACTGCGGCGTATGGATCCCCGGAGGAACTCCCCATAGTGCGAGAGCCACCTGGAATGCGCATCTCAGCTATTTATTTGTTGAGCCGGGAGCCGCCGCACTACCAGAACAATGCTGCACATTTGCTGTTTCTCCCCTTATTCGCGAACTGATTAGTCGTCTGGTCGGGGAAGATGCGCATTACCCGCCGGACAGCCATGCGGCACGGCTGGCACGGGTCACGCTTGATGAACTGGTGAATATGCCGCAGCAGAATTTTAATTTACCGGTCTCAGAAAATCCCAAAATACGAGAGATGGCCGATGCGCTGGTCAGCCATCCGCAAGACCGCAGTACATTGCGTGAGTGGGCAAAACGCCTGGCATTAAGTGAACGTTCCCTTGCACGACTTATGGTGCGCGAAACAGGACTTTCATTCGGACGCTGGCGTCAGCAACTGCATTTGATTATTGCGCTACGGGGGCTTGCCAGCGGCCAGTCCGTACAAAATGTGGCGAATGAATTAGGCTATGAGTCAGTCAATGCTTTCATCACCATGTTTAAGAAGTCTGTCGGCTGCACGCCTGCGCTCTATTTTAGTGAAAGAAAATAAGCCTGATACGGCCCGCGGACGATGACCTTCAATGCGCCGTGGCGAGGCATCTGCTGCCAGAACCCGCAAAAATCCCCTGTTGTTAATCAAATAAACTGAATCAGTATGTTAAACAAATGATATTTATTCTCATCCTGAGTCGCGTAAAGTAAACCCATCACTAAGCCCTGTTCCGCATGACAGAGACAGGGCACCGGTTTACGGATTATGAGGATGAAGACGCTATGAAAAAGATTGGATTTTTATCATTCGGGCACTGGACGCCATCCCCCCAGTCGGGCACGCGCTCGGCGGCTGATGCCTTATTGCAATCTATCGATCTGGCTGTCGCAGCCGAAGAACTGGGGGCCGATGGTGCTTATTTCCGGGTGCATCATTTTGCGCGCCAGCTTGCGTCGCCTTTCCCGTTGCTGGCAGCCATCGGCGCGAAAACCCGCAAGATTGAGATCGGTACCGGCGTTATCGATATGCGCTATGAAAATCCGTTGTATATGGCGGAAAGCGCCAGCGCTGCGGATCTGATTTCCGGGGGGCGTTTACAGCTCGGTATCAGCCGTGGTTCGCCTGAGCAGGTCATCGACGGCTGGCGCTATTTTGGTTATCAGCCGGAAGAAGGCGAAACGGAAGCCGATATGGCGCGCCGTCATACAGAGAAACTGCTTGATGTCCTGCGCGGCGAAGGTTTTGCGAAACCTAATCCGCAACCGATGTTTGCGAATCCGCCGGGTTTGTTACGCCCTGAACCCTATTCTACCGGGCTGCGTGAACGTATCTGGTGGGGCGCGGGCTCGAATGCTACCGCCGTCTGGGCGGCGAAACTGGGCATGAACCTGCAAAGCTCCACGCTGAAAGATGATGAAACCGGCGAGGCGTTCCATATTCAGCAGGCGCAGCAAATTCGCGCTTACCGTCAGGCCTGGGCTGAGGCGGGGCATGAGCACACACCGCGTGTGTCCGTCAGCCGCAGTATTTTCGCCCTGATGGATGACCGCGACCGCGCATATTTTGGCGGCAGCGGCGATGATGGCGACAAAGTTGGCTTCCTCGATGAGAAAACCCGGGCGATTTTCGGCCGCAGCTATGCGGCGACACCGGACAGGTTGATCAAATTGCTGAAGCAGGATGAAGCGATCGCCGAAGCCGACACCTTATTGCTGACCGTTCCGAATCAGCTTGGCGTTGATTACAACGTGCATGTGATTGAGTCAATCCTCAAATATGTCGCCCCTGAAATGGGCTGGCGTGAATAATCGCTGAAGAAAGTTTTAGAAACCCAAAGCCCGCATGAGGAAACTCAGGCGGGCTTTTTGCATTTTGAGACGCTGACAGAGAAACCTCTGTCAGTCAGGGGCTATTCTATAATCAGAGCGGGTGGCATTTTGGTGATAAAACCCGCAAAAAGCGCGTATAAGTCCTAAGGCAAAATCTATCAAATACATAGGGTGATTCAGATGTGACTGGTTTCAATCCGCGTATAGAGTAGCAATGAGACTACATAACAGGAGTGTGAGCATGAGCAGTTCTATTGATGAAGAAGCAAACGACGCAAAGCCAATTGTTGAAGCAGACAGAGAAGCCGGTGCCGGTAAATGTCCTTTCCATGAAGGAAACTCAAATAAAGCCTCTGGCGGCGGGACAACTAACCGTGACTGGTGGCCTAACCAGCTCAGGGTTGACCTGCTGAATCAGCACTCAAATCGCTCAAACCCGTTGGGCGAATCCTTTGATTATCGTAAAGAATTTGCCAAATTAGATTACTCCGCACTGAAAGCCGACCTCAAAGGGGTGCTCACTGCGTCGCAGCCCTGGTGGCCGGCGGACTGGGGCAGCTACATCGGTCTGTTCATCCGTCTGGCATGGCACAGCGCCGGGACGTATCGCTCCGTCGACGGACGCGGCGGTTCCGGTCGCGGCCAGCAGCGCTTCGCCCCGTTAAACTCCTGGCCGGACAACGTCAGTCTGGATAAAGCGCGCCGTCTGTTGTGGCCGGTGAAACAAAAATACGGTCAGAAAATTTCCTGGGCCGATCTGTATATTCTGGCGGGTAACGTCGCGCTGGAAAACTCCGGTTTCCGCACCTTTGGTTTTGGTGCCGGGCGTGAAGACGTCTGGGAACCGGATCTGGACATTAACTGGGGTGATGAAACCACCTGGCTGGAACACCGCCATCCTGAAGAGCTGGCCAAATCTCCGCTGGGCGCAACGGAAATGGGGCTGATTTACGTCAACCCGGAAGGGCCGAATCACAGTGGTGATCCGGCGTCGGCTGCTCCGGCCATTCGTGCCACGTTCGGCAATATGGGCATGAACGATGAAGAGATCGTCGCGTTGATTGCCGGTGGTCACACGCTGGGTAAAACACACGGCGCAGGTCCGGCCGATAATGTGGGTGTTGACCCGGAAACTGCACCGATTGAATCACAAGGCCTGGGCTGGAAAAGCAGTCACGGAACCGGTGTCGGTGCGGATGCCATCACCTCCGGCCTGGAAGTTATCTGGTCGCAAACCCCGACGCAGTGGAGCAATTACTTCTTCGAGAACCTGTTCAAATACGAGTGGGTGCAGACCCGCAGCCCGGCAGGGGCGATTCAGTTTGAAGCCGCTGATGCGCCGGACATTATTCCTGATCCGTTCGATACCTCAAAAAAACGCAAACCGACCATGCTGGTGACCGATCTGACGCTGCGTTTTGATCCGGAATTCGAGAAAATTTCCCGTCGTTTCCACGGTGATCCGCAGGCCTTCAACGAAGCTTTTGCCCGTGCATGGTACAAACTGACCCACCGCGATATGGGGCCGAAAGCCCGTTACATCGGACCGGAAGTGCCAAAGGAAGACTTAATCTGGCAGGATCCGTTGCCGGTGCCGGTGTATCACCCGACGGCTGGCGATATCGCGCAGCTTAAAGAAAAAATTGCCGCTTCCGGCCTGAGCGTCAGTGAACTGGTCTCGGTGGCGTGGGCGTCAGCGTCGACCTTCCGTGGCGGTGACAAACGCGGCGGTGCGAACGGTGCGCGTCTGGCGCTGCGTCCGCAAAGAGACTGGGAAGTGAATGCCATTGCAGCCCGCGCACTGCCTGCTCTGGAAGCTATCCAGCAGTCATTCCAGAAGGTGTCTCTGGCGGATGTGATCGTTTTAGCCGGTTCGGTTGGTATTGAAAAGGCGGCGAAAGCGGCTCATATCGACATCGACGTGCCTTTCACGCCGGGTCGGGTGGATGCGCGTCAGGATCAGACGGATATTGAGTCGTTCGAACTGCTTAAGCCTAAAGCGGATGGTTTCCGTAACTACCGTGGCGAAACGGCCAATACATCGACTGAAAATCTTCTGATCGACAAGGCTCAGCAACTGACCCTGACCGTGCCGGAATTAACGGTGCTGGTCGGCGGATTACGTGCGCTGGGGGCTAACTACGACGGCAGTAATCTGGGCGTGTTCTCGGAAAAAACCGGTGAGCTGAACACGGATTTCTTCGTCAACCTGCTGGATATGCGTACCGAATGGAAACCTGTTGATGGCTCCGGTGAGCGTTTTGAAGGTCGTGATCGCGTCAGCGGAGAAGTCAGATTCGCCGCCACGCGTGCCGATCTGGTGTTTGGCTCGAATGCCATATTACGTGCCAACGCGGAGGTTTACGCCAGCAGTGACGCCAAAGAGAAGTTCGTGAAAGACTTTGTCGCCGCCTGGACTAAAGTGATGAATCTGGACAGATTCGAGCTTTGATCTGAACTGACCGTTTGAAAGCCAAAAGCCCGCTTAAATTTTATTAAGCGGGCTTTTTTTTCAGTCACGCAATAAAAGAGGATTGTTATCTAATTCCAGGGTGTCGCGTACCTCCCAGCCCCTGAGCTTGCCGGGGTTAAGTAACCCGTCGGGATCAAGACACTTTTTAACCGAAACGACGTCAGGTTTAATTTCTCCCTGTTTACCCTCTTCAATGCGATAAACATGCGGGTTATTTATTTTCACGTCATTATCACGGAAGATTTTCATTATTTCGTTCAGTCTTTCTTCGGTGGAATAACGCACAAGTTGTAAACCGCTGGCGGTGATATTGCCGTCATTGTCACGCAGGAACTCAATATGCGAAATCACCTCGTCGCCGAACAAAGCCGCCATATCGATGATCTGCTGGCGATAATTCGTATAATTAAACGCCGTCTGTAAATAGGTCAGGGTGCTGTCAATTTTCAGCGCGTGCAGCGTGGTGTGGTTCCAGCAATATTCCATCAGCGACGCATTAGCCTCACGCGCCGCGTCGGCAGACTGACGCACTGCGCTGTGCCCGTGGTACTTTTCCAGCAGATGGGCGCAGAAACCTTCGCTTTCCTGCGCAATCACGCTGATCACCGCATGCTGGCTGGCCTGATAATGCCCGTTCAGATGACTGAAATAAGACGGGATCGGCGCGGCAAACAGCGCGAGCTGGCGTTTGACCAGCCCCGGTGAACGGGCAACGGCGTTGGCATAATCCAGTGCGTCGGTGAAGTCGTCGAACACGTCCAGCCGTTCAATCCACTGATGAACCGGTGCCAGCGCCAGTTCAACCTCAAGCACAATGCCGTTGCTGCCATACGCGTGATGCAGCAGCAATGCCTGCGGGGCGGGCACATGCAGAATGCGCGGTTCGGCTTCCATGGTCATGACTTTTACGCTGAGCACATTGCCCGGCGCGCCGAGCGGGCCGTAGTTGATCGAGCCGATACCGCCAAAGCCGCCGCCGTAAAGGCCACCCAGGCTGGCGAGCCGGTAAGTGGAGGGCATGCAGCGCAGTTCCCAGCCTGCCGGACGGGTCAGGGTTTCAATCTCCGCCAGCCGGATCCCCGCCTGTGCCCGCACCACGCCGTTGCCCAGTTCGCAAACCTGATTAAACCCGGTCATGTCCACCAGAATTCCGCCTTCCAGCGGCACCAGTTGGCCGTAGTTGCCGGTCGCGCCGCCGCGCAAAATCAGCGGTAACTGGTGCTGAACGCAGGCTTTCACCAGCAAAATCAGCTCTTCTTCGCTGCGCGGCCTGACCACAGCATCGGCCTGTTTGTCTTCCAGTTGCCGCTTGAGCACCGGGCTGAACCAGTGAAAATCACGGGAAAGGCGTTTAACCTTCGGCGCCTGTAAAGTCCAGTCGAGATCAGGCAGCGCCTGCTGAATCAGGGCGAGCGCCTGTTGACGTTGTTCGCTGTCCATATTCTTCCTGCCAAAAATGAATGAGGTTAATGAGATTGCACGGCTTCGCTTTCATGCCAGGCGCTCAGGGCGCGCCTCGAAATCCACGACATCACACCAAACAGCGCGATACCGGTGAGTGAAATTAACAGCAGGGCGGCAAACATCAGCGGGATGTCGAGCTGATAGCCCGCCTGCAATATCTGGTAGGCCAGACCGGTGTTATTGCCGCCGGTGCCCGCCACGAATTCAGCCACCACGGCACCAATCAGCGACAGGCCACTGGAAATGCGCAGCGCGCCGAAAAAATACGGCAGCGCAGAAGGGATGCGTAAGCGGATCAGGATTTGCAGACGGCTGGCGCGGCTGAGCTGGAAATAACTCAGCAGGCCGGGCGAGACACTGCGCAACCCCTGCGTGGTGTTAGAAATGATCGGGAACACCGCCATCAGCGTCGAACACACCACCAGCGACAACGTGGTGTCTTTGACCCAGATGATGATCAGCGGCGCGATGGCGACAATCGGGGTCACTTGTAAAAACACGATGTACGGGAACAACGCGGTTTCAACAAAGCGGTTCTGCACCAGCACGAAAGCCACGACCGAACCGATGACGATAGAGAGTAAAAACGAGATCAAAGTGATTTTCAGCGTAAACAGCAGTGACATGGTCAGCGTACCGAAGTTGGTCCACAGGCTTTCCAGCATCACTACCGGCGAAGGCACCAGAAACTGGGGGATTTTGAAATAACTCACCCAGCCCTGCCACAGCAAAACCACCACAATCGCGACCACTGCCGGATACAGCACCTTGCGAAAGGTTTGGTTATTGATCCACGGAGAGGATTTTTGAGTTTGCATAGCGTTACTCCATACCCGATTGGCTGGCTTGCAGCAGGCTGTCCTGCAACTGCTTCGCATAGCGTGAAAATGCCGGACTGACGCGGAAATCGTCGTTGCGCGGGAAGGGTTCGTTAATGGCGATATCTTCCACTACCCGCCCCGGACGGGCGGCCATCATGATCACCCGCTGCGACAGAAATACCGCTTCGTGAATCGAATGCGTGACGAACACCACCGTCAGCCCCTGTTCCCGCCACAGGCGCAGCAGATCGCTGTCGAGCTTGTTGCGGGTGATTTCATCCAGCGCACCAAAAGGTTCATCCATCAGCAGCAGTTTCGGACGCGTCACCAGCCCGCGGGCAATGGAGACGCGCATCTGCATGCCGCCTGACAGTTCGCGCGGCAGGACTTTGGCAAATTTCCCCAGTCCTACCAGTTCCAGTGCTTCACTGACGCGGGTATTGGCTTCGGCTCGCGGCACGCCCGCCAGATCCAGCGGCAAACGAACGTTGTTCTGCACGTTGCTCCACGGCATCAGCGTGGCTTCCTGAAACACGAATGACAGCGGCACCTGCGCTTTTTCACGGCTGTCGCGCCGCCACAGCACCAGTTTGCCGTCGCTGGGTTCCGTCAGCCCGGCGACCATTTTTAACAGCGTACTTTTGCCACAGCCCGACGGGCCGAGCAGGGTGACGAATTCACCCTGATTGATGGTCAGATTGACCGGCAAAAGGGCGCGGGTGCCGTTGCTGTAAATTTTCTCCGCCGACAGCACTTCGATGGCAGGCACGGGCGGCGGATTGGCTGAGCGGACATCGCTCATCACGGTCAGTTTGGGGGCTGAATTCATGGCATAACCTTCGCGTCTTTGATCATGTCGAGGGTATAAGTCTGCTCAAACGGCACTTTATCCGCGTCGATCAGCTTGTTTTTCACCAGCATGTCCCAGGTCTTTTTCAGACGCGGTTCAGTGATGATGCCGATACCGCCGGTTTGTGCGTCGCCGCCGGTCACCAGCTCATACTTCTTCATCTGTGCGATGCCGAAGGCAATCTGGTCTGCCCCCATACGCGGGTTGGCCTGAGTGATAAGCTGGTTGCCTGCGGCCGGATCCTGCAAATACTCTTTCCAGCCCTGCATCGACGCTTTCACGAAAGCGGCCACCGCTGCCGGGCGTTTTTTAACAGTATCCGCCATGCAGATAATCGAGTTGCCGTACGGCGGGTAACCCCAGTCGCTGAGCATGTAGACGTAGAACGGTTTGCCGCCTTTTTCGATCGAGAAAGGCTCGGAGGTGACATAACCCTGTTGCACCAGATTATTGTCTGCCAGGAACGGCTGCACGCTGAAGGTGTACGGACGGATTTTGGCACTCCCCAGCCCCAGTTCACTTTTCGCCCACGGCCAGAAAGAGGTATATGCCTCGGTGGCCAGCAGGAAGGTTTTGTCTTTCAGTTCCTGACCTTTCTCCACTTTGTCGTGGCTGATAAACACCGTCGGCGAATGCTGGAATACCGTCGCGACGGTCACCGCATGCACGCCTGCCTGCCAGGTTTCCAGCGCCTGTCCGTTGTCGCCGAGCGTACAGTCAGCCTGTCCGGCGGCCATCAGTTGCATCACATTGACCTGCGGGCCGCCCATTTTGATGCTGACATCCAGACCGGCGGTTTTGTACAACCCTTTGGCCTGCGCCTGGTAAAAACCGCCGTGCTCCGCCTGCGCGTACCAGTTGGTCAGGAAGGTAAATTTCTCTTCCGCCATGCTGGTGGTGGAAACCCCGGCCAGCAGCACGGCCAGCAGGCTGTAAGTGAAGGGACGCTGTATTTTCATCTTGAGAATTCCTTTATTCAGAGGCCAGAGAAGACGAAGGAGGAGTGAAGCTGGTTTGCACAAAGCCGTTCCAGTGGTGTTTTCCCCAGGTTGGCTCGCTGCGGGCTTTCCATTGCATGTGATGGATTTCGGTGATCGCCTGCGCCCAGCTTGCCGCCAGCGAATCGAGGATCGCGTGGCCCTGTTCAGCGGTTGCGCCGGTCGGGTCGCCAATGACGCCGCTCGGGCCAAAATCATAGGAAACCCAGGCAGCGGCAGGGCGGCCCGATGACAGCGTCGGGCACGGGAATTCCGGCGGATAATTGGCGACGGCATGTTCGATGTGAACACATTCCGGTGCCAGCGCCAGCATTACAGCGGTTTCGCTGTGACCGGCATGCATCGCCATTTTCTGCTCCTGCGCGCTCAGGAACTGATTTTCCACGTTGGGCACGCGGAACACGTCGTGAGGGATCATGATCATGTCGCCGTGACGCAGGCGCATTTCCCGCGAAGCCATTTGCAGCACCTGCGGTTGTCCGCCGTGACCGTTAATCATCAGCAGCTTGCGGAATCCGGCGCGATACAGGGATTCGGCAATTTCTAAAACCGTCTGCAACAGCGTGTCGCCGGTTAAGGTCAGCGTGCCGGGGAAATTTAAATGTTCGTCAGATTTGCCGTAGGTGATGGGCGGAATAGCGTAAGCCGGAATAGCTTCCGGCAGCCGCGCCAGCGCATGGCCCGCCACGCCGGAGGAGATTACGCTGTCAACCGAACACGGCAGATGCGGCCCGTGCTGCTCAATCGCACCGGTCGGTAAGACGATCACGGTGTTGGCTTTGTCGGGCAGGGCGGCAATGGCCGTCCAGCTCAGAAAAGGGAGAAAACGCGCTGCGGGAATATAACCGTTAATCATGCTGTGCCTCGTGGTCGGACATTTTAGGGTTAGCGGGACTGGGGTAACCAGGCGGTGGCTTCCACCTCAATCAGCACCCCGGCGTCTGGCAGCATTTCGCTGACCTGTACCACGGTAGAGACCGGTGGCTGCCCGGGATAAAAGAGTTTTCTGACCCGGCTGTAATACGGGAAGTGATCGAGATTGCGAAAATACTGCACCAGCTTGATCACATCGCTCATTTGCCCGCCCGCGTCTTCAATGGTGTGGCGGATGCTTTCGAGCACATACCAGCTTTGCGCCAGAACCGGCCCCTGTTTGGCGTCAGTGGAGAATTCGCCTGTTTCGCCCAGCAGCAGGCGTGCTTCGGCGGGGATATCCTGAAAACCGCGCACGATGGTCGCCGTCTGCGGGTTAACGGGAATAATGCCGGAGAGAAAAACGAAATCACCGGCACGACGCCACGCGGCATATTTGGCGAGCGGTTTTCCCGCTCCCGCTTCAAGACTCATGGGATAACTCCTGATTCCAGGTACGTTGGTGCGTCAGCCTGCCGTGGTGAATAACCAGACGGGCCGCGCTGTGTAAAGGCCAGGTCAGGCTGTCGCTGCCCGGAAAGAGAACCAGCGTTGCGTCGCTGCCGGGCGCAAACGGCAGGGCGTTCTGAGCCTCACCGGTCAGTGCGCCGACATCGCAAATAAGCCGTGACTGCTGATCAAAAACGTTTTCAAGCTGAAGCGCGAACAGGGCGCAGCTCAGCGTATCCAGCGGGTCATAACTGCCCGCCGGACAAAAGGCGTCCTGTACGTTATCGCAGCCAAGCAGCATCGGAATACCCGCCGCCTGTGCTTCTTTCAGCAGGGTGATACCGCGCTGGCGCGGCGTGCGACTTGTGACGGCGTCCTGCAACAGCAGGTTGGTCATCGGCAGCGCAATCAGCGTGACGCGCTGCGCCGCCAGCACACTCAAAATCTCCTGCGCCTGTTGTTCACTGCCGGAAGCCAGCGCACAGCCGTGGCTGCAACAGATATGGCTGCTGAATGTGCTCTCCGACAGGTAATCCGCCAGCCAGCTCAGGCCGTGTGCCACCGGCGAAAGCTCCTCGTCGATATGCAAATCCAGATTCAGTTGCCAGCGTGCGGCACTTTGCATCAGGTGGGTCATCGCCGCCGGATCCCAGTTTGAGGAGTGGATAAATCCGCCCAGCAGGCAGTCTTTTCCGCTTTGTGCCACCGCGCGGGCGATGCGGTCAGCCGCTTCGGCATCGGCGAAAAAGCTCAGCGGTGCCAGCGCCACCCGCTCCAGTGTGACGCCCGGTTGCGCCATCCCGCCCAGCTCAAGCCAGGCCTGCGGTGGCACCACGTCAAACCAGTCAATGTGAGTGCGCAAACGGGTCACGCCGTTCGCCGCTGCCCAGGTCAGTGCCTTGCCGGCACGCTGGCGAATGTCAGCCGCCGTCCAGTGCTGACGGTCCTGATGCAGGGTTTCAATGGCCACCAGCAGACCGGGTTTTGACGGGCGGCTGCGGGCAAGGGTGAAGGTTTTATCGAGATGCGCATGGGGTTCAACCAGCCCCGGCAGCGCCAGTGCGCCGTGTGCGTTCCACAAATCATCTTGTTCTGGCTGATAAGGCGTCACGGACGCAATTTTGCCTGCATCAAAACGCACATCTGCCGTCACCGGTTCGCCTGCCTGCAAAGGCCATCCGTCGGGCAGCAACCACGCGGGGAGGCGAACGTTAGCAATGCCATTAAGTGTTGCAGCGGGGGTGGGAATGTTCATCGTCAGGCTCCGCGTGGACATTACAGGTCGAGGACCAGAACGGGACTTTTGGATCGCGAACAGCACAGCGTTATCTGCGTGTTCTCCGCTTTCTCTTCTTCAGTCAGCACGCAGTCACGGTGATCGGGAATACCGTCGATCACGTCAGTAATACAGGAGCCGCAAATACCCTGTTCGCACGACAGCATAATATCGACTCTGGCACTTAATAAAATTTCAGCAATCGTCTGGTGCGGGCCGACTAAATAACGTTGTCCGGTGGAGTTAAGCTGAATATGAAATGCCTGGCTGTCGGTTTCATTATTCAGATTCGCATTACTGAACCGTTCGAAAGATAATTGATTTTCCTGCCAGTGATGGGTCTGCATAATGTCTTTAAGCCGCTGAATAAATCCGTCCGGGCCACAGGCCAGCACCCGCGTATTTTCATCCGGCTGCAACAAACTCAGTGGCGTGTTATGGCGCAGGGAATCGTTTGCGCTGCTGTCATGAAAAAAGACGTGTTTCGCTAAGGCAGGCGCGGTTAAACGCGGCAGAAACGCAATGTGCTCGCTGTCTGAAACAGAGTAATGCAGTTCAAATTCAATCTGTTGCTCAGCCAGGTGTTCCGCCATCGCCAGCAACGGCGTGATGCCGATCCCCCCGGCAAACAGTAAATATCGCCCGGCCTGTGGCAGCGGAAAATGATTGCGCGGTGCCGAGATCATCAGGTTATCGCCGGGGCGGAAATGATGATGAATGAAGTGCGAGCCGCCGGTGGAGTGTTCCGCCAGTTTGACGCAAATTTCATAATATTCACCGCTGCTGTTTTCACTGCACAAAGAATACTGGCGCGGGCCGAGTTCGGGAATAAAAACGTCAATGTGTGCTCCCGGTAAATAAGCCGGTAATAAACTTCCTTGCTGCGCAACAAGCTGCAGGGAAATATTCCCGACACCGTTGATATTGGCGGTTTTAATTGTGACAGGGATTAATCCGGCATCTTTCATCGTCATTTACCGTATTGACTCTGGTGAAACATTCATAAAAAGGGGAGTCGGTCCGTTTGCCGCATAACCCGCTGTCTTAACGCGCATTACTGCGCGGAGCCGGCCTGATGAGCGGTGAAACGATTGTTCCCGTTGCAATGAAAGCTACGTTATTGTTATAAAACTGTTGCGTCCAGCGCTTTGATTCGCACATCCCGTTGCATAAAAGAGAGCACTCATTATGTTCGCATTCTCCCGGTTTCTGCTGTACTTCACTGAGGTCGCCCGCCAGGGATCGTTCCGTAAGGCGTCGGAAACCCTGCACGTTGCCGCATCGTCAATTGACCGGCAGATATTGCGGGTTGAAAAAGAATTAGCCATGCCGCTGTTTGAGCGACATCCCACCGGGCTGCGGCTGACGGCGGCGGGCGAGCTGTTACTGCATGCTGCTAATAACTGGAAAAAGGATTTCTCGCGTGTCTGCGAACAGCTCGACGATCTGCGCGGGTTACGGCGCGGACACGTGCGCATTGCCACCATCGATGCCATCAACCGGCAGTTTTTCTCGTCGATGCTCAAAAAGGTGCATCTCGAGTATCCGAACATTTCATTCACACTGACCACCATGAACAACGTGGACATCCAGCAGGCGCTGATGTCGGGCGATGCTGATTTCGGACTGATGCTGAATCCGCAAAGCTCCCGCGAGTTGCAGGTGCGGGCTTTTGCCGAAATCGATTTGGGTGTCGTTGTGCCCAAAGGGCATCCGCTCGGGGGCAGAAGCGGCGTGCGTTTTAATCAGTGCATGGAATATCCGTTTATCCTGCCCGCCGCGCCGCTGATGCTGGCCGAGCCGGTGCAGGCGCTGATGAATATCAACGGCGACATGATTAATGAGGTCGCGGTATCGAATAACATCCACATGATCCGCTCGCTGATTAAGGAGAAAATGGGCATCGGCATTCTGTGCTGGCTCGATATCATGGATGAGGTGGAAAGCGACGAACTGCAGTTTATTCCGCTGACCGATCCGCAGTTAAAAACCTTCACGCTCTCCCTGTGCGTCGCCCCTTCACGACAACTTTCTCTGGCCGCTTCGATGATGCTCAAACAACTGGAGATGCTATTCAGCCAGATCCAGACGCCGGGGCGCGACCGGCACTGATTTGGTGCCTGGCGCTCTGTGATGAATCAAAGGTTGCAGGGTGTGATGTCTGTTTATCCCGACAAGGCGCAGGGAAAGCGCGTCTGCGAAGTTGGCATCGTTTTTGTATAGTTAAACGTGAGTAGAAGCGGTCAGTGCAGGCAACTGCGCGGGACATTGCTCAGCAACCATTTCGCGGTTCATTTTGAGCCGGTCAGGGGGCTGAGCCGCGTTTGCTTATCCTCCCTCCGGCGATGATTAGGAGAGGAGCAATGAAGTCAATTTCCCGCATTCCCCTGTCTTGCTGCGTGCTGAGCACGCTGATTGCTGGTGCTTTCTCACTGTCGGCGCAGGCCGATGAGAAAATCGCGCTGCTGACTTCCTGGTACGCGCAGGCTGAACAGGGCGGCTATTATCAGGCGCTGGCGACGGGCATTTACAAACGTTACGGGCTGGATGTCAGTATTCAGTCCGGCGGCCCGCAGATCAACGGCATGCAGTTACTGTTGTCAAAACGCGCGGATGTGATCATCGGTTATGACCTCCAGTTGCTCGAATCCGTGCAGCGTGGTTTTCAGGCCAAAGCTATCGCCGCCCCTTTCCAGTTCGACCCGCAGGGTTTACTGACGCATGCGTCCGTGACGTCGCTCGACGGCCTGAAAGACAAAACCATTCTGGTGTCCAGCTCCGGGCAATCGACCTGGTGGCCGTGGCTTAAGGCGCGTTATCAGCTCAGTGATTCTCAGGTTCGTCCGTATACCTTCAACATTCAGCCTTTCGTCGCCGACGGGAACGTGGCGCAACAGGCGTATGTCAGCTCTGAAGTGTTTCAGGCGCAGAAGGCTGGCGTGAAATCCAATTTCTTCCTGTTCTCGGAGCACGGCTATCCGCCTTACGGTGGCATTCTGATCACCCGTCCTGAGCTTATCAGCAGCCGCAAAGACGCGATGGCGAAATTTGTGCAGGCGTCGATGGAAGGCTGGGTGAGTTATCTGCAAAATCCCGCGCCGGGTAATGCGCTGATCAAAAAGGATAACCCGAAGATGACCGACGACCTGCTGGCCTGGGGTGTTGAGCAAATCAAAGCGCACCACCTGATTGATGGCGGCGACGCAGCGACGCAGGGCTGGGGCACCATGACCGAAGCCCGCTGGCAGAAAACCCGTGATTTCATGGTGAACGCCAAACTGCTAAACGCGGATACCGACTGGAAGCAGGCGTATACCACCGAATTTGTTGAGCACATGCAGGTTAAACCCTGAGGAGTGTTGCGATGTCATCTGACTCTTTACTGATTAAAAATGCGCACGCCATCCTCACCGGTCTGCCGGGAGAAGCCGCGCGTCACGCCGGGCCGGATATCCGTGTGCGTGATGGCGTCATCGAGGCGATCGGCTCCCTGACGGCGTTGCCCGGCGAGCGGCTGATGGATGCCCGCGACTGCGTGGTCTATCCGGCCTGGGTCAATACGCATCATCATCTGTTTCAGTCATTGCTCAAAGGCGAACCGCAGGGGCTGAACAAAAGTCTCACTGCATGGCTAAGCGCGACGCCTTACCGCTTTCGCGCCACGTTTGATGAATCCACCTTTCGCCTCGCGGTGCGTATCGGCCTGACCGAACTGCTGCGTTCCGGCTGCGCCACCGTGGCGGATCACAATTATCTTTACTGGCCGGATATGCCGTTCGATACCTCGGAAATCCTGTTCAGTGAAGGGGAGGCGCTGGGCATGCGCATTGTGTTGTGCCGGGGCGGCGCAACGCAGGGGCGGGCGATTGAGCAGGATTTACCGCAGGCGCTGCGACCGGAAAATTTCGACCACTATATGGCGGACATGGAACGGCTGGTTGGCCGCTATCACGATCCAAAACCGGCGTCTCTGCGTCGTGTGGTGATGGCACCGACGACGCTGCTGCATTCGGCGCCCGGTGCGCAGTTGCGTGAAATGGCGAAACTGGCGCGCAGTTTAGGTATCCGGCTGCACAGCCATTTGTCAGAAACCGTGGATTATCTCGATGCGGCGCGCGCTAAATTCGACATGACGCCGGTGCAGTTTTGTGCGGAACACGACTGGCTGGGGGACGACGTGTGGTTTGCGCATCTGGTTAAGTTACTGCCGCAGGAGATTGCGATGCTGGGGCAAACCCGTACCGGTATCGCGCACTGCCCGCAAAGTAACGGGCGTCTGGGCAGCGGCATCGCTGATTTGCTGGCGCTGGAACAGGCTGGCGTACCGGTTTCGCTGGGTGTTGACGGCGCGGCATCCAACGAAGCCGCGGATATGCAAAGTGAAGCGCATGCCGCCTGGCTGTTGCAGCGCGCCCGAAAAGGCATGCTGGCGAAGCCGCGCTATGACGGCGGCACCTTTGAGGGCGGCGGCGATGCGGCATCCATCGAAGACGTGGTGCGCTGGGGCAGCGCGGGCGGGGCGCAGATCCTCGGCCTGCAACAGAGTGGCACCGTGCAGGTGGGCATGCTGGCGGATATCGCCATTTACCGGCTGGACGACCCGCGTTACTTCGGCCTGCACGACATGGCAATCGGTCCGGTGGCCTGCGGCGGCCGCGCCTCACTGAAGGCGCTGATGGTCAATGGCCGCGTCATCGTCGAAAACGACGTCATTTCCGGTCTCGATCTGGACGCCATGCGCCATGAGGCAATGTCTGCCGTTCGTACCCTGCAACAGCGCGCTGCGGGCCAACCTAATTGATTCTGAAGGATAAAAAAATGACACAATCCACTCACACATCATCAGCTCAAACACAAGGCTATGCATTACAGGAACTGGAGAAAGAAGCGGGAATGGGCGCGATGGGCGAAGAGACATTTACCCGCGAAGTGCGTTGCATCGATCTTTCAGATTTCGAAAACCGTAAAAGTGAGATCGCCGACGAACTCTGGCGTGCAGCGGTGGAAATCGGCTTCTTTCAGGTGAGCAATCACGGCATTGCGCTGGCCGATATCCGTCAGGCATTCAGCATGACAGAAGATTTCTTCTCGCTGCCCGAGGAAGTCAAAGCGCAGTATCCGCTGGCGCGTAACGCCGGTTGGGAAAATAAGTCTCAGGTACGTCCGTCGACCCGAACGCCGGATCAGAAAGAGTCCTACCAGATCACCCGTCCGCTGATGGAGTCGCTGTGGCCGGGCGAACAGGAACTGCCAGCCTTTAAAGACACCATGCTGAGTTTTGAATCGCAATGCTGGCAACTGGGCATGAAATTGCTTTCCTGTTTTGCGCTCAGACTGGGTTTCCCCGAACACTTTTTCGAGCAGGCACACAATCCTGATCAGCAAACCTATCAGAGTACGCTGCGTATGTTGCACTACTATGCCACTGAACAATCGGAACAAGGGATGTGGCGTGCCGGTGCGCACACGGATTTTGACTGTCTGACGCTGCTGTTCCAGCGTCCCGGTCAGGGCGGCTTGCAGGTTTGTCCGGGCAAGGATCGCGAAAGCCAGCAGTGGACCAGTATCGAACCGCGCGAAGACGTGATCACCTGTAATATCGGCGACATGCTGATGCGCTGGAGCGACGATCAGTTGCCCTCCAATTTCCATCGGGTGAGAAGTCCGCTGCCCGGCGAATATCAGGGCGCGCGCTATAGCCTGGCGTTTTTCTGTCAGGCTAACAAAGACGTCGAAATTCTGGGGCCGCAGGCGAAGTATCCGGCCATCAGCGCGGAAGCTTATCTGCAACAGCGTATTCAGGCGAATTTCGCTAAAGGGTAAGCGTCCATAAAAAACAAAAAGCCCGCTGAGTTTACTCACGCGGGCTTTTTTGTCTCTGTCAGGCGGTGGTATTGATATTGCGACCGATTGCCGGATTAGCAGGTAACGCGGGGATCGCGTCAATCATGCTGGTCACTGCCGTCTGCTGACTATCCAGCGACTTTTTCAGCAGGATATTGTTGACCTGAGTGCTGGTATCCAGACTATTAAGGCCGGTCGCCAGCGATGCAATTTGCGAAACATCCATTTTGTTCTCCTGTTCGGTACAACATAAAAGGAACTGATGCGGGCGTGAAACTGAAAGGTTATCGGCAGTTTCCGTAATAACTGTAGCGATAAATACTGCTGACGGAGCAGCCGCTTAAAGACGCTCCCGATTCCGCACGCAAGTGGAAAAGGCTCTGTAGCCTGTATCGCCTCAGGAATTACGGTTATAATCGCACAAATTATTCAACGGATTTAGAAACGAAAATGACAAAACTCTCCTTACAAGAGCAACTGCTGAAAGCAGGATTAGTCACCAGCAAAAAAATGGACAAAGTGCAGAGAACGGCGAAAAAATCACGCGTTCAGGCGCGCGAGGCCAGAGAGGCGGTGGAAGAAAATAAAAAAGCGCAGATGGAGCGTGATAAGCAACTGAGCGAACAACAAAAACAAGCTGCCTTATCTAAAGAATATAAAGCGCAGGTGAAGCAACTGATTGAAATGAACAAAATCGTCATTTCAACAGGCAATATTGATTTTAACTTCACCGATAATAATCTGATTAAAAAAATGGTGGTAGATAAGACCACCCAGTCTCAGCTGATTAGTGGTCGTCTTGCCATCGCGCGTCTGGTTGCTGATCACAGCGGCGAGACGCAATATGCCATTATTCCCGCAAGCGTTGCGGATAAAATTGCCCAGCGCGATGCCAACAGTATTGTATTAAACAGCGCGCTGAGTCAGGAAGAGCAGGATGAAGAAGATCCGTATGCTGATTTCAAAGTACCGGATGATTTGATGTGGTAGTTCCGCTTGCCCGGCGCTGCCCGTGACAGATAATGACACTCAGTTACGGGCATCTGCCGGGGCGTCTGAATACAGCCACTTTTCTGCCGCTGCGCGGATCCGGTGTTAACCTGAGACGATCAGTAGGGGATGCCCTCACCAAAAGCGCCGTCAGTTAAACAAATCTCTGCTGCGAAAAGGGCGCCCTGACGCAAGCTTTGGGACAGCGTATCGCCTTTAACATGCGCCAGCAAAAAAGCCGTGATAAAAGCATCTCCTGCCCCAAGCGTGTCTGCCGGCGTGATATTTTCCGATGGCTGACTGATCCAGATACTGCCATTGAACAGTAACGCCCCCTCAGACCCGCGCGTTGCAACAGGCAGGCGACATCCCGCATGCCATGCGGTTTCCAGTATCTCGCGGGTTTCTTCCATGCTGCGTTCAGCGCATGAGAAAAACCCGTAGTCTAACTGACGACATAACGGGCCTATCTTTCCGGCATCAAAATCATCAGAAAAATCATAGGATAAGCTGCCGGGTAGCATACTTAATTCGGGCAATAGCGCATCAACATAGCTATAAGCGCTGGTATGTATCAGCGAAAACTGACCTAGCCAGGGCATATCGGTTAACACAAAATCCATCGACGTCGTCTGCCGGATCCCCCCGGCGTTGGAGTCAATAAACCGTCGCTCCCCCTGATCAACGGTCAGACTGGCATAACCATTTTCACCCGGTACAACCCGGCAATGAGAGGTATCAATCTCCCTTGCTGCCAGGACGCGGCGAATATGTTCTGCCGCGCTGTCGTCGCCGAAAACGCCCAGATACGCCGCATTTGCGGATAATAAGCGGGCGTACACACTGAAGTTAAGCGCGTTTCCTCCCGGATAACCGATACCTGTATGGGTATACCGGTCAATCACGTTATCGCCCAGGCCAAGTACTCTCATGTTGTCATCTCCTAATAAGCGACCTGTCCCATGTATCGTCGTGTTTCCAGCGGATGTTGACGTATCTTCGCTAATGCCGCGCGATATTCGCACATCACACTGTAGAAGAGGACGGGGTTAAAATACTCCACCACGCTGGCGGGTATGACGCCAAGCCCCAGCTCTTTTGCATCCACAATTTCCACCTTATTTCCGTACTGCCGAAGGAAATCGCGCACTCTTTCATCAAGTGCCCTGGTGCGGCCTTCGTTCATCATCAGGATCCAGGGGGTATTCATATCTGTCACTTCAAACGGACCATGGAAGAATTCGCCACTATGAATCGATGCCGCATTCAGCCACTGCATCTCCATTAATGAACATATGGCAAAACCATAAGCATGTCCGTAGGAAGCCCCGCTGGACAGAATGTAAAAAAGTGATTCCCGGCTGTAGCGCTCAGCAAAGGCGGCGCAGCGCGCCTGAACCTGCTGTCTGGCCCGGAAGATAATCCCATCAATTTGCGCCATGCCTGCCTGGAAATCGGCATATCCGTCATAACCCCCGGTCTGTTGCAAGGCTTCGACGCAAAGACTCAAAATGATTGCCATCGGGTTATTAATCACCTGGCTGTCATCTCCCCAGGCATAAAGCAAATTACTGTCAGAAAAGCCGATAAGGTCTGCATTTTCATTGTGCGTCAGTGTCACCGTAACGCTGCCCCGGCTTTGGGCCAGTTTGGCCGCCGCGACAGACTCTGTGGTATTCCCGCCATGTGAGCAAACAATCGTCAGGGATTGAGGGCCTAATGTCTTTGGCGCGGCATGAACAAACTCGTTTGCGGTCATCATGTAACTGTGTAAAGCCGTCGACTCACTGTTAAGAAAATAATTTGCCGGATACATATCCACCAGCGACCCGCCGCAGGCCACAAGAAACACCTGTTTCAGCCCCCCCTGCGGGAGGAAACGCTGTTCGATAAGAGAGGAGATAATTGCTGAAGTATTCATAAATCAGTCACCGTACACATTGAAATTGAAATATTTTTTAGCCAGCCGGTCATAAGTACCGTCATTGCGTATCGCCTTAATCGCCCCGTTGAGTTGTTCCAGCAGTTCGGCATTTTGCTTCGAAATGCCAATACCGGTACCCGGGCCAAAAATGGCATCATCTTTTACCTGCGGTTCAATCAGGCTGAAATTCTTTCCCTGGGGTTGGTCCAGCAACGCGGTGGTCACCACCGTCGCATCGTCCAGCGTCGCGTCCAGACGGCCGACGACTAAATCGGCATAAACTGCCTCTGCACCCGGATAGGAAACCAGTTCGACGCCTTGTGATTGCCAGTGTTTCTTCGCGTAGGCTTCGAACACTGAGCCTTGCTGCACGCCCACACGCTTACCACGCAGAGATTCGGCCAGAGGTTTGAGGCCGCTGTCTTTTGAAGCCACCAGATACGCCGGTGTGTTGAATAATTTATCGGAGAAGTTGATCGCTTTTTTACGCTCATCTGTAATCGACAACGAAGAAATAATGGCATCGAATTTACGCGCCTGGAGCGCGGGGATCAGACCATCAAATCCGTTTTCAACCCAAATACATTTCGCCTTGAGCTGAGCGCAAATCGCATTACCCAGATCAATATCAAACCCCTGCAGGCTGCCATCGGCAGCTTTAAACTCAAAGGGCGGAAATGTCGCGTCAGTACCAAACCGGATTTGTTGCTGCGCTGATGCGTGACCGGAAAGCCCGATCATCGCAAGGCCAAGGGAAAATAGGGCAAGCGTTTTTTTCATCATTCACTCCCGTTAAATATACCGTAAAATGTACCATGAGAGATATACGCCAGCAGGTAAGAATACGCAATCAATTTAATGATTTTAATCAGGTATAATAATAAGTTATGATGTCATGGTCTGTTTTTTTATCGGTAATCACCGTTCTGTGAAGGATATTTCCGGTGACAGATCAACGACTCATTGGCTAGAATAACTCCTGTTTTTTAATTTTATTGGGCTATAAAACAGACCATGACTGAGTTAAGTGAAAGTAAACGCCGCCCGCGGAAAGCCTATCTGGCGGCCAGGCAGGTGCTGCTGAATTTGTTAAACACGGAATTCAACGAAGGCGATCAAATTCCGGCAGAACGTGATCTGTCGGGCCTGTTGGGTATCAGCAGGATGACATTACGAAAAATTACAGATGAGCTTGTGAGCAGCGGAATGCTGGAAAGGCGGGGAAACCAGGGGACATGGCTGACTGAGACCACGATACAGCGGCCACTGACGCAGACAATCGAGCACGGCATCAGCAAAATCACGGAGTTAAATGGTGCGGTAGCGGGCAGCCGGTTGATTTATTTTCAGGAGGCCCAAGCCAGCCCGCGTATTGCCGCATTACTAAAAATTCAGGCTGGCGACCCTTTGGTGATGATTAAACGCCTGCGTCTCGCTGACGGTGAGCCTTTTTGTCTGGAAACCAGCTACCTGCCAAGGGCGATTATTCCGGACCTGACCGCTGAGATGCTTGAGCAGAGCGGTTCGCTGTATCGTCTTCTGGCAGAAAACTACGGTGTTTTAGGCGTTTCAGACGAAGGCACGCTCCGCGTGACCCTAATGAATGAAGAAGAACAGACGTTATTAAATGCACAACCCCATAGTCCTGCTCTGGTGTATCGGGGGGTGATTACTGACCGCTTGAATCAACCGGTTGAATATTTAGTGTCAGTAAACCATCCCCAGCGGGTGACATTTCGCATAAGCCACGGTAAATAGGTTTCAGTTCAGGCTCATGAATCACCAGACATCCCGGTGCTCAAAATCCGGCTGCGGCAAACCTCCAGAATCTCATCCGCAAGAGACGAATCATCAGGGCAGGCGCGGGATAACACCAGCGCACCGACAAGATGGGCAATCGTGTCAATCAGGTCGGCACGCGTGCTGCCTTCCACCTCTTTTTCATTTCCTAAAACTGCCAGCTGACGTTCAATTCCGGCGGCAAATGCCGCCCTGATTGACGCAGACTGACGGGCTGTATCGGCGCCCAGTGCCGACATCACACAACCTTTTCCCATATCAGCCCGATGTTGTCGGGAGAGGTAGTATTCAATAAATTTTTCCCGGTCCACACCTGCCGTGCTTTCTGCGGATCGCCTGAAACCGCAGCTCATCGCCTCCGACATCAGATCAGCCTTGGAACCAAAGTGTTTGTAGAACCCGCCGTGGGTTAAGCCTGCCGCAGACATCAGTTCCGCCACGCCCACGCCATCGTAACCGCGCTCACGAAAAAGTTCTGAGGCCGTTTCTACAATGCGCATCCGGTTTTCCCGAACCTGCTCTTTTGACACTTTCATGCTTTCCTGCCCCTCTCAAAAATAGGGTTTAAGTATACATTGATGATGACCATAATCAAACCGGTTGACTTTATAGATGATGATCATCATCATTACATTAACCTTTGACCCACCACTTAGCAGGCGAATAAACATGACCAACCGACCACTATTTCAACCCTATGATCTTGGCTCAATAACACTGGCCAACCACATCGTGATGGCACCGCTGACACGTAACCGGGCCGGAGTGGGGCTGGTGCCGGGCGAACTGGCAGCGACCTACTACGCCCAGCGTGCCACCGCAGGATTGCTGATTACCGAAGCGACGCAGATCTCCGCACAGGCGCAGGGTTATCAGGATACACCGGGGATCTATACACAAGCTCAGATCGATGGCTGGCGCAAAGTGACTGACGCCGTGCATGCCAAAGGCGGGCGCATATTTGTACAGTTATGGCACGTGGGACGAATTTCGCATGTCGATTTACAGCCCGGTGGCGCTGCGCCGGTTGCGCCGTCCGCCATCCGTGCTGAGACCAAGACCTTTGTGAACAACGGTTTTGCTGATGTCTCTGAACCACGTGCGCTGGCGTTGCAGGAAATACCGGGGATTATCGACGATTTCAGAAAGGCATCGGCCAATGCCATTGCCGCCGGATTTGACGGCGTGGAGATCCACGGCGCGAATGGATATCTGCTGGAACAGTTCCTGAAAGACGGCGCAAACCAGCGTACCGATGAGTACGGCGGCTCTGTCGGGAATCGTGCGCGCCTGCTGCTGGAAGTCACGGCGGCCGTAAAAGATGAGATCGGCGCAGAACGCACTGGCGTACGCATTTCACCGGTGTCACCTGCTAATGCGATTTCATGCAGTGATCCGCAGCCACAATATGATTACCTCGCTGAACAACTCGATGCATTGGGCATCGTGTATCTCCATGTGGTTGAAGGCGCGACGGGCGGCCCGCGTGATGTATCACCGTTCGATTACGACTCCCTGCGCCGCCGTTTTAAAAACACCTACATCGGTAACAATGGCTATGACCTGGAACTGGCGTCCGCTCAGCTTGCGCAAGGCAAAGCCGATCTGTTCGCGTTCGGTCGTCCGTTCATCTCCAACCCGGATCTGGTCGAAAGGCTGAAGACGGGCGCGCCTCTGGCCTCACTCAATCCTGAAACTCTTTATGGCGGTGGCGCAGCGGGATATACCGATTACCCGTCGCTGACGGAGACCAGCAAGTAAAGCCCTACCTACATCGCACATTGCGGATTCTGTTTACACATTAAGAAAGAAGATCAACTTATGACTAAAGCTTCAGTTCTCATCACAGGCGCATCCACGGGTATTGGTGCTGTTTACGCGGAACGGTTTGCCCGCCGGGGCCACGATCTGGTTCTGGTCGCGCGCGACAAAGCGAAGTTAGAAACACTGGCCGCGCGTCTGCGACAGGAAAATGGCATTTCTGTCGACGTTCTGCCTGCCGACCTCACGCAAACGCGTGATTTAGCCGCGGTTGAAGCCCGTCTGCGTGAAGACACACGGATTGGCATCCTTATCAATAACGCGGGTATCGCGCAGTCCGGCAGTTTTACAGAGCAGACGCCTGATTCGATAGAAAGCCTTATCGCGCTTAACGTCACCGCCCTGACCAGACTGGCCAGTGCCGTGGCACCACGCTTTGTGCAAGCGGGGGGAGGATCGATCGTCAACATCAGTTCCATCGTCGGACTCGCCCCGGAATTTGCCATGACGGTTTACGGTGCAACCAAAGCCTTTGTGCTTTTCCTGTCTCAGGGAATGAATGTCGAGCTGTCATCTAAAGGCATTTATATCCAGGCGGTGCTCCCTGCGGGCACTTACACGGAAATCTGGGACCGTGCGGGTATCGACATCAGTAACTCGGCAAAATTCATGGAAGTGGGCGAGTTAGTGGATGCCGCACTGGTGGGCTTTGACCGCCGTGAACTGGTCACCATCCCGCCTTTACATAATGCTGCCCGCTGGGACACCCTTGATGCTTCACGTCAGGCGCTGCTCTCAGACATCAAACAAGATGAAGCCGCTGAACGATATAAAACACGGTAATCAATGAGGTGCACTGTGCAGAACGGTCTTCCGGCTGTTCTGCACAGCGGTAAATCCGACATAAATCCCTTACAGCCTGTCGTCTCATCAGCGATGAGAAACCTTAAACACATCATGAAGGCCTTATTCAGCATGACAAAAAAACGTGTAGCACTGGTTACCGGTGCGTCCTCAGGTATTGGCGAAGCGTCTGCCTGTAAACTTTTAGCCGCTGGATTTACTGTATATGGCACGAGCCGGCGTGGTTCACAGGCGGGAAAACATCCGTTTCCGTTACTGACGCTGGATGTGACCGACGACGCTTCTGTCGGGGCCGCCATTGAGGAGTTGCTGGGTCTGGAGGGGCGGATCGATGTTCTGGTGAACAATGCGGGCTTTGGGGTCGCTCCGGCGGCGGCGGAAGAAAGTTCTGTCGATCAGGCCAAACACATTTTCGACACCAACTTTCTGGGCATCGTCAGGTTGAGCCGGGCAGTGATCCCTCATATGCGCCGTCAGGGCAGCGGGCGCATCATCAATATCGGTTCGATACTCGGCATCGTTCCGTTGCCGTATGTGGCACTTTATGCGGCCAGTAAGCATGCGGTGGAAGGGTATTCGGGTGCACTGGATCATGAACTGCGCACGCAGGGCATCAGAGTTTCTGTCATCGAACCTGCTTACATGAAAACACAGTTTGAAGCCAATAATATCGAGCCGGATGCCAGGCTTGAAGAGTATGACCAGATCCGGGCTAAGCTGACGAAAGTGGTGAGCAAGGCAATGGCTGAGGCGGAAAGTCCGGAGGTGGTGGCTGACGTGGTGGTTAAAGTGGCTCAGACTTCACGTCCGAAGATTCGCTATACGGCGGGAAAGCTGGCAGGTCAGTTGAATTTTATTCTCAGATTCGCCCCTGCGTCATTCCTGGATAAGGTGGTGCGCAAAAGTCTTCAGCTTGATGCGAAAAAATAAATGAAGAATAAGACGATGAAAGCATTTACGTTTAAACGCTACGGTAAATCCCCTGAGCCGTACACTAATCAGATATCTTTGACACTGACGCCTGTTTGGCGCAGGCGGATGCGCCGGTTAATCCTGAGGATTTTAGCGGTCAAAAACGACACTCTGAGTTCGGAGTGTCATTCGACGTTGGAAAAAAGAGTATTTCATTTCAGCGGGTTATTTGCGCAGCGGGGTTTTCCTGAATTTCCGATAAAACCGTATCAGAAGCCACATGCCAGGGGGTAAGCGCCGCCATTCGTGCAAGAACCTCAACCCCCTGCGACATACCGGGTGCAGCAGATGACATATCCTGCCCCAGTTCCCCGAGGTTGATGGACGGGTGATAACCCGCATATTCAGCACAGTCTTTCAGACCGTTAAGGACAAGCTGGCGGGCAGTGTCATCCGCCATACCTTTCCCGGTCAGCCAGCACGCTAAGCCCTCCGCCAGAAAATAAAAGCCATGACTCATACAAAGACTGACCGTGGCTAAGTCAAAGTCCGGCTCGTCAGGCAATACGGTCAGGGGGCCCAGCAGGGAAAATAAACGCTGAACCTCTTGATCAGCACCAGTCAGGATCACGCTCGATTTATTGATTTCAGCGGCGAAGGAAAACATCAGTCTGACACAATCAGTGTGTCTGAATAGCTTTCGCAGACTCTGTGATGGCAGCCCCGGCACCAGTGAAACCAGCGTTTGCGCGCTTCGCAACTGCACCTGATTTGCCATTTCATTCAGAGCATGGCGATCTACGCCGGTAATAATGACATCAGTCTCATTGATGACATCCTGGTAACTGTCCAGCGTCCAGCAGGGGAACTCTCTTCCCAGCTTGCGCACGCGTTCGTTGTTTCCCGAAACCAGAAATACCTGTGCATCAGGCGCGGCAAGAAACAATCCTCGTACCAGTTTTTCAGTTAACGCGTCTACCTCCAGAATACCTATCCTTTTCATCAGTCCCCCGGTTATCAGTACGGCTCTGTCGTGTTATCAACGGTAAAAAGGTCGTCACGTCTGTGACACAAGTAAGGGAAGATCTGCGGCATCTTATGGTGTGGCCGTTTCCGGTGGCTGCCAGCCTCCGCCGAGCGCCCTGAACGTTGCAACAGCCGCGCGCGCAGATTCTGTCTGCGCCTGCGCCCTGGCGTCGGAAGCCTGTAACAGGTTTTCATCGTTGTGCAGGACGTCCATCAGGCTGGCCGTTCCCTGCCGGTAAGCGATAAAAGATGACTGGCGGGCGCTGGCCAGGGCGGTTTCACCGCGGGTCAGCGTGGCGGCCTGTGTTTCACGATTGACCAGAGCAGAGAAAGCATTTTCGACGTCTTCGGTGGCGCGTAATACCGACAGGCGATAGGCCGCGAGCGCTTCGGCTTCCTGGCCTTTCGCCTGATCTATCTGGGCGTTGATGCGACCAAAATCGAAGAGCCGCCAGCGCAGTCCCAGCACGGCTGCCGACTGGCTGGCACCGCCGGAGAACAGGTTGTCGCCCGACACAGCCGTCGCGCTGCCGAGCAGGGCACTGAGTGAAAACTTCGGATAATACTCACTGACCGCCACGCCGATACGTGCACTCGACGCCGCGAGATGGCGCTCCGCCACGATAATATCGGGTCTGCGGCGCAACAGGTCGGCAGGTGTGCCCGTTGAGGTTATCTGCGGAGCCTGCGGTATGGCACCCGGCAACGCTAACTCACTGCGATGGGTGCCGGGAGGCGTGCCGAGCATGACATCTAATGCATTCATGGCCGCATCAAGCCCGGTACGGAGAACCGGTACGGTTGCCTGAACCTGCGCCAGTTCCCCTTCGGTCTGGCGAACCTGATACGCCGGAGCCAGTCCTTTAGCATTCAGGAGTTGTACCTTTTCCAGCAGTTCCTGCTGCGTACTGACCTGTTTCTCCGCGATGGACAGCCGGGTTTGTAATCCGCGCAGGGTGATATAGGTATCGGCAGTCTGAGCCGCGACGGCAAGACGGGTGGCGGTGACACCCGCTTCGGAAGCCTGATAGTCAGCCAGTGCAGCCTGACGCCCGCGTCGCAGCCCCCCAAAAACGTCAATCTCCCAGCTTGCGTTGAGATCGGTTTCATAGCTATTGCCGTAGCGATTATAATCCGGTGTTGCGCTGAGAACCTGACCCAGCGGGGTTTCGGCCGACTGATACGCGCGTGCCGCTTGCCCGCTGACGTTCCCTGAAGGTAACAGCGCTGCTGTGGCCGCGCCCAGTCCGGCGCGTGACTGGGCCATGCGGGCGGTGGCCTGTGCGAGATCGAGATTCTGCGCGAGGGCGTCGGTAACGTACTGACTTAACAGGGGATCGCCGAAGCCGTCCCACCAGACGGCAAAACTGGCGGGTCTGGAGGCGCTTCTCTGCTGGACGGCAGACTGTGCCTGATAGCGTTCAGGAAGGGGGGCATCCGGGCGATGATAATCCGGCCCGACGGCGCAACCCGCCAGTAAGGCGCTGCTCACCACCAGTGCAAGAGTACGGAGGGGGAACATTGATATTCCTTGAGTCAGTTTTGAAGTGTGACTACATTACCAAATGGTCACTCGTTGTCAATCAGGGCTCATTGAGCTAAGCTGGAAAAATGACTAAACACATAAATGTACATCCCCCAAGGGGGCCATCAGATCACAGTGTGCGTGATCAGGTCGTTGACGCTGCCACAGAGCATTTCGGGCATTTTGGTTACGAGAAAACCACGGTGTCAGAACTGGCTAAATCAATAGGGTTTTCAAAATCCTACATCTATAAATTTTTCGATTCCAAGCAGGCGATCGGCGAGGTGATCTGCACTAACCGGCTGGCGATGATCATGGCGATTGTCAATTCAGCGATTGCAGATGCCCCGTCGGCCTCCGAAAAATTGCGGCGTTTATTCAGGGCACTGACTGAAGCCGGCAGTGATTTGTTTTTTCACGATCGCAAGCTTTATGACATTGCTGCCGTGGCGGCGCGGGATAAGTGGCCGTCGGCAGAGGCTCATGAAGAGCGTCTGAGAACACTGATTGAACAAATCATTGTTGAAGGGCGGCAGGCGGGCGAGTTTGAACGAAAAACGCCGCTGGATGAGGCGGCGCACGCGATATATCTGGTCATGCGGCCTTACATCAGTCCGGTACAGTTGCAATACAATCTGGAAACGGCACCGGCGGCTGCGGCACTCCTGTCCTCACTGATACTGAGAAGTCTGTCACCCTGAGTGGTGACTATTGACATTATTGGTCACTAGTCTGAGAATGCGGTTACTGTCCTGCTAATTCAATTAAGGGAACCCATGCTCAGGCTTAATCCTGCCACCTTTGCTGTTTGCCTGTTGCCGCTTGCCCTTGTGGCCTGCGGCGACTCTTCCGGCACCGACGATCCCCGTACTCAGCCTCCTCTGGTCAGGTCTGCGACCGTGGTGAGTGCTGCCGATGCCTCCCGCGCATTTACCGGCGTTGTTGTCGCCCGGATTCAAAGCGACCTCGGTTTCAGAGTGCAGGGCAAAATCCTTGAACGCCTGGTCGATACCGGCCAGACCGTTAAACGCGGTCAGCCATTGATGCGTCTGGATCCGGTTGACCTGAGTCTGCAGGCACAGGCTCAGCAACAGACCGTCGCGGCGGCACGGGCCCGTGCAAGACAAGCGACTGATGACGAGGTGCGCTATCGCGGTCTGGTCGCTGCAGGCGCAGTGTCGGCATCGGCCTACGATCAGATAAAGGCCGCCGCCGATACGGCCAAAGCGGAACTCAGTGCGGCTCAGGCCCAGGCCAATGTGGCGCAAAACGCCACGGGCTACGCCGTGCTGCTGGCTGACGCCGACGGCGTGGTCATGGATACGCTGGCTGAACCTGGTCAGGTTGTCAGTGCCGGGCAGCCAGTGGTCCGGCTGGCCAGAGCAGGGCAACGCGAGGCCATCGTGCAGTTGCCTGAGACGTTACGCCCGGTTGCCGGAAGCGAGGCCGAAGCAACGTTGTACGGTACCGGTAAACAGGCTGTCCCTGCGAAACTGCGGCTCCTTTCCGATGCGGCAGATCCGCTAACCCGTACCTTCGAGGCGAGATATGTACTTGAGGGAGCACTGGCGAATGCCCCGCTGGGATCCACCGTGACGCTGCATATTGCAGACGATAAATTACCGGGCCAGGTGATGCAGGTGCCTTTAGCGGCCATCTATGATCCGGGCAAAGGGCCGGGTGTCTGGGAGATTTCGGGTAAGCCCGCCAAAGTGTCATGGCGGCCCGTGCAGGTGCAGGGATTGGGTGACGATGCGGCGAGGGTGACCGGTTCCCTTAAGCCGGGAGAGCAGGTGGTCGCTCTCGGGGCGCATCTGCTGCATGACGGTGAGGCCGTACGCCTGGCCGAACAAAGCGATGCCAGCGTCGCCGGGAGCCAGCCATGAGCGCGGGGCGATTCAATCTTTCTGCGCTCGCCGTGCGTGAGCGCTCAATCACGCTGTTCCTGATTATCCTGATTACCGTGGCCGGTATTCTTTCGTTTTTTGAACTGGGACGGGCTGAAGATCCGCCGTTTACGGTCAAGCAGATGACCATTATTTCTGCCTGGCCGGGTGCCACCGCGCAGGAAATGCAGGATCAGGTGGCTGAACCGCTGGAAAAGCGTATGCAGGAGCTGAAGTGGTATGACCGCAGCGAGACGTACACGCGTCCCGGTCTGGCTTTTACCATGCTTTCGCTGAAGGACAGCACACCGCCTTCACAGGTGCAGGAAGAGTTTTATCAGGCACGTAAGAAGCTGGGGGATGAGACCAAAAACCTGCCAGCAGGCGTCATCGGGCCAATGGTCAATGATGAATTCTCTGACGTGACCTTTGCGCTCTTTGCGCTGAAGGCCAAAGGGGAGCCACAGCGACTGCTGGTGCGCGATGCGGAATCGTTGCGCCAGCAAATTCTGCATGTGCCGGGGGTCAAGAAGGTCAATATCATCGGCGAACAGGCCGAACGCATCTTTGTGTCGTTCTCGCATGACCGGCTGGCCACGCTGGGTATTTCGCCTCAGGATATTTTCTCCGCCCTCAACAGCCAGAACGTCCTGACGCCCGCCGGTTCGATTGATACCAAAGGGCCGCAGGTCTTTATCCGCCTGGATGGCGCCTTCGACAAACTGGAGAAAATCCGCGAAACGCCCATCGTCGTACAGGGCAGAACCTTGCAGCTTTCTGACGTGGCAACCGTTGAACGGGGCTACGAAGATCCTGCGACCTTCCTGATCCGCAATCAGGGTGAACCGGCGCTGCTGCTGGGCATCGTTATGCGCGACGGCTGGAACGGTCTGGATTTGGGTAAGGCGCTGGATGCGGAAACGGCCAAAATCAATGAGGGCATGCCGCTGGGCATGACCCTGACCAAGGTCACCGATCAGTCAGTCAACATCAGCTCCGCCGTTGACGAGTTCATGATCAAATTCTTTGTCGCGCTGCTGGTGGTGATGGTGGTGTGCTTCGTCAGTATGGGCTGGCGCGTGGGCGTGGTGGTTGCCGCCGCGGTGCCGCTGACGCTGGCAATTGTCTTTGTGGTGATGGAGGCTTCCGGCAAAAACTTTGACCGTATTACCCTGGGCTCGCTGATCCTGGCGCTCGGGTTGCTGGTCGATGATGCCATCATCGCCATCGAGATGATGGTGGTGAAAATGGAAGAGGGCTACGACCGCATCAAAGCCTCGGCCTATGCCTGGAGTCACACGGCAGCCCCGATGCTGGCAGGCACGCTGGTCACCGCCGTCGGATTCATGCCCAACGGTTTTGCCCAGTCCACTGCCGGTGAATACACCAGCAACATGTTCTGGATTGTCGGTATCGCCCTGATTGCTTCCTGGATTGTGGCGGTGGTGTTTACGCCTTATCTGGGCGTGAAAATGTTGCCGAAAATCAAAAGGGTGGAGGGCGGGCATGCGGCGATTTACGACACCCGTCATTACAACCGTTTTCGCCGGGTGCTGACCCGCGTCATCGCGCGCAAGTGGATAGTCGCCGGTACCGTTATTGCCGTCTTTACGGTCGCTATACTTGGCATGGGGCTGGTGAAAAAACAATTTTTCCCGACCTCTGACCGCCCGGAAGTACTGGTTGAAGTGCAGATGCCTTATGGCACTTCTATTGAGCAGACCAGCGCCACCACGGCGAAAATCGAAGCCTGGCTGAGAAAGCAGAAAGAGGCAAAAATCGTCACGTCCTACATCGGGCAGGGGTCACCGCGTTTTTATCTGGCCATGGCGCCTGAGCTGCCTGATCCGTCGTTTGCGAAAATTGTCGTGCTGACGGACAGTCAGGAAGCACGCGAGGCGCTCAAGTTCAGGCTACGTGAAGCGGTGGCCAGCGGCCTGGCACCTGAGGCGCGCGTGCGTGTGACCCAACTGGTGTTCGGTCCGTATTCTCCTTATCCGGTGGCCTACCGGGTGATGGGGCCGGATCCTGATAAACTGCGCGAAATTGCAGACAAGGTCGAAAAGGTGATGCAGGCCAGCCCGATGATGAGGACCGTCAACACCGACTGGGGGCCGCGTGTACCGGCGCTGCATTTCACGCTCAATCAGGATCGCCTGCAGGCGGTGGGGCTGACATCGAATGCGGTCGCACAGCAGCTTCAGTTCCTGCTTTCAGGGGTTCCGATCACCTCGGTGCGTGAAGATATCCGTTCGGTGCAGGTGATGGGGCGGGCGGCAGGAGATATCCGGCTTGATCCGGAAAAAATCGCCGGTTTTACCTTAGTGGGTTCTTCCGGCCAGCGCATTCCGCTGTCGCAGATCGGGGAGGTTGAGGTGCAAATGGAAGATCCTGTTCTGCGCCGTCGCGATCGTACGCCGACCATTACCGTGCGGGGAGACATTGCCGAAAACCTGCAGCCGCCGGATGTCTCCACGGCAATGATCAAAGCGTTACAGCCGGTCATTGATACGCTCCCGGCCGGATACCGTATCGAGCAGGCGGGTTCTATTGAAGAATCCGGGAAAGCCACCGAGGCGATGGCACCGCTGTTCCCGATCATGATTGCCATGACGCTGTTGATTATTATCCTGCAGGTGCGGTCAATGTCGGCGATGGTGATGGTCTTCCTCACCGCGCCGCTGGGGCTGATTGGGGTGGTGCCAACGCTGCTGCTCTTTAACCAGCCGTTTGGCATCAATGCGCTGGTCGGCTTAATCGCGCTGTCGGGCATCCTGATGCGTAACACCCTGATCCTGATAGGGCAGATCCATCACAACGAACAGGAAGGGCTGCCGCCATTCCATGCGGTGGTGGAGGCAACAGTGCAGCGGGCCAGACCGGTGTTGCTGACGGCGATGGCGGCCATTCTGGCGTTTATCCCGCTGACCCACTCGGTGTTCTGGGGAACGCTGGCTTATACGCTGATTGGCGGGACGTTTGGCGGCACTATCATCACGCTGGTCTTCCTGCCGGCAATGTATGCCATCTGGTTCAGGATACGGCCCGATGAACAACAGCAGAACGCACGGACGGAATTAGCGTAAGCAGTCCCGGACGAATGGCTGAAGCGTATTTTTGTCGTGCAGTCTCACCACAGATCCTTGTCACAGGGCAAGGGTCTGTGGTTTTTCCCGTCCCGGCTGGCTTTTCTTGAGCAGCAGGGCATTCTTGCGAGAGTGCCCGGCCCCGACGACAGGCGCAAAGATTTCTGCACGCTGACCGAGAAAGGCCTCGACCTCATTCCTGTCGTGCTCATTTCTGCGAGTGCAGTGAGCGGAGCTGAAATCAGATTGCGGGTGTCCGCATCTGTTATTGTTATGTTGCTGGTTTGCGGATCGCCCGGGTATTTGGAATTCAGTCTTTCAGATCATTAAGCAAAGGAAACAGTACTTCTCCGGCTTTAACTGCCGGTAGTTGTGAAGCCCTCAGAAGGGATGGGCAGTAATGGAGTTCTTTCGTAAGGTAAATGGCGGTTATAACGATTAAAGGGGAGTCATTATGGGAAGATTTCACGGTAAACGTGTACTTATAACGGGGGGCACCAGCGGTATGGGGCTGGCAGGAGCGCTGCGAATTGTGAAAGAGGGTGGACAAGTTGCCATCACAGGGCTGAGTGAAGAACGTCTGGCCCGGGCCCGTAAGCTGTTGCCGGACACTGCACTGATCCTGAAAAGTGATGCTGCAAGTGAGGCAGATATTGATGCGCTCGCAACGGCAGTCTGCGGCTGGGGGCACCTCGACGGATTGTGGCTGAATGCGGGTTACGCAGAGGTTGGTGCACCGGAATCCGTTACGGCCGACGCCTTTAATCGCATGATGAATGCCAATGTTCGCGGGCCTATGCTCCAGCTTGCATCACTTTCCAACATTTTGAACCCAGGTGCATCAGTGTTGGTCACTGCATCGTCTTCAGTCTATGAAGGTGCGCCAATGACGAGCTTATATGCTGCAACAAAAGGTGCCGTTGTCGCCATGGTAAAAAGCTGGGCCGCCTCGCTGGCTACACGCAACATTCGCGCCAACACGCTGGTGCCAGGGCCTGTCGAGACTAATTTTAGACACTTCATGCCCGAGGAGTCTCGGCAACAGTTTGAAGATTTTGTAGTAAGCCAGGTGCCTCTCAGACGAGCCGGTACAGCTGATGAAGCGGCTGCCGTCGCACTTTTTCTGCTCTCAGATGATGCGTCTTACGTAACCGGAAGCCAGTACGCTGTGGATGGCGGACTGGTTCACTTGTGAGTTCAATCTGCCTCAGCGGCTTATTAACCGTATTTTCACTCATTGGTTTATAGAAATTACGGATGCCGGGGCAACGTGTTTAAAGGATTTTTGCGGATGGTTTAATTTGCGGATTTTTGAATCGTTAAGAGATATTTGGGGGTCACTGCGTCATCGAACTCACCTGACCCCAAATCTGACCACCAAATTCTCCCGATGCGGAGGGAAAACTGAAAATGCATCGGGAAGGTTTTCACGTTCACTGATCGCCTCAACGCCATACAGGCAGGGGCTCCGGCGTATAAAAAGCAAAAGGCCCGCTTAAGTTTCCTTAAGCGGGCCTTTCTAATTTGGCTCCTCTGACTGGGATCGCCTTTGCCAGTAACTGGCTAATAAGTAAGCTAAACTTGAATCTTCATCCTGTCAAGACCCCCAGACTGACCCCTATATCAGAAAGTTAAAATAATATGCTATTTATGAGTATGTTTGGGCTGTCACTCTAAGCGTGAATTGGGCTTTTTTAATATCTTGCTAAAGGGTAAGAGCTTTGGAGTAGTATAAGAATGTTATCTTTTGACCTTCGGTGGAGGGGCTCGTCCCACAGTGCATCGTTGGTAGCGAAGAGCACAAATACTTTTAGCCTACACATGCTTGATCACTAAACGATGTCAAGCTACTTTTTACACAGCCAAAGAATTGAAATAAAATAAATATCTTTAAATTCATATAGTTATGGTTATTTCTTTATATAGATAGAACTCGCAAAAATATGTTAAGATTACGATTATTTTTTTAGCGTGGTTGACGGATGTCTAAACCTTCTCATTTCAAAACTCCCCTCCGTTATCCGGGAGGTAAGGCAAAATTTTCACACCATATTGAGCAAGTCATTCAACATAATGATCTTGTCGGTGGTAGCTATGCCGAACCATATGCAGGCGGTGCGGGAGTTGCATTAGGGCTTCTAATAAACGGGCTTGTAACAGATATTTATATTAATGATATTGATCCAGCTATTTATGCATTCTGGTTTGCGGTAATAAATCACAATGAAAAATTATGTGAAATGATAGAAGAAGCTTCTGTTACGATTGAAAATTGGCATTTTCAACGTCAGATTCTATTAAATAATGAAGAGCATAATATAATTGATACTGCTTTTGCTACATTTTTCCTCAATAGAACTAATCGCTCGGGTATCCTCAAAGCAGGAGTAATTGGTGGTAAAACGCAAAGTGGGAAATGGAAGTTAGATGCCCGCTTTAATAAGCAGGATCTTATAAAGAGGATTAAATTAATTGGGACTTTAAAAGATAAAGTCCATGTGTCGAACCTTGATGCAATTGATTTTATCTTTGAAAAGGTAAAACCGTTACCTAATAAAAAACTTATTTATTTAGATCCTCCTTACTATGTTAAGGGAGCTGAACTTTATAGAAACTTTTATCAGCATGAAGATCATGTGAAAATTGCCAAAGTACTTGAGGCTATAAAGTCACCTTGGATTGTTTCATATGATAATGTTGATGAGATTAAAGAGATTTACAAGTCTTTTCGTATGGCTGATTACTCGTTAAGTTATACAGCTCAAGACAAGAAAAAAGGGTCAGAGGTAATTATATATAACAATGGATTGATTGCTCCAAAAATTGGAGTTTAAGAAGGTGATGAAATGATAAAAGAAATTGATTTCAGAAAATTTAAGAAACTCATAAATATCAATTTTTCTTTTGATGATTGTGTTAATCTAATCTCTGGAACTAATGGTACATGTAAAACAACACTACTCCATTTAATTAGTAATAGTTTTCAAATGCCACTTATTCGGTCACCTAACTACGCAAATACCAATTGTCTCAAAGTAATTAAAACAATAAATAAAATAGCGAATCCTAAAATGGAAGCTATCGTTAGAGAATCCAAAAATTATACAGACCCGGCAGAAGGGACTAAAGGAAATTTATTCTCTATCAATTACTTAGACGATACAACACTCGATTTTCGAAAGCATAATTCTAAAAACCCTGATGAAGCTCATAGATATGCTATTAAGCCTTTATATCCTAGAGGGGGGGTTAAGCAATCCCTTCCTTCAAAACCAGTTTTATATCTTGGCCTTTCAAGACTTTTTCCGATTGGAGAGACAAAAGATGGGGATCTTACAGCAATACCGTTAAACCTGCCTGAGAAATATGTGGAAATTATTTCCAATATATATAAAGATTTTTTAGGTATTAATATAACAAATATTCAATCAAATAACATTGGGGATTTTAAATCTGGGCCTTCTTTTGATACGGATAATCCAGAGATTGACTCAAATACTATATCTTCTGGTGAAGATAATCTTTTTATAATAGTTAAAGCACTAGTCAGTCTGCGCTACTACTTTGAATCACTAATTGAGTCCAATGATAGTAAGGAAAGTATTCTATTAATTGATGAGTTTGATGCAACTTTACATCCATCGCTACAAATTAGACTTCTTGATAAGATACATGAATATGCGAAAGCTTTTAAAATTCAGGTTTTCTTTACTACGCATAGTTTAACTTTATTAGAACATGCCTTTCATAAAAAGTATTGTGTCATATATTTAATAAATAACATTACTAAAGTGTTGCTTATGGAAGAGCCAAACCTTTTAAAAATAACTATGCATTTAAAAACACAAACTAAGGACGAAACCTATACACGAAATAAAATACCAATATTTACTGAAGATCGTGAAGCAAGATTTCTTTTTAAAGAAATATTTTCATACTGGATTAGTAAAAATAGCAAGTTAGCGATTGTTGAAAGCTATCTCCACCTTGTTGATTGTTCCATTGGTGCCGATAATTTAAAAACAATTTTTTCCGATCCACATTTGAAAGAAACATCATTAAAGTCAATTTGCGTTTTGGATGGTGATCATGGCTCCGATTTGAATAAGGGTATTGTGGCTTTACCTGGGGGGAAAGCTCCAGAACAGTTAATTTTTGAACATTGCGAAAAAACATTTAACGATGATGATGCTTCATTCTGGGAAAATGAAGATATATTGAATAATGGTTTTACTAAAGAATTGTATCTTTCAGTAATTAGGCCAAAAATAATATCCATTGAAGAAAAAATTCAGCAGAAAAAAAATAACGAAGAATCAGTTTCTGGTTTAAGACGTGCGTTAAATAAAGATGTTTTCATAAAACATATTGAATTCTTTAGAATGATTACAAGAAATTGGTTGGATAAAGATGAAAATAAAGCTGTGCTTTCTTTTTATTATAAGGGATTGCAGACATTATTTTTCAAAGCAACCGCTACTACCGGAGTTGATAGGAAAATTTGGGATTTCGATTATTCTGAGATATTTAAAAAGTAGCAGGGTTAGTTTTTAAATGGGTTTTGTGAATTAATAGGGGGCACTTAAAAATTGCTTCAGTTACTCACCTGTATTTAGACTCATAAAACCGCATGGATTGTCTCTTTTGAATTTATCAATCCATGCCAGCATAAGAAGTATTTCTTGCCGAAAATAGTTAGGGAATGATCAATCTACACACCACTTTTTGATAACTTAATATAATTGTAGCTTTGAAGACTGTATGATTTTTAACCGCCAACTGACTTGCACTCACTTTTTTTCAGAAAAGACACATATAATAATTGGATAGATTCAGGATTTTTTATTACTGCCAAAACTGGGTCAGTCGCAGGTGAGGGTTCAAGCATTAGAAGAACGTTGCTTAATCCTATCAACTTGTTGACTTTCTTGATATACTACCGTCAATGGTTTAAAAAATTATGGTCATAAAGTGAAAGTATCTGTTGTTTTGGAACATGGGAGACAAAGGTAATGGTCTATATCCCTAGTAAAAATTCACAAGAAATTTCATGCAAATGCAGATTTTGTGAAATTGTAAACAAAAATATTAGCATTGACATTGATAGTCCGTGGCTTTTTGACGAGCATCATGCAGCTCTCGTATCACTTGGATCGTTAGTTCCGGGGTGGGCTTTGGTTTGCCCCAAAAAACATGTTCTTAATCTGAAAGAGAGCTATCTTGAAGATAGTTTTTGGGAATTTACTTCTGAAGTGGTTAGAAATCTTGAACTGCGCTATGGGAAAGTTACTATTTTTGAACATGGTTCAATTAAAGAAAACTCCCTAACTAGTTGTGGGACCGCTCATGCGCATCTGCATGTTGTTCCGTTACATTTCTCGTTAACTAATTCTGCTAAGTTGTTTTCCGATAAACTCAAATGGTTTGAATGTAAAGTCTCGGCTATAAAAGAAATTTCGCAGGGGCAAGAATATCTTTTTGTTTCTGATAGTTATGATGCTGGAAATTCTAAGGGTATTATTTGCCTCTTGGGCGATGAGGTTTCTCAGTTTTTCCGAAAAGTTATTGCTAAAGAGTTGGGTATTGCTGAAAAGTATAACTATAAAGAATTCAAAATGAATGAATTAAGCGCTAGTACTTTTGAAGAGCTAAAGAATAACCATTCTGAAGTTAATGCTTTTTGATATAGAACTCACAGAAGAGAATGTTATGCAAAGAGATGACGATACTCCAGCTTCTACTGCATTTTCTCCCCCTGCAGATAATATCAACCATGATGGACGCAAAGAACTTGATTGGAAGAGCAGATGGCCAAAAGAAGCCATAAATCATATATGTTTTGATGCCATATTTGTGGGTGTGATTCTTTTATTTACATTGGTAATGATATTCTTAATATGGCGCGGAACTGCTTTTTCGATTTTAGCAGGAGATTGTCAAACCTGCAGTATTAAAAGATTCAACCAATTTGCATTGTTTTATTTTGGGGGAATGCTCGGTGGAACAATGTTTGGTATAAAGTATCTTTATAAGGTAGTTGCTCGAGGATATTGGAATCTTGATAGACGCTTATGGCGTATCTTTACACCTTTCTTGGCTGGTGTTTTGGCTCTAGCTATTGGTTCCCTAATAGATTCAGGGATGCTTGGGTTAAGCATGAAGTCATCATCGTCAACATTTTATTTTTCTTTGGGTTTTATCTCAGGTTACTTTGCTGATAGTGCTTTAGCAAAAATGCAGGAAGTAGCTAATACAGTATTTGGTACAGATAAAAAATAAATTAAGGATCTTATAATGAGTTCCGTTGTTAAAACAAAATTCACTCCTCTGAATCCAATAAATATTATAGAAAATAATAATATTATTCATCTTAATATTGAAGATATTCTTCCTGATAGAGTTGGCCTTAAAGCGTTTGGATTATGTTCTATACCTAATAAATGGACTCCTCCTTTCTTTGTTATTTCTAGCAATAATCCAGAATCTATTAATTGCTTAGAGGGTTTTTTAAAAGAATTTGAAATCTCATCTGCGACACAGCTAATTGTCCGTTCTAGTGGAATTGATGAGTCAATTGATGATCGTGGATCGTTAGAGTCTCAGGTATGTAATGCTAATGATGTTCTTTTAACTATATCAAATTTAAAGTCAGTATTGTTATCAAGATACGAAAAATTAGATTTAAATAAAATCCATTGGGTGATTCAAATCTTTATTTCACCGCAAATGAAAGGTCATCTCTCAAATGAAAGACGGCTGAGTAAAGTACCCCGTGACTGGATTACAGAGATAGAAGGTAGTGGTGAGTCTTCAAGCGAACGAAATTCATTGTCTATACGAGCATGGCGAGACTCCAGAATTCCTGAGATAACTGAACTTAATTGTGAATACAGAATGCATTATGCTGATAGTTTAAAATCAGTTGCTGTATGGGCTTATAATATGTTATCTCGGCTTCATTTTGAATGGGTTTGGGATGGACGGACAATGTATATTGTCCAGGCAGACGAATGTGATGCTGTAGAAAAAGGAGTTAATCCAACAACTTTAGTTAAAGAATATATTACCGAAAACGTAAGTGAACATTTGAATTTATTTAGCACAGCATCCGAGGGCGATTATAAAGTATATAGAAAACTTAATAATGCCAAACTGTATAGAGAATTAGGTTATAAAGGAACGAAATTTTATATTTTAAAAGATGCCCAAACTCTATCAAAGCTATTAAATGAGGCTCAATGTTCTACTGAATTAATAAGTGACTTAGAGCAATTAACTAAGCAACCGTTAGTAATTAGAACCGATGGGACTCATATTCCTTCTAAGCATCATCAAATGCTGCCCAGAAGTGATGAACTGCGTAGTACAGACGATGCTGTAAAATGGTTAATTGAAGTCTTTAGGGAAAAGATATTAAGCCTTGATATAAAGGATAGTGGCTTGTGTCTTATTGCTCACCATTTTATACCTGCATCTGCATCTGCTTGGTGTTTAGCGCACCCTGACAAAAGAAAAGTCAGAATAGAGTCTTTATGGGGGATCCCGGAAGGATTGTATTGGTATCCACACGATGTATATGACGTAGATACAAAATTGTCGACCATATCTGCTTCCTCGGAAAAGCCTGGAAAATTTATCGTTCGTGAGCGCTTGAGATATAAAGATAAATTTATTGCTCCAAATAATAATGGCCAATGGGTTCTTCATCAAACATCAAAAAGTTTTGATTGGAAAGCGACTATTAATAAGCAAGAATGGATCAATGAGATCGCGTGGACATCTAGAATTATAGCTAATAAATTAAATCAGTCTGTAGTAATCATGTGGTTCATTGACGTTAATAATAATGCTTCTTCAAGCCCTGTAATTCCTTGGTATCACGAGTTCTGGGATTCATCACAAAACTCACCAGTGTCTGCACCAAAAAAGAAAAATATGGGAGACGCCTTCTTTTCTATAAAAACAAGAAATGATTGGGAAAATTTAAAGGGTACTAATTTCAAAAAATTTAAAATATCTAGAATATTAATTGATCCGATGGAACCCGAACTTGTCAGAGACCCTGAGTTTGCTAAAGAGCTTGCTGATCTAGCTAAAAGAGAGAATATCGTTGTTGAATTAGCTGGTGGAATTCTTTCTCATGCATATTATTTACTCACCAAAATGGGTTGCAAAGTAGAATGTGCTGATTTATATGCAGCTGACGAAGAGGAGATAGAATATAATAAACTTGTTCGTGACAAAATCCCTGAGTTTATCAATTCTCAAGGAGAAGACGTTAGACTAATAAAATTGAAAAGTGAAGCGTTAATTTCTGCAATGAAAAGAAAGGTCGTGGAGGAATCTCTTGAGGTCTTTGATGCAAAAACAAGCGATGAAATAATTGAAGAGATCGCTGATTTACAAGAAATAATTAATGCTCTTACTAAAGAATTAAAAATATCTAATAAGGAAATAGAACGTGTAAGAAAAGCAAAAAAAGCAAAAAGAGGCGGGTTCGATAATGGGATAATGCTTGGTAAAACAGCGCTAGGCCCCTCTTTGAGTCTATCTGATGAAGGGAAAAATAACTTTGAAGAACCTACAAAAAAATATGAACAAACAATAAGTAAGTCAGAACTTTTGCCACCACATCCAAATGATTTTCATTCGGACAAGCGTCATGATAATAATGGTATTTTTGAAAGGCAGTTGAGGTTTTCACTACCTATTTATGGCGATGATTTTAGTACTCCAAATAGTGTAATTACTCTTGAAAATAGTGAAAAGAAAGACGATAAGTATATTTTCACTCTTCAGATGGAACGATCTGAGGGTGTTATGAAATGTAAGGTTAGAATTGTAAGTGCTCCAACGCAATTATCATTGGAGTTGTGATAGTTACATAATAGAATTTATTTCTAGTGGTGTTTTTTTATTTGGGGGGCGCGAGGTTTTTGTTTTTAGTTGGTTTTTAAAATTTCATTTCAAGATGTTAATTTAGCGGTTGTATATTGCTTAATGGCTTGTTATGAAAGAAATTTTCTTTTCTTTATGTGTTTCTTGCTTGTTTTTTGAATTTAGTAAGATTGGCTAAAATTAATATGAGTAATATTGAATTCCCTTGAATTTTCTCCATTCACCTCTTTAATCCTTATTCTTTAATCAAGGATTTCTTAATTTTAAATAATTCATTATTTTCTTTTCCTAATTAAGGGCGGCTATGCCCATGTATTCCGGGGGGCTCCTGTGTGCTTTTCATTCCTCGAATCAGCTTCCGGTTAATCGTTTCCCAGCACAACCCGTTCCGCAAGGGTAAATAGCACGCATGTTGCGCCCTTGCGGGACGGAACGATGTCGGGAAAGCGAACCGTCAGGCGATACGAAGACGAAAATCACACCACTGACGGAGAAAACCCATGACTATTTCCCTGCATACCCAGACTAGCGCCCCTAACACCGCAACGGCGACCAGCGTATCCCCGCTGGAGCAGTCAGGCTCCTCAAAAACGAAATTTTCCAGAACCAAAACAGATATTTATCAGACAGTCACTGACAGCATCATTTCTGCCCTTGAAACAGGCGTTAAGCCGTGGTCCTGCCCGTGGCAGCGCGTACCGGGCATGTCAGGATTACCTTCAAACTACGCGACTGGTGCTGCTTACAGTGGAATGAATATCATGTTGCTATGGTGCAGTGCCTCAAAACAGGGATTCAGTGATTCGCGCTGGATGACCTACAAACAGGCAGAAGCGGAAGGCGGGCAGGTACGCAAAGGAGTACACGGCACTACCGCCATTTTCTATACCACGCTGGAAAAGGAAAATGACGACGGAGAAACTGACTATATCCCGATGCTGAAAACTTTTACCGTGTTTAATGTTGAGCAAATTGACGGTTTGCCTCTGAGTGACGCAGCAGTTTGCCCGGCAGAGACCTTTGAGCCGTTACCGCGTGCGGAAGCGCTTTTCCGTAACAGTGGTGCAACTATCATTGAGAAAGGTCAAAACGCCTTTTTCCAACCCTCTACCGATGAAATCTGGCTGCCGGAACGGTACCTTTTTTCTGATGCCGCCAATTTCTGCGCCACCGGCCTGCATGAGCTGATTCACTGGAGCGGGGCAAAAAGTCGGCTGAACCGTGAAATGAAAGGGAAGTTTGGCAGTGAGGATTATGCTTTTGAGGAGTTGATCGCCGAACTGGGAAGCGCGTTCCTGATGGCGGATCTGGGTATCACTGGAGAGGTTCAGCATGAAGGTTATATTGCTTCCTGGCTGAAAGCACTGAAGAACGACAAGCGCTATATTTTCAAGGCCGCCAGCGCGGCATCAAAAGCTCATCGTTATTTGATTGATAAGCTTTGAGCGGGAATGCACTACAAAGGAATGCGGCTTTGCGTGTAGGGGCCGTTTAAAACAGTAACGCTGTAGGGACATGAGTGAGGCGGAGCGCAGACAGGGCGAGCACCGAACAGTCATGTTCCTGCAGTGGAATTAAGACAACCCCAAGGAGGGATTGATGTATAGTTACTCCATGTGATTAACTGCATTAGCTCATATCGCCTTACGGCTTTCTCGTACAGCACACAACCATATACGGCAGTCAGTTAAGAGCGCAGGCTGTGTGAAAACTCATAGCTTCAAGTAACCAAACAATATTTCTCATCTGTGTTTTAATAAAGTCGTTTAAGTTGACGAAGTAATCTGTGTTTTTTTTCGGGTGACTCAGGAGTTTTTAAAGCGGGGAAGAACCTGATATTTGTTGTTACTGGAGGGCAAAACGGCTGGAACCGTTAGCCGTATTGTTCCTGCAGTTGAATTATCAATCCTTCAGTACCCCATATTGATAGCATCCTTTTCAGGTTATAAGCCAATATATGAAGGCTGATTTCTGTACTGACATTTTTAAATTTTCGCATCAGGAAGTGTGTTGCACCCATCCACATTTTAATTGTCCCAAACGGATGTTCTACCGTTTGCTTTCGCATGACTACCGCTTGAGGAAATGCCTCAAGCCGGGCATGCATTTCTTCCATTTCAGCTTCATGAACCCAGCGCCGTATACGCCTTGGATCGCGTTTTGATGTCGTGCACCTGGAACGCTGGCTGCAATCGCGACAGGCAATATTGTTAAAGTACAACTGTTGCTCCAGTCCGTCCTCTATTGAGGTAAATCGATTCTGAAGCTCATTGCCCATTGGGCATACATAAACATCTTTTTCCCTGTTATATCTGAACATTGAGCGGTTATAGAGCCCCTTACGTTCAGCACCAGAGGTATCTCCCTTTGGCACCAACGCCACGGCTCCGCTATCCAGAACTGTTTTAATATCGCTGCGACTGTAATACCCTTTGTCGGCAAGTACTGTTATGTCCTTCCGGCCAACAGCTTTCTGAGCCAGTGCTGCTACTGAACCAAGTTGCCCATTATCTGTTGTGTTGGTGACTTCATGCGCAACAATCAAATGGTTCTTCGTATCCACAGCTGTCTGAACGTTGTAGCAAACTTGCCGGTTCATATTATTTGTTTTCATCAACCGGGAGTCAGGGTCGGTTAAAGAAAGTTGTTTATCTGGCTGTTGTGCAATTGCTTGTTGGATCTCCTGAAGCTCACGTAAACGCTTTTTTAGCCAGGCCAGTTTAGTGGCTGTTAACTTTGTGTTTGCATCGGGCTCAGTATTCTTGTCGGCTTCATCCAGCTTGTTTAAATAAAAAGTAATACTTTGCTCAACGCGCTCAATATGGTCTTTGGCTTTCTGGGATGTGAAGTTGTTGGGTTTGCTGTTTACTGCTTTGAATTTGCTGCCGTCAATGGCAACAACGACATCAGTGAACATTTACATTTGCCGGCACAGGCCAATAAAGGCCCGACAGGCATTCCTGATACCTTCACCGTTATCTTTTCTGAAATCTGCAATGGTTTTAAAGTCAGGCGTTAATCGTTCAAGTAACCACATCAGTTCAACGTTGCGATGGGCCTCTTTTTCCAGTCTGCGGGAGGACTGAATTCGGTTGAGATATCCGTAAATGTACAGCTTCAGTAGGGTGGCAGGGTGATATCCGGGCCGTCCGGTTCGTTTTGCATCAACTCTTCTGAAACCAAGAGAATCAAGCTGTAACCCATCTACAAATATATCAACCACTCTGACGGGGTTATCTTCAGTGACAAAATCGTCCAGCGCATCAGGGAGCAATGTCACCTGATGCCTGCCATGTCCTTGAATGTGATTGGCCATGTCGGTACCCACAGTATTCACTTGTATGTTTATAATTTTAATAGAAAAGTAAGTATGTTGCATGGGTTTATAAAGAATGGTTGATCATATGCAACCATCGCTTAGACCAAAAAGTGATCAGGTGTTTTCACACAGCCTGAGCGAAGAGCGGAAGTTGGCAAAACAATACTACCATCACGGTATACTGATCGGCAGGGAGCAGGTCAATCGCCAAACTAATATTTATCGTTTAGCTGCCTTTGATATATCAGCAAGTCCAGTTCGGGTGCCTCCCCAGATACTCGGGTCAACATTGCATGGACCTGCCCTCTGTGATGGGTTTGATGATTAAACCAGTGACCCAGAGCAGACCAGATTACCTGCTGCTTAAGTTCTGGTGTTGAAGCCCGCCGGTAGGAGACTATGCCAGCTAAATCGGTTTCTGATAATCCCATGATAAAATCTACGATCTTTTTATCTTCTTCTCTTCGCGCCATTTCCAGACCGAGAAAATCACTGTCGAACAGTATCTGGTCCAGCCGATACCCTGTTTCAGGTAATGCGTTTAAACGATGTCTCCAAATCCTGTCCGTCACTAGCAGGTGATTCAACGTCGCCTCGATAGACCCAAAAAAAGCGCCGCAGTTTTTACGGTAAGCATCTTCTCCAATCTTTCCAACGCTGGAATATAACCGTTCATTCGCCCAGGCGTTGTAGCCGGCTAGAATGTTGAAATGCATGTTGAGTGAACTCATAATTTCATCCATTTAAATGAACAACCGTTTTAATTATAGTTGCGCATTTGGCAGCGCAATAAAGATACTTTGACCCGTTCCCTTTTAGTCAAAGCTGTGCGGACTCAGTAATGTCTGCTCCTGGCACGAGGACGACCGAAGGGTGGGTGTGCAGGTCTATTCTGAGCGAACAGCGGACATCCCAGTTGAAAGATAAAATTGGATTTTATAAGGATTTCTTCATAAATATCCGACTTGTTCCTTCCGGCTCGCAGCCAATACGCCCAAACTCTTCCCAACCGTGTTTTTTGTAGAAATCAGGAGCTTGAAAGCTTATCGTATACAAAAATGCTGCAGTACATCCCCTTCTTCGCCCTTCATTCTCGAAGCGCTTAAGAATATCTGTACCCAGTCCCATTCTCCGCAACTCTGGTGGAAGATAGAAAAGATCTATAAAAAGGAGGCCCAGTGACGAACGTCCCTGCATTCCTCCAAGTACTTCACCCGTTTTAGTTGATTTTATTAATACCGATAATGGCTTACGATCACTGATCCCCGTCATTAAATCGTTGAAATCATTAAGCCCTTCTTCAATGGGCAATGATTGTTCCGCATCAGCATTTTCACAAATCTCAAAACTAATCTCATCAGCAGTGCTATTCATTTCAAATGTCCTATTTAGCTGCTTAAATCACTGTGTAAATATACAGTCATAAATCCGGATTCCCAGCCTTTTTTCTGCTCTGCCACTTGCACTAATGTGGCGTCAATGTCCGCTTCACGCCCTGAGACATTCGACAAGCTTTCTACGGCATTAGTAAGGGCGATTTCGCGCTTCCAGTGCCAGCAAATATTTCGCTTCGTCATAACGGGTTCTGGTCTTCCAGCAGCGGTAAATAATTCTTATCCATTTGAATGCCAGAGCTCGGATCGCTGATTGATGAGATTTTCCTTTTTCTCGCATCCCCTGATAATACAGCTTGGCCCAGTATGATGAGTTAACCGTCTTGGCAGCCCATTCGACAAAGGTTTGCCTGACGAACTTGGCACACTGCCATCGCCAGTGAACCCAGGATTTCTGGCCACTCCGTTCAGTCACCGGAGCAATACCTGCGTAGTTTTGAATTTCCTCAGCGCTGTTGAAGCGGTCGCGGTTATCACCCAGTGCGGCAAGCATACGTGGGCCCATACACGGCCCCATGCCCGGTAGTGATTTGAACAGCTCTGCATCCGGAAGCGTATCGAATAACGATTCGATTCGTTCGTCGTAGGTTCTGATAAGTTCACCTACAAGTTTGGTTTGATTTGTGATGCAAGAGCTGTTGCCATTAGCGCGTTCGCCTCGATGACACTTTTATCAGTGGTCAGGGGAATCGCGTTGGCAATGCTTGTAACCCGCTGTTCTGTATACGCAACAGCGGGACCACCTCTTGCGTTCATAAAATGACGGACGGTATCACTCCGGGCACGTTTGAGCTGTTGCAGGCTTGGCCAGCGGATTATGAGCTCACAGAACAATGAACTGTCCCGATGCGAGAACCATTCCAGGGGTTGAGGATAATACTGCTTAAGCGTGTTAATGAGCCGATTAACAAAGCGGCGTTTGTCTTCTACCAGCAGCCTACGCTGCTCGACTAGTTGTAGAAGTAAACGGATATCAGCATTGTCGGGTTCAATGGGTTTTATCTTTTGGGGATAGCGAAGCATCAGATCTAACGCCAACTCGGCATCCTGAGGATCATCCTTCGCACCACTTGGCCAGAAGGTCTGCCGATAGCGGGCCAATGATAACGCGTGTATGGGAAAGACAGTAATAAAGGGGTACTTCTGGAGAGCATATACTACCGGGCCTTTCTTCAGTTCAAGGGCGATAGCGATCCTGCCTTTGACCTTCTGGTGCAACTCATTGAGCCAGGTATCAAGCGCTTCCGGCGTATGGTTAATCACATGGAATGTGCGCTCACCGTTTTTAAACTGAACGCAGACATCGTGCTTTTTATCCGCCCAATCCAGACCAACATGAGCAGCAAACAGATCTATAGCAGTCATCACCAACTCCTTTAACCGGGGATTGGTATGCATTCCACGCCCTTCGAGAGAAATATAGTCAGCAGTTTATCTGCATGCCCTGAGTATTCGTTAGCGAACGTGGAGCACTTACTGGCTCGAAAGCAAAGCGGCAATCATCAGATCACATGATTCTGGCACAATATTCGTAACCAGTAAGCGCATACCCTGAATCACTTAAAAGTGTAACCCTCAGGGTTCGAATGACTATACCTGGCACGAAGCAGACATTGGCAATTGAATAGCCACGAGTATTTCTAGTATTGCCGAAAGTGAATAAATGAGGGGGCCAGGTCACTATTGTTAATGGGAGTCCCAGAATGCCTCTTCTTGCGCAACGAGTGCCAACAATACGTCAGGCTGTAGGTTTTTTGCGGCCAGACGGCGTTTCTCGATCATTTCAGGTGTCATATCGGAACGTAGTTCACCCTGTAGGCACTCCATGAAGATAGCTCTGAACTCTTTTTCATTCTGGCGTGCAAGTTGTACTCGATGGTCCCGGTCATCGATGACCATCATGTTTACCGGGCTTAGCTGTAATAATTTACGCCAGCGACCATCATTGGTGACGAAATAGGGAATAAAAAAGGATCCATTCTGAGACGCGGTGGCAACCTGCTCAAGCAGACGTAGCAATGTCAAATCCCATGCCATGCCGCGTATTGCCTTAAGCATTTCGCGAGACTTTCCTATTATAGGGCCAAAAAATGGCGCTACTGGCGATGAAGTCATACCCCTCCAGATGAGCTGCAACTCCGTGAGTGGTATCGCCCCAAGTTTCCTGACGGAATAGATGAGGAGCTGGCGCAAAATCAGCTTGTGATCGAGCTTACTATCACTGTGCCAGAGTGTGGCAAAGCGTAACAACAGTGCCTGATTGAATGCACTCTTAGCTTCCTGCTGTGCTATGTACTCACTGCTTTGTATTTTCTGCATAAAAGCTTCTGCATCTACAAGAAGTTCCGCCCGGAGGATGTCTGCAGATTTGCTATACACAAATGTGCCCGGTGATTCTCGGAAGCGCTTCCAGTCCAAGTGGTCAAGCATACGGAAGGCAATCAGGGTATTAAGCGGGCGCTTATTTTGCGGGTTGTCCCGCGAAAGGCGAGTGTTTTCGATGAGAAACGGCTGCAAATCGAACTGCACTCTGGGGTTGTGCGCCTTCAGCATCAGGATTTCAATAACGCGATTACGCTCAACCTCCTGAATATTCTCTCCTGATACGACTGCACGCATTTTCTCAGCAAAATTGGAATCGAAGCTCAGTGAGTAATCGATCAATACGTTACTTTTTCCGCCCGTCAAATGTGCCTGAAGACTTGCGCCTGCAGACATAAAGTAGGCACGAGGGCCTTCAAAAAAAGAAATGATTTGTTCGTTCTCCGCCAGTCCTGGCCCGAGTCCGAGCTCAATATCGATCGCTCCTGTTTTATTGGTGCATATGATAGTGCGTAAGGAGAGCATATCCTCTGGCCTCTCCGCACCAATGGCATCCAGTGCTTCCAGATCACGGTTAAGGAGGGCAAAGTAAAGAACATCAGATATAGGGGGGCGTGGCATAACTCATTCCTTTTTTGCTTTACTGGGATAACATTTTCTGGTTGGTGGTTCTGCAGTCTATATCAGCATACTTTTAGGCGGCATCCGAGACTACCATTTATCCTGTTTCACACGGGAAAATGCTAGGAGTTGGTGCGCTGCTGGCAAGAGGATGGCTGCTAGCTGTAAGCCGCTCGACGCGTCTCTGTGCTTCCTTTTTACCGCCAACGATGTAATCAAGTGACCTGCTCCTCTCTAATCAACTTGACATGGAGTTAACAACTTCCGCTCCTGGCACGGAGCGGACAGAAAGCAAGGTCATAAGGTCCGCTGTGAGCGCAGGCTGTGTGAAAACCCTGACCAAAAACTGAAGTGCGCACGTCTACGCAAAATCTGGAATTGATCGACTGGTTAGTAGATCCGAATTTTACGTATGAGCGCGGTTTTCAGCTCTGTTTTTGGCAGTTTCAGCGGCCAAAAAAGTTTTCACACAACCTGAGCGAGGATCGGAAGTCGGATCGGACTCACTTCTAGGGATATTTCTAACCGCATGTTGATGTTCTTTCCATGCAATAAATCTAATGTAACTGAGCTGATTATATTGTCAGAAACTGATTTGAACTGCTTCATATTAACCTGGCTGATAACTGTAAAATAATCCATTACAGCCAGATTTAGAATAATTTAATGTTCTTCTTATACATCTATGAGTATCGACTTTAAAAACTGCTGCTCCCGCAGAACCAACCTCGCTCTCTAAGTCTTTGCTGCACATGTGATGCTGTGTTTATTAGCTCATCAACTAGAGTCCTTTCATTGCTTTGAGAGAGCTGCAACGAGGAATCACGATTGGCAAAGAGGTCATGAAACCTAGTGTCTAATGTAATCAGGACGGGGGGGAGATTATATCCCCTGTCATTAAACTGATCCGCAGTCAAATCAACAATCCATCCATTCACGACCAGCCAAGCATGTGAATTACCGTTTGAAAGACCGCAGGCGGGGGACCTATGGTCAAAATCATTGTAACGTCCTGAGACTAATTCTGGGACTATCCCGAATTGCTGATAAAGCAAGTAAGCAAGCAGTTTCGATGTATCTCCGCAGCATCCCACCGGAAAGTTTGACTGTCCAAAAGATGACCTCCAATAATGATCCTTTTTGGTCATGTTACCAAGCACTTCGCGCACATCAACACAGAAAGTGATTAACTCATCTTGATTCATCGCATTACCTTACATTCGCTACACCGCGATATAATTAGATTTTATTGGCCTATGGCGCAAAACTGTTCACTTACTAAATCAAATAGGATTAAAATGTAGCGCAAATTCGCCATATTTTTTTTCAGCCTGATAGAATTTCACATGATTTAGGCCATTTTTACTACATGTATTTTTTATTTTTGCAATATCATTTTTTTGGGTTTTTATACCAAAAAAAACGTCAGTAATTGCTACAGGGTCAATTTTATGAACTCCAACAGTACTTTTATAAACTCTAATCTCTTCTTCATATTCCCAATCTATTGATTTTATGGAGAGTGTATCCTGTATTGATTTTTTAGAGTCTCTGAGGTAATTCAACGGGTTATATTGCTTTGTATATATTATATTTTTAGGTGTTACAAAAAACTCCGGGTCCTTAGCAATATTGAGTTTTATAGCAACCCCTGTATGGTTCTCCGCGTAATGAGACCATAAAAGAATATTTTCATTAGTTTTAGATAGAGCTAAAACCCCACGATTATTTACGGCTTTTGATTTTATTTTTTTAACTAGATTGTGAAATACTTGTCCGTTTTGTGTATGCATTTTTGTTAAGTTTTGTTTTTGTGTGTCATTTAATCCATTCTGAAATGAATTTATCCAAGTATTAAAATCTGATAAAGAGTATTTTTTTTCCTCATCCAGTGCACAATCAAATGGATCATTAAAATTTACAGCCGATGAAAAGTAAAACTCCAGGCTTTGAAGAATTTCATTTGCTTTTTCTATAGTTCTGAACTTGTAAACTGATTCTGGATATAACCCCTCATTTATTCCTTTAATAATTAAATATTTTTTTTGCGACTTTCCTATTCCTGACATTTAGCGCTTCCTTATTATTAATGAGTTTAAATGTTTTTCCACACCACACGTTTAGACTAAATACAATACAGATCAGCATGATTGTAGCGTCGGTGATTGCCTTAGTAGGCACCTAATATTATACCGCCAACATCAGATTAAAGCGCAATGATTATTTATTCTATAGCAAACCTTAGAGGCAGGGAGTATCGAGGGTCGTGTAAGTATCCCTGCAAAACAAACCATCAACTTTTAGATAGTCTCGGCACTCCAACTTCCGCTTTTGGCACAGAGCTGCCTGTCAGATTAGGTTTGGCCCTGTGTCGTAGTTGTGCCAGGTAAAGTCTGGGCTAATACAAATTATCAGTATCTTTCTGAAGCGTCTGAAGGCGCTGTTCCAGACTATCCAGTCTTTCTTCGAGATCATGGCTCTGCTGCTCAATATATTCCAGTGTTTCTGACAGAACATCACGTAGCAGCACAAAATTAGCCTGAAGGGCGTATACAAAATCGTTACCGCGAACCAGTAATGCTTCGCGCGGTATGTCGTGCAATACGGAATGCGTCATCCATGTGACCAGCGCTTTGGCGCTCATTTCAGTCAGTACATCAGCAAGTCGGTCAGTTTCTTTGTTCATTTTGATGTCCTGTCTGTTCTGATTTTGGGTGAGTATCTCGAGGGGCATTATTTCAGGTCGTTACGCTGCTGGTGGGCGTGGGGGGCTGTAGGTGCTACAGAAAAACTATATGCAGTGGTCTAAATCGAGCCGTTTCAGCTCGTCGAGCGTATAGATGTGAAAGACATTCCGGTGGCGGGTTTCCAGCGGGATGTGCTGATGGTTAACGATGACGTGCCTGATGCTGTCAAACAGCCGCTCAAGACCGCGCTTTTTCTGCGGGTCCGGCACGATGTAGAAAACGTAAATCCAGTTTTTACGGGTCCGTGCCAGTAAATGGCTGGCGAGGATCGACTGATAACGGGCTTTGGTTTTCAGGCGGCGCTCGGTCTCAATGGCGATCACGGTACCGCCGGGCAGGGTGATCAACCCGTCCGGCCGGTGGTTGACCTGATAACGACTGAGGAAGGTCGTGCGATCGCCGTTTATCCACCCGGTTGCGCCTTTTTGCTCAAGGATGATGCGGGCTGCCTGATTATCAAGGTGATGGTCCAGCGTCCAGCCGGTAATTTTTGACGGCTCAAACCGCGCCGGAAAAAGCGCATCGTCGGGAGTTAACACAACGGCCAGCCCGTCACTGGTTATGCCCCACAATGAAATTTTCATCGTACGCGATACCAGGACGTGCTTTTGTATTAAGCCCATGTCCTCGACTTTTGAAAGCAGGGAGTACAGCGATTTATGATCCCTGAAGCCAAACAGCAGTATCAGCGTTTTAAAGTCACTGTACGTTTCTTCTTTCAGGAAATTCAGCAGTCGTTGTATTTTTTCGTGGTGTCGCGTCTGGCGCTCGTGGTATGCGGTGATCAGCATCATTCCCCCTTTAAAAATCCAGCAATGGCGGTTTTTCCACTTTATCGGCATTCGGTATTGTCGTGTCTTTTTCGCCCACCTCATCAAAAAAAAAGATCGGGCCGCGTTGTGGTGATATCCGGCGTTGATGCCGGTTCGGGGGAGGTTTCCTCCTCGCTAAAATCCAGGGTGATGTTTACCGTTGCTGCGTTGGCGGCAATTGCGGGCGACACGGCACAGATCTCCAGTTCGCGTTTTTTCACCCTGATGGGCGAAATCAGAGAGGCAGAGGGGAGTGCTTTTGTCGTAAAGATGAAGCTGACAAAATCGGGTAGGTTCAGGATCATATTGCTGTCGGTAAAGAAGCGCTCGGCCTGCCTGATGGTGCGTTCATCGTCGATAGTCTCTGTCAGTACGGCATCGGTTTTCGCTTTGCGGACCTCATCATCGACTAATATGGTGCCGGACATCCTTGCCACCCATTCAGCGGTGTCCGGATCCATGACCCGATAAACCAGTTTGAATTTGGCGTTCTCAACGACCGCGCCGACAACGGCGTCACCTTTCAAATCTGCCGGGCAGTCTTTTAAATCGGCAATCGACTGATGGTCCATAATAATGTGCACGCCTTTATCGCGTGCCGCGCCTAAACCTTCCAGCGCGGGCCTGGATAAATGGTATTTCAGTTCGGAAAGATAAATAGCAATGGGGCGGGGCACTTTTTTCACTCGCTCGCGCTTTTCCGCTAGCTGATACAGGCGAACCAGCAGCATGCGCTGAGCGGTAATGATTTTGCTGTTGCGCATTGAGCCAATCACATAACAGCAACCGCCTTCCTCAAAAATCGTATTAAGCGAAAATCCAGTCGGCGCATTGATGGCATTGAGCAAGGCCAGCTCCTCAATTTTCCCGAAGAAGGCTTTTATCTTATCGGCAATACCCTGAACGTAGTCTCCGTTATAAACATCCCGAATGGTTGAGGCAGTATTACGGGTGACAAATTGTGCGGCTATTCGGGCCGCTTTCCGGTCGTCAATGCGATAAAAGTCAGATTCCTGACCTTTCTCTGCCAGGCTGAACCCGGCAACAAAAAGCTCTTCCAGTTCATCGGCGGTGATCGCTTCAATCAGGTTTAACTGGTATTGGGGTTTTCGCAGGTCAATCAGGGCAAAAGGTTTGCCTGCGTCCTCGCAGGCTTTACGGTAAAGGTGGGGGGCCCATTCATCATCCTTGGGGTCCATAACAAAAACGCCTTCACCGGCCAGAATACTTTGATAAAGTAATATCCCGGTGGCCACCCCTTTACCGGCCCCGGTGGTGCCGATGATATCCGCGTGTTGTCTTTGCCAGTCTTTTAACGGTAGGTACATCGGCTGAATATCGCGGTCCATGCCAATAAATAACCCTTTGTTCAGGTCGATATAATCCAGCGGGTCATAATGCAATGTTTCCGGCAGCAGGGATTTCACAGTACGGACATCGGTGCGTAATTCCCGTTCAAGCGTGGTTTTCCTGACGAGGCGTTTCTTTATTGTGTCTAACTCAGGTGTTAATACCCTGCGCAGCAGAATATGCAAAATAAAACCCGTTACGGTAAAGGTAATCAGCACCGGCCATGCCAGAACGGGAATGCTGGCGATAACACGGCCCCGATAAAGCCACTGGAAAATCCAGATAAGTACCGGCCCCATCGTACCGCAAAGAAAACACAGTATGGAAAAAGCCATAATCAGCTTTTGCCACAACGGGGCTTTTTGCCGTTCATCGCTTTTCATCGACGCGAAAAACGGCATCGTCAGCCCCGATAATAGCGCCAGCATCAGCTGATGCTGTTGCATAAAAGCAATGAGGCTCAGCGCGCCATTCACTATCGGCGACAGTGAAACGGCCAGCTTATTTAAAATCACGATGCCTCCTTCGTCAGCAGTTCGCCCCATGACATCGCCCCATCAATTCGCCCCACGGTGTCGGGTTAAAAGGTGGGGCGAACGTCAGGGACGAAGAAGATGGCCGCGTTGCGGCCATGTGCAGGAAAGCATGCTCCCCTGCACCAAACGGCGTGCGCCAGTTCATGCGGGCTGGACGCCCTTATGATATGTCGCATGGGGGTAATGTCGCGGCTGGACGCCGCGCCAAAACCCCCAACGTCAACGGCGGCACACCGTCGCCCGCTACGCGCGACCACCCCCTTTAAGACGGTCGCTTTCGCCTTTTTCTTCCCTTAGCTCGTTCCTCGCAGCGGGAATAAAAGGGAAGCTGACCTTTAAAGAGGGTGGTCGCGCCACGCTACCGGCTTTTGGCCGGAGACTTAGCCGCGACGGTGTGCGGGGCGATGCCCCCCAAATAAATCGCTGTCGTGGGCGACAGCTTTTCGCTCGCCGGGGCGGCGAAATTTATTCGGCTCCCCCCGGCCGGCAAAATCCGCGTGGGCGCGGCTGTTTGCCGGTGAGACGCGGTGCCTGAAATATTTTCGCTCCTTAACCCGCGAAAATAATTCTGTCCGCTGCCTCATTTTTACGGCCCGCATTTCTTCACTCCTTAATTCGCGAAAAATGTGGGGCCGTAAAAACCTGAAAACCGTCACGCCTTAAGCAAGAGTCGGCTGAAATATTTGGGCACTATAGGAGACCTGCGAATAAAACTAAGGCAGGGATTAATATTGGCTCTCACGGACTACCCTGATGATGTCGGAATAACACTGACGACTTTCTTTAATTCTTGTTTCATCCAGTGTAAATCCACGTAGGTTAGTTTTTTCTGTCAGTGCAATTTTGTCTGGCAGTTCCTCGAACCGTGTAACGCCAACCTATCATTGGAAGAGATCAAGCGCCAGGCGCAGTCGCTGAACGAAGAAGAAACGGTGATCGATTTCCAGATTTAACAGGCAAATCGTAGAACGGTAGGGGTGATCCTCTTTTTCGATCGGACCTTAAACACCGCGGTTGACCGAAAAAGAAGGTCAACCCCTACCGGTTACGGCCACTTAGAATTCCACAGCATAAAATTTCGTTTCGCCGCGCAAAACCTCTTTCCGAGCTTCTCTTTCTACCTGATAACGCAGCATTGATTGCCTCGCCTCCGTTAAAGTGAAATGAACTTATTAAGGAGACGCTATGCTCGCACAACGTTTACAGGATGCTACACTGCTGCGCCAGCAGGCTTTTTTTAACGGTCACTGGCAAGGCGCGCTTAACGGCGAAATGCTACCGGTCACCAACCCATCAACGGGCGAAGTGGTTTGTACCATTCCGGCGCTCGGCGCGAAAGAAACCGAGCAGGCGATTGCCTTTGCCGATGCCGCACGGAAAAGCTGGGCGAAAACCCCGAACGCGCAGCGTGCGCTACTGCTGGAAAAATGGCATCAGCTGATCCTCGACAACACTGACGACCTCGCCGCCATCATGACCGCCGAGCAGGGCAAGCCGCTGGCGGAAGCGAAGGGCGAAGTGCTGTACGGTGCGGGCTTTGTGAAGTGGTTTGCGGAAGAAGCGCGCCGCATTTATGGCGACACCATTCCGGCACCGAGCGATGACCGCCGTATCTTGGTACTGAAGCAGCCTGTAGGTGTGGCTGCCGCAATTACCCCGTGGAATTTCCCGATTGCGATGATCACCCGCAAAGTGGCCCCGGCTTTGGCCGCGGGCTGCCCGATCATCGTCAAACCGTCGGAGCTGACCCCGCTGTCGGCGCTGGCGCTGATTGAGCTGGCGCAGCGTGCCGGTATTCCGTCTGGCGTACTGCAGATTGTCACCGGTTTGCCGAAAGAGATTGGCGAAACCCTGACCAGCAGCCGCACGGTGCGCAAAATTTCCTTTACCGGTTCCACGCGCATAGGCCAGATGCTGATGCAGCAGAGCGCCGACAGTATTAAACGCCTGAGCCTGGAGCTGGGGGGCAACGCACCTCTGATCGTCTTTGACGATGCCGATCTCGACATTGCCATCAGCGGCGTGATGATGAGTAAATTTCGCAACGCCGGGCAAACTTGCGTCTGCGCTAACCGCATTCTGGTGCAGCGCACTATCTACCCACGCTTTGCTGCCCGCCTGCTGGAAGAAGTGGCGAAGCTGAAAGTGGGCGATGGTTTTGCCGACGGCAGCACCATCGGACCACTGATTAACGCAGCGGCAGTCAGCAAAGTGAACAATCATATTGAAGATGCGCTCAGCCACGGTGCCGAACTGTTAACCGGCGGTATCAGTAACGGCAACGGCACCTTTGTGGCGCCGACGGTGCTCGGCTACGTCACCAGTGCGATGCGCATTGCTCATGAAGAGACTTTTGGCCCGGTAGCGCCGCTGTTTATTTTCGATACCGAAGATGAAGCGATAAATATGGCGAATGATACCCCTTACGGTTTGGGGGCTTATTTCTTCACCGAAGATATTCGACGCGCATGGCGCGTGGGTGAGTCACTGGAATTTGGCATGGTCGGTTTTAATACCGGTTCTGTTTCTTTAGAAGTGGCGCCGTTTGGCGGAATTAAGCTCTCCGGAGTGGGGCGTGAAGGCTCGCGTTACGGCATTGAAGAATATCTCGAATCAAAAGCATTTCATTTCGGCAATCTGTAAATAAAAAATAAAATTAAGCCATCACTGAGGCCCACACACTGAAAAGGTGCGGGCCTTTTTTTTAATTAATTCCGAGGGTTAATCAAATTCTCACAAAACTCCTGCGCTTAATCGGTGCAAGGTTAGTATCGAATTCACGACGGTGGTGCATTCGTTTTATGATGAAAATCATCTATTTAAATAATCGGCTTAACAGGAAAAAAAACACCTTCATTACGGCACAAAATTTTTTTCACCCCGTTATTACGCATTATTATTTTTCACAGGGCTGGCATGCTTTCTGCATTACTTAATACAAATGCAATATTGCTCAGTACCAGAAAGCATTAGTTAGCAGGCTAAATAAGGAAAACTCCATGCTTAGTTTTGACCCGGATAAAATCGCACTGCCCGCAGGACATTTCATTAATGGTAAGCATATTCGCGGGCAGGGTGAGCAGCTGGCGGTTAAGCGTCCTTCCGATGGCCTGCTGGCGGGTGAACTGTATCAGGCGGATGCGGCGCTGGTGGATGAGGCGGTGAGCGTGGCGGATGCTGCCGCCCGTGACAGCGGCTGGGCCAGCTGCCCGCCGCGTCAGCGCGGCGCGGTACTGAAGCGCTGGGCGGACATGATTGAGGTCGATCCGCTGCTGGCACAGCTGGAGTCGCTTGGCTCAACGCGCCCTATCTATGACGTGGTCAATCACGAGATCCCGTTTACTGCCGAAGCCATTCGCTTCTATGCCGAGTGCGCCGACAAATACAGCGGCGACGTGCTGCCGACCCGCGATGTCAGTCTCGGCATGCTGGTACCGGAACCTTACGGGGTGATCGGGGCGATTACGCCGTGGAACTTCCCGCTGTCGATGGCCTCGTGGAAATGTGGCCCGGCGCTGGCAGCAGGAAATGCCGTGGTGCTGAAGCCTTCAGAGCTGACGCCGTTCTCTACCGTGCGCATGGCCGAACTGGCCGTGCAGGCGGGCCTGCCTGCCGGAGTGCTGAACATTATTCAGGGCGGCGGCGCGGTGACCGGCAGCGCGCTGGTGGCGCATCCGCTGGTGCGCAAAGTCTCCTTTACCGGCTCAACGGCCACCGGCGCACGCATCATGAGCGACGCGGCGTTTAACGGTATGAAGCCGGTGACGCTGGAGCTGGGTGGCAAAAGTCCGCAGCTGGTGTTCGACGACTGCGGCGATATCACTGAGGTGGCCGGGCGTATCCTGCGTGGTTTTACCGCCAACGGCGGCCAGGCCTGCGTCGCCGGGACGCGTCTGATTGTACAGCGCGGCGTGCACGATGCGCTGATCGGCAAACTGATTGAGCTGTGCCAGGGTTTCCGGGCTGGTGTGACTTGGGACGAGAGCAGCCGCTATGCGCCGATGATTGATCGGCGCCAGGCCGCGAAGGTGGCCTCGGTGGTCAACAGCGCCCGCCAGCAGGGAGCGGAAGTGCTGGTAGGCGGGCAGCGCTTTGCCGATACCGGCGAAGGGTTCTTCTGGCAGCCGACGCTGCTGGCGGGCGTGGCTAACGACAACCCGGCTGTGCAGGAGGAGATCTTCGGCCCGGTGCTGACCGTACAAATCTTTGATGAGGAAGCCGAAGGGCTGGCGCTGGCTTCCCACCCGACCTACGGCCTGTGTGCCGGAGTACACACCAAAAATATTGACCGTGCGCTGCGGGCGATGCGCGGCATTGCCGCCGGCACCGTGTGGATCAACCGTTATGGCCGCTCCGGCGACTTTATTATCCCGACCGGCGGCTTCCACGGCTCCGGCATCGGTAAAGATCTGGGCCGCCAGGCGTTTGAAGCCTGCCAGCGTTATAAAAGCGTACTGATCGACTTCTAGCCACTGTTTTTCATCCTTAAACCGAACTCTGAAGAGGTAGCGTAATGGCTGTGTTTAAACCGAAATTCATCACTTTCGACTGTTACGGCACGCTGATCAACTTCGATATGGCCGGTGCTGCTGCCGCCATCTTCGCCGATCGCATCAGCCCGGAACGTATGGAGGCCTTCACCACTGATTTCTCTTCCTACCGTATGGACGAAGTGCTGGGGGCATTCAAACTTTATCCGCTGGTGGTGGCCAACGCGCTGTACCGGACCTGTAATAAATGGGGCGTCGAGTGTACCGATCAGGACTGTGCTGCGGTGATGACCGCCTGCGCGACCTGGGGACCGCACCCGGACGTTCCGGCTGGCCTGGCGATTGTCGCCAAAGAGTTCCCGCTGGTGCTGCTGACCAACTCCACCGATGAGCTGATCAAAAACCACGTGCCACGTCTTGGCGCCCCCATCCATATGACCATTACCGCCGAAGAAGTTGGCGCCTATAAGCCGCAGATGAAGGGGTTCGAATACATGCTCAACAAGCTGAACTGCGGGCCGGACGAGATCCTGCACGTCTCCAGCAGCCTGCGTTACGACCTGATGACCGCTTATGACCTCGGCATCAAAAACAAAGTGTTTGTTAATCGCGGTCACGGTCCGGGTAACCCGGCATATGAGTACACCGAGATTAAAGATATTGGCGGACTTCCGGGCGTGGTAGGGCTGTAGGCCTCAGAGGAGCAGGGCGATGAAACTGGAATCATTCTGGCAGGCAACAGCACCCGTATTCACCGGTGCAAAAACGGGCGATCTGCCTGCGACCGCCGATGTGGTGGTGATTGGCGGTGGCTTTACCGGCATCTCGGCGGCGCTGACTCTGGCGCGCAGCGAAGTGAACGTGGTGGTGCTGGAAGCGGGCGAGGTGATGAGCCAGGCATCTGGCCGCAACGGCGGCCACTGTAATACCGGCGTGGCGCAGAACTTCTCGGCGCTGGTGGAGAGCCAGGGCGTTGAGCAGGCGACCCGCTATTACCGGGCGTTTGCCGATGCGGTCGACTACGTGCAGAGCGTGGTGGCTGACGAGCAGATCGACTGTGACTTCCGCCGCTGCGGCAAGCTGAAACTGGCCAGTAAGGCGTCACATATGCCGTCGCTGGTGGCGGCGTGCGAGATGATGAAGCGCCATGTTGATCCGGATGTTGAAATTCTCAGCAGCCAGGATGTGAAGCGTGAAATCGATTCGCCGTCATTCCACGGCGGGCTGCTGCAGCGCCACGGCGGGCAGATGCATATGGGCAAATTCGGCGTTGGGCTGGCAGAAGCGGCTGCCCGTGCTGGTGCCGCCATCTATCCGCAGCGCGCCGTGACCGGGCTGACGCGCCTCAACGGCTACCGTCACCGCGTCAGCACCGCCCAGGGCGATATTGTCGCCGAGAAAGTGCTGATGGCGACCGGCTGCTCCAATATCGGCCCGTTTGACTGGTTCCAGCGCCGCATTATTCCGGTTGGCAGTTTTGTCACCGTGACCGCGCCGCTGTCCGAATCGTTACTGCAGCAGATCCTGCCGGGTGACCGTACCTACGTCACCTCGCTCAATCTGGGCAATTACATCCGTACCACTGCCGATCGGCGTCTGGTGTTTGGTGGCCGTGCGCGTTTCGCCATCAGCAGCCCGACCTCAGACGCGAAAAGCGGTGATGTGCTGAAAGCCGGGATGCAGAAGATGTTCCCGACGTTGGGTGACGTACCGATTGATTACTGCTGGGGCGGACTGGTGGATATGACCGCCGACCGCCTGCCGCACGCGGGTGAGCACGAAGGGGTGTTCTACTCGCTCGGCTACAGCGGTCACGGTACGCAGATGTCGGTGTGGATGGGCCGGGTCATGGCGGACCTGGTAGCAGAAAAAGCCAATAACAACCCCTGGCAGCGCAGCGCCTGGCCTGCGGTTCCCGGCTACTTTGGCAAACCGTGGTTCCTGCCTGTTGCTGGACTGTACTACAAAGCGAAGGATCGTTTTTCATGATCCCCGCCATACTTCGAACCGCAGATGCGTTGGCTTTCCTCGCTCACCCCAGTCACTTACTGGCGTAAGCTCCTGGGGATTCGCTGTGTCGCCGCCTTCCTGCGACTCGAATTATTTAGGGGATCCAAAGAGTTATTAATTTTTTTGAGGGTGTGCAGATGAGTAAATTTCGCAAAGAATTTAGCAGTGTTAACCCGAATTTGACCCAGGTGATTACGGATGTCGCGATTTCACGACGTGGCATGATGAAGCTGCTGTCCGCAGGCGCGGTGATGAGTACCGGCCTTATCGGTTTCCCGGAGTTCAGCTTCGCAGCGGAAACCCCGGTGATGGGCGGCAAACTGCGCGCGGCGGTGGCGAATGCCTCGGCCAGCGATACCCTCGACCCGGCCAAAGGCAGCAACAGCGGCGACTACTGCCGCCAGTTTATGTTCTACAGCGGCCTGACCGAGCTGGATAAAAACCTTAAGGCGCAGCCGGCGCTGGCGGAATCTTTTGACAGCACTGACGGCATCAACTGGAATATCAAACTGCGCCCGGGCGTCACCTTCCACGACGGTAAAGCCCTGACCGCAGCCGATGTGGTTTACTCGCTCAGCCGCCATAAAGACCCGGCGGTGGCCTCGACGGTGATCACCCTCGCCAGCCAGATGAAAGAGATTAAAGCGGTCAGCCCGAAGGAGGTTTCCATCGTGCTGGAACAGGCCAACGTTGACCTGCCGTCGATCCTCTCCACCAGCTCTTTCCTGATTGTGCAGGACGGCACCAAAGACTTCAGTAAAGGCATCGGCACCGGGCCGTTCGTGTTGAAAGAGTTCCAGCCGGGCGTGCGTACCTCCGGCGCGAAGAACAAAAACTACTGGAAGCCGGGCCTGCCGCACCTCGACGAAGTGGAGCTGATGGGTGTCACCGACCCGGCGGCCCGCGTTAACGCCCTGATGTCCGGCGACCTGCATATCGTCTCCACGCTCTCCGCCAATGATGTGAAACGCCTGAAGCAGAACGGCCAGTTCACCATCATGGAGAGTAAGTCCGGCATGTACAGCGACCTGATCATCCGTACCGACCAGGCACCCGGCAGCAACCCCGATTTCGTGCTTGCGATGAAGTATCTGCAGCCGCGTGAAATGATTGTCAAAACCGTGCTGCAGGGCTTCGGCACCGTCGGTAACGACACCCCGGTTCCGCCATGGCACCCGATGTTCAACAAAGATATCCCGCAGCGTCCGCTGGATCTCGACAAGGCCAAATTCCACCTGAAAAAAGCCAACATGGTCGGCGCGAAAGTGGAAGTGATCACCACCCCGAATATCGAAGGGGCAGTGGAAGGCGGTCAGCTGTTACAGCAGATAGCGCGCAGCGCCGGGCTTAGCGTCTCAGTACGCCGTGTGCCGTACGACGGCTACTGGTCAGCTCACTGGATGAAAGATCCGGTCGGTTACGGCTCGGTAAACCCGCGCCCGACGCTGGATATGCTGTTCTCCCAGTTCTATCAGTCCTCCGCGCCGTGGAACGAATCCGGCTGGAAAAATGCCCAGTTCGACCAGTTGGTCACCGCCGCCCGTGGCGAGAGCGACCAGGTGAAACGCAAGCAGATGTATGGCGACATGCAGCAGCTGGTGTATGACAACTGCGGTACATTGATCCCGGCCTTTATCAGTACCATGGATGGCTGTAGCAACAAGGTGAAAGGGGTGGAGGCCTGGCCGTCGGGCATGATGATGGGTTACCGCTTCCATGAGTTCGCATGGCTGTCGGCTTAATCCCTAAATATTGAGCAGGAGAACGGCGATGAACCGATACATTCTCACACTGATACTCCGGCGCATAGGGTCGGGTTTACTTACGCTGCTTATTGTCTCGGCGCTGGTGTTTCTTATCACCAGCATGCTGCCGGGCGATGCGGCGCAGATGATCCTTGGCCAGTCGGCGACCCCGGAAACGGTGGCGGCCCTGCGCCAGCAGCTCGGGCTGGACCAGCCGCTGATCATGCGTTATTTCAGCTGGCTGGCCGGAATGTTTCAGGGCGATTTCGGTACCTCGTTCGCCAGTAACCTGCCGGTTACGCAACTGGTGGCACAGCGTATTCCTGCGACTTTCCAGCTGGCAGCGACTACCACGCTGGTCTCCGTGCCGGTCGCGCTGATTATCGGCATTACTGCCGCGATGAAGCGCGGCTCGCTGCTGGATCGGGCGCTGGTGGTCAGCACCATGGCGGTGGTGGCGGTGCCGGAGTTTCTGGTGGCGACCGTGGCGGTGATCATCTTCGCCGTCAAGCTGCACTGGGTGCCGGCGATGTCGCTCGGCTCCACGCATCAGGACTTCCTCGGCTTCCTGCGCACCTTCGCGCTGCCGGTGATGACCCTGTGCTGCGTGGTGGTGGCGCAGATGGCGCGCATGACGCGTGCCGCTATCGTCAACCAGATGGACAGCCCTTACCTGGAAATGACGTTGTTGAAAGGCGTCTCCCCGCTGCGTGCCATGCTGCGCCATGCGCTGCCTAACGCGGTCGGGCCGATTGCCAACGCCATCTCCCTCAGCCTCTCCTACCTGTTTGGTGGGGTAATTATTATCGAAAGTATCTTCAGCTATCCCGGGCTGGCCAGCCAGATGGTCGATGCGGTGAGCAACCGCGACCTGCCAGTAGTGCAGCTGTGCGTGATGTTCTTCGCCGTCTGCTACCTGGTGCTGCTGCTGATTGCTGATGTTCTGACTATTGCGTTCAATCCTAAGTGGAGGGGCTGATGAACACACTCACGCTGCCGTGGCGCTTCTTTCAATCTCTCTCCGTCAGCGGCCGTATCGGCCTACTGATCACCGTGTTCTGGATTTTTATGGCGGTATTCGGCACTGCGCTGGCACCGCACAATCTTGAAGATATCGGCGGCGGTCCGTTGTTCGGTGACTTCAGCCGCGAGTTCTGGTTCGGCACCGATTACCTAGGGCGCGATATCTTCAGCCGCATTCTGTTCGGCGCGCGCTACTCCATCGGCCTGGCGCTGACTGCCGCGCTGCTGGCCAGCCTGGTGGGTACGCTGCTGGCTCTGCTGGCGGCGGTCGCCGGGCGCTGGCTGGAGGAGATCCTCGGGCGTATCAACGATGCGATGCTGGTACTGCCGGGCAAAATCCTGGCGCTGATGATCGTCGCGGTGTTTGGGTCTTCGCTGCCGATGCTGATTATTACCGCGATGTTTACCTACTGGCCGGGCGCTTATCGCATCGCCTATGCCATGGCGTCGAACCTGCGCTCGATGGACTATGTTCAGGCCTCGCGTTTGCGCGGCGAGAGCCGCCTGTATGTGGCTATCCACGACATTCTGCCGAATATGCTGCACCCGATGCTCACCGACTTCGGCCTGCGTTTTGTCTACATCGTGCTGCTGCTTAGCGGCCTGAGCTTCCTCGGCCTTGGCGTACAGCCGCCGTATGCCGACTGGGGCACGCTGGTGCGCGAAAACCTGCAGGGGCTGTTTGACGGCTCCCCAGCGGTATTGATGCCTGCGGTGGCGATTGCCAGCCTGACTATCGGCGCCAACCTGTTTATCGACAGCTTACAGTCCATGCGTTCATTAACCGTGGTCGCCAAGGGGGTTGCATGAATATTACGTCACACGCATCCACACCGATGGTGTCGGTCGAGAATCTGCGCGTCACCGCCAGCGCCGACGACGGGCATGAAATCAGCCTGGTTTCCGATATTCGTTTTACCGTGCAGAAGGGCGAAGTGCTGGCGCTGATCGGCGAGTCCGGCTCCGGGAAAACCACCATTGCGCTGGCGTTAATGGGCTATGCGCGCCACGGCTGTAAGATTGCCGGGGGCACGGTACACGTTGCCGGGACCGACGTCACTTCGTTAACGCCGTCGCAGCTGTGTCAGTTCCGCGGCAACAAAGTGGCCTATATCGCCCAGAGTGCCGCCGCCTCGTTTAATCCGGCGATGAAGATCATGGACCAGGTGGTCGAACCGGTGGTGATCCATGGGGTGATGAGCCGCGCCGACGCCGAAACCAAAGCGATTGAGCTGTTCCGCGAGCTGGCGCTGCCCAACCCCGAAACCATCGGCGACCGCTATCCGCACCAGGTCTCCGGTGGGCAGCTGCAGCGCCTGATGACCGCGATGGCGCTGATTAGCGACCCGGAAGTGGTGATCCTTGATGAACCCACCACCGCGCTCGATGTGACCACGCAGGTAGAAGTGCTCAAGGCGTTCCGCCGCGTGGTGCGCCAGCGCGGCACCACCGCTATCTACGTCAGCCACGATCTGGCGGTGGTGGCGCAGATGGCGGATAAGATCCTGGTGCTGCTGAAGGGCAACATCGCCGAATACGGCACCACCGAGCAGCTGCTGCGCGCTCCGGTGGCGGAGTACAGCCATCTGCTGCTGGAAGCGGCGAAGCAGAAAGCCCGCCCCAGCCCATGGCAGGAGCAGGATGAGAGAGTGCAGCCGCTGCTGCAGGTGCGCGATCTCTGTGCCGGTTACGGCCCCCTCGACAGTGCAGGGCAGCCGAAGATTAAGATCCTCGAAGAGATTAACTTCAAGCTGTATCGCGGCCAGGCAATTGGCATTATCGGCGAGTCCGGCTCCGGCAAAACCACGCTGGCGCACGCGATAGCCGGGATGAACAAGCCGAGCGGCGGCCATATTCTGTTTAACGGTCACTACATTGCCGGGGATATGCATCAGCGCCCGGAAAACGAGCTGCGCCGCATTCAGTACGTGTTCCAGATGGCGGACACCGCGCTGAATCCGGCGCACACCATCGAAACCATTCTCAAACGCCCGTTGAAGCTGTTCCACGGCCTGCGCGGCGCGGCGCTCGAACAGCGTATGTTGCAGCTGCTCGACCTCGTTCGCCTGCCGCGCAATGTGCTGTGGCGCAAGCCGTGGTCACTGTCCGGCGGGCAGAAGCAGCGCGTCAACCTGGCACGTGCGCTGGCCGCCGAACCGGACCTGATCCTCTGTGATGAAGTGACCTCGGCCCTGGATACCGTGGTGGCCGCCGCAGTGCTGGATCTGATCACCGAACTGCGCCGCGAGCTGGGCCTGTCGGTGCTGTTTATCAGCCACGACCTGCACGCGGTGCGCTCGGTGTGTGACGAAATTATCGTGGTGAAAAATGGCCGTATGGTGACTCAGGTGGCGCGCGCCGATTACGACAAGCCATCGACCGAGCTGTACTATGAGCGGCTGAAACGCGCCGTGCCGGAGCTGCGCCAGGGCTGGCTCGACGAGCACCAGGAAAGCGATATCGCGTTGTAAGCAGATACATTTTCGCGGGTTGACCACGACGATGAGTCATATGTAGGGGGGGACCTTTTTTTTCGGTCCGCCCGCAATACAGACAAAAATTTTCAGGTAAGGAACAACATGCCAGCACCGATTCGATACGTACAGGACAGCCCACATTTTCCACCGGCAGCGGATGTGGTGGTGATTGGTGCCGGAATTGCCGGGGCGGCTGCAGCCTATGAACTGGCAAAAAAAGGGGTCAGCGTGGTGCTGATTGAAAAAGGCCTGGTCGGCGGCGAACAGTCGAGCCGCAATTGGGGCTGGTGCCGTCAGCAGAACCGCGACGAGCGCGAACTGCCGCTGATCAAATATGCCCTGCAACGCTGGGCCGAACTGGGCGAGGAGACCGGCGAAGAGCTGGGCTTCCGCCGCAGCGGTCTGGTGTATGCCACCAAAAATCAGGCCGACATCAACGCCTGGGAAGCGTGGAACACCATGGCGAAAGGCTATGACTTCCACAGCGAAATCCTGACCGCCGAACGCGCGAAGGAGATGACGCCGGGCAGCTCCAGCAGCTGGCTGGGCGGCGTCTCTTCACCTACGGACGGCCACGCGGAGCCGTCACTGGCGGCACCGGGCCTGGCGATTGCCGCACAGCGCCTCGGCGGGCTGGTATTCCAGCAGTGCGCGGTGCGCGGTCTGGATATCACCAACGGCAAAGTCAGCGGCGTAGTGACCGAGCGCGGCCTGATCAAAACCAGCAGCGTGATCTGCGCGGGTGGGGCGTGGACTTCCATGTTCTGCCGCCGTCACGGCATCGATCTGCCGCTGGGTAACGTGATCGGCACCGCGTTCCGCACCGCACCCATCGAACAGAAAATTGCGCTGCCGCTGTATACGCCGGGCTTTGCCTGCCGCCCGCAGCTTGACGGCAGCTACACCGTTTCCGTCTCCGGCCGTGGTCGCCTGGAGCCGGGTGCGCAGGGGCTGCGCTACGCCCGTCAGTTCTATCCCACTTTTAAAGCGCGGCGCAAAAATCTGACGATTAACCTCGGTATCAGTCCGTTTATCAGCGGCCCGGAATCGCTGGCGCGCTGGCAGATGGATGGCGTGTCGCCGTTTGAAAAAGTGCGCATCCTCGACCCGCGCCCGGATATGGCGATGGTGGAGGAGGGGCTGGCCGCGATGCGCAACGAGTTCCCGTCGATGGCGGGCGTGCGCCTTGAGCAGGCGTGGGGCGGAATGATCGACAGCACGCCGGACGCAGTGCCGGTGATCTCCACCGTCGGCAAGCTGCCGGGGTTGATTATCTCGGCGGGTTACAGCGCACACGGTTTTGGTATCGGCCCCGGTGCCGGGCGCCTCGCAGCCGATCTCGCCACCCACGATACCCCGATTGTCGATGCGAAGCCGTTCCGCTATGAACGCCTGATTGACGGTTCCGGCCTTGATGCGCCGGGCATGATGTAAGGAACAGTGATGACTCTTGAATTCAAAGCAATGAATGAAACCCATCTCGATGCGGCTTTCGCGCTCACGCAGCGGCTCAAATGGCCGCACCGTCGCGCTGACTGGCAGCAGGCGCTGCTGCTGGGCGACGGGCTGGTGGCGGAAGAGAACGGTGCGCTGGTCGGCACGATCCTGTTCTGGCGCTGGGGCAAGGAGTACGCCACCCTCGGCCTGGTGATTGTCGATGACGCTCAGCAGGGGCGCGGCATTGGCAAACAGCTGATGCAGGCGGCGCTGGCAAAACTCGAAGGCAGCAATGTGCGCCTGCACGCCACCGCTGCCGGGCAGCCGTTGTATGAAAAACTCGGCTTTGTCGCCACCGGCCATGTGGAGCAGCACCAGTGTCGCGAGCTGGCGGCGGTACCCGCCATTCCCTGCGGGCCGCAGCAGAGCATTCGCAGCGCTGGCGTGCAGGATGCTGCGGTGCTGACCGCGCTCGACCGCCAGGCGCACGGCCAGCATCGCCCGCTGTTAATCACCCATCTGCTCGACAGCGCCGAACGTTTTGTGGTGCTGGAAGAGAACGGCACCGCCGCCGGGTTCGCCATCCTGCGCCGCTTTGGCCACGGCTATGCCATCGGGCCGGTCGTGGCGCGCAACCTCGCCAACGCCAGACTGCTGGTCAGCGAACTGTTGAGCGGCATGAGCGAGCAGTTTGTGCGTATTGATACCGACCGTTCTGCCGGGCTTGGCCCGTGGCTGAATGAGCTGGGGCTGGTGGAAGTGGACGCCCCGACCACCATGGTGAAAGGGCAGCCGTGGCAGCCGGAAAGCAGCGGTATGCAGGCATTCGGGCTGATGAGCCAGGCGATGGCGTGATGAATATTGTCTATAAATCAGAACCCGAGCGCGGGCAGAAGTGGGCCGCGCTGGTGGCGCAGATGGCCCCGGCGGCCAGCTTCCGCCTGTGGCCGGAGATTGGCAATCCGGAAGAGGTCGAGTATCTGGTGGCATGGGTGCCGCCGGACAATATCATGCAGCAGTTTCCCAACCTGAAAGTGCTGTTTTCGGTCGGTGCGGGAGCCGACCAGTTCAATTACGCCAGCCTGCCACCGGAGTTGCCGGTGGTGCGGATGATCGAGCCGGGGCTGACCAGCGGCATGGTGGAGTATGTGACCTTTGCCGTGCTCGGCCTGCATCGCGATATGCCGCGCTACCTGCAGCAGCAGCGCGCGGGGCTCTGGCAGACGCATCCGGTACACACTGCAGGAAAACGACGCGTCGGCGTGATGGGCCTCGGCACGCTGGGGGAAGCGGTGCTGAAACCGCTGGTGGCGCTCGGGTTTGACTGTGCCGGCTGGAGCCGCACCCCGCGCGATCTGCCCGGCGTGCAGTGCTTTGCCGGTAACGATCGCCTTAACGAATTCCTCGCGCGCAGCGATATCCTGATTTGCCTGCTACCGCTCACCGCCAGCACCGAAGGGATGCTCAATGCCGAACTCTTCAGCCAGTTGCCACCCGGCGCGGCGGTGGTGCAGGTCGGGCGTGGGGAGCAACTCAATCACGACGATTTAATCAGGGCACTCGACAGCCAGCAACTGAGCGCGGCGGTGGTTGATGTCACCGCGCCGGAACCGCTGCACGCCGGGCATGCCTTCTGGCAGCATCCTGCCATCTGGCTGACGCCGCATATTGCCAGCCAGACCCAGCCGGAGAGTGCGGTCAAAGCGCTGCTGGAGAATATTCGCCGCTATGAGCGCGGTGAAAGCATGGTCGGCGTGGTCGACCGCGATAAAGGATATTGATATGGATATTGCAGCATTAGTCGCGCTGCGGCGCGATCTTCACCAGCACCCGGAGCTGGGCTATCAGGAGCACCGCACCAGCGGGCTGGTGGCGGAGTTTCTTACCCGGCTGGGGCTGGAAGTACATCAGGGCATCGGCAAAACCGGCGTGGTCGGCGTGCTGAAGCGCGGAACCCGCCCACGTGCCATCGGCCTGCGTGCCGATATGGATGCGCTGCCGATGGAGGATAATGGCACGCAGCCGTGGAAAAGCCAGCAGACGAACGTCTGCCACGCCTGCGGTCATGATGGCCACACGGTGATGCTGCTCGGCGCTGCGCAGGCGCTTGCCGCCGATGCGCAGTTCGACGGTACGGTGAATTTTATCTTCCAACCAGCGGAAGAGGGGCTGGCTGGCGCGCAGGCGATGATCGATGATGGTCTGTTCGAACGCTTTCCCTGCGATGAGGTTTACGCCATCCACAACTGGCCGCAGCTGCCGTTCGGCGTGGTAGAGACGCGCCCGGGGCCGATTATGGGCGCGGGGGATGCATTCTCGATCACCGTTGAGGGCGGGGGCGGTCATGCCGCACAGCCGCAGCTGACGCCGGACACGCTGCTGGCAACCAGCGAACTGGTGGTGGCGCTGCACACCATTGTCAGCCGCGACATCGACCCGTGCGACCCGGCGGTGCTGACGGTGACGCGCATCAACGGCGGCTTCTCGCACAACATGATCCCATCGCAGGCGACATTAAGCGGCACGGTACGCAGCTTTGACAGCGCGGTGCAGGACCGAATCGAGCAGCGTATGCGCGAGCTGGCGCAGCACGTCACCGCCGCGCATGGCCTGACGGCACGCGTTCAGTACGACCGTTACTACCCGGCAACCATTAACAGCGCTGAACAGGCGGCAACCGCATTACGTGCTGCGGCGCGTGCCGGGCTGGCACACGGCGAGGCGCGCAAACCGGCGCTGACCTCGGAAGACTTCTCGTTTATGTTGCAGGCAAAACCCGGTGCCTATCTGTGGCTCGGCAGCGCCGACAGCCGCCCGCTGCACCACTCCGAATATGATTTTAACGATGCGCTGATCCCGTTCGGCATCCGCTGGTATTGCGCGCTGGTGCAGGAAACGCTCGGGTCTGAAATTTAACCGAAAGATTAGCCCGAATTACGAAAGTTAATGCCGCTGCCGCTCCCGGAACGGCAGCTTAATGGTCCGGCTTATTGCGATACTTTGCAGATGCCCGTTGGGGCAATTCTTCATCTTCACGTCAATGAGGCATACAATGCATAATTTACTGGCTGAGCAGCAGACATTTTCTGATAACGCCCTGTTACTGGACGCCCGTGCCGAGAACGTGCCACGTGGCGTCGTCACCGCACACCCGATTGTGATTGCCAAAGGCAAAGGTTCTGAAGTGTGGGACGTGGAAGGCAATCGTTATTTAGATTTCGTTGGAGGCATCGGCGTATTAAACGTCGGTCACAGCCATCCGGCGGTGATCAATGCCGTGACCGAGCAGTTGCAGTTAGTGTCCCATGCCTGCTTCCAGGTGGCAGCCTATCCGGGCTATATCGAACTGGCCAAGCGCCTGAATAAGCTGGTCGGTGCTGGTGAAGAGTTCAAAAGCGTGTTCTTCACCAGCGGTGCGGAAGCGGTAGAAAACGCGGTAAAAATTGCCCGTGCGCACACCAATCGTCCCGGCATTATTGCGTTTGATGGCGCGTTCCATGGCCGTACCTTATTAGGCGTAACCTTAACTGGTATGAGTCAGCCGTATAAGCAGAATTTCGGCCCGTTCCCCGGCGATATTTACCGCGTGCCGTTCCCGAATGCGTTCCACGATATTTCAGAAGCTGACTGCTTAAAAGCGCTGGATACGCTGTTTGCGGTGCAGATCCTGCCGGAGCGCGTGGCGGCGATTATTATCGAACCGGTGCAGGGCGACGGCGGCTTCCTGCCAGCTTCCCCGGCGTTTATGCAGGCGCTGCGTGAGATCACCACGCGTCACGGCATTCTACTGATCTGCGATGAAGTGCAGACCGGCTTTGGACGTACCGGCAAGATGTTTGCCTTCCAGCATACCGGGATTGTGCCGGACCTGGTGACCGTGGCGAAAAGCCTCGGCGGCGGCCTGCCGATTTCCGGTGTGGTCGGTAAAGCGGCGATTATGGATGCGCCAACACCTGGCGGTCTTGGCGGCACCTACGGCGGTAATGCGCTGGCCTGCGCGTCGTCGCTGGCAGTGCTGGATCTGCTGGAGCATGACAATCTGCTGGAGCGCTCCAACCAGCTCGGCGAGCAGATGAATGCACGCTTGCAGCAGCTGGCGGATAAATATGCCTGCATCGGCGAAGTGCGCGGCATCGGCTTTATGCAGGCGGTAGAGATTATCGACTTCGAAACCAAACATCCTGACGCGGCGCTGACGCAGAAGATCCTCGACAGTGCCTGTCAGGAAGGGCTGCTGCTGATCAAATGCGGCCTGCACCGTAATACCGTGCGCTTCCTCGCACCGCTGGTGACCAGCGATTCGCAACTGGAAGAAGCGCTGCATATCTTTGATATCGCACTTGCACGCGCCACGGGGCGCCTGGGCTGATAATTCTTCCTCATTGATATTATTGCATTTATTGATAATTACGCTCGGATAGCACGCGATGTTAAATCACTGGCGTATCAGTGATTAAGCGTGCTATACCATTTGGGTGATGTGAACCAATGAGGGGTTTTATGAACGGCTTAATGAAACTGGACCGTATCGACATCAACATTCTGGTACAGCTACAGAAAGATGGTCGTATCAGCAATGTCAATCTTGCCGATACAGTCGGGCTTTCGCCCAGCCCCTGCCTGCAACGCGTAAAGCGCCTGGAAACTGCGGGTTTTATTACTGGTTACGAAGCGCACATTAATCTGACCAAAATCACCGATTCGGTGACGGTGTTTACCGAAGTGACGCTATCCGGACACCGACGCGAAGATTTCCTCAAGTTCGAGAATGCGATCCGTGAAGTGGACGAGCTGATGGAGTGCCACCTGATCACCGGCGGCTACGACTATCTGCTGCGTTTTATCACCCGCAGTATTGAGCATTACCAGGAAGTGATTGAAGGGCTGCTGGACGCCAAAGTGGGCATCGATAAGTACTTCAGTTATATCGTGATTAAATCACCGATTATGAAAAGTAGCGTCCCGCTACGCTCGCTGATCGCTCGTCATACGCAGGTTGAGTTTTAATTTTTACCTGGTCAGGCCGGTTGTTGTATGACCGCACCTGGACTGTCAGGTTATGCATACCCGGAAGATGTAGGGGCGGACCTCTTTTTCGGTCCGCCCGTGATGCAACATCGCACCGGCAGAATATTTCCCCGCCCGCCCGCAATTCCCCACAAAACGCTGTCCTTACCCTTATCAACCAAAAAACTCTCACCGTTATTGGCCTTACACTGTTTTTAACATCAGAAAACAGTCAGGGCTCCCTATGCTAAAGCCGTTTGTGCCTGCCGTTGCTGAATGGCAGCGCGATGATTATCTGTTAAGCAGCGACCCGCAAAAAATTGATATTGCCTGGGTTCACGGGCAGATCTCCGAACACAGCTACTGGGCGCAGGGGCAGACGCTGGAGATGACCGAACGCTCCCTCGCCGCATCGATGACCTTCGGCATCTATTACCAGCAGCAGCAGGTGGGATTTGGCCGCCTGATCACCGACTACAGCCGCTTTGCCTATCTTAGCGACGTGATGATTGACGCAGCGCACCGTGGCAAAGGCTTAGGGCGCTGGTTTGCTGCCTCGATTGTCCATCACCCTGAACTGAAAACCATAAAACGCTGGATGCTGGCGACCGACGACGCGCACGACGTCTATCGCCGCGCGGGCTGGAAGCCAGTGGCACAGCCACAACGATTGATGGAATTTATTCCCACCCCACCAGAGGACCGTACTCCATGACCTACCGCGTTGGCGTCGATATCGGCGGCTCGTTTACTGACTTTGCGCTGCTCGACGAGCGCGATAACAGCATCCGCACCCTGAAAGTCTTGTCGCGGCCCGACAGCCCCGGCAATGAAATCACCACCGGGCTGGCGGCATTCCAGCAGCGCGACGGCATCAACCCTGCCGATATTCACTACTTCACCCACGGCACCACCGTCGGGGTGAATGCGGTCATCCAGCGCAAGGGCGTTAAGCTGGCGCTGTTTGCCACCGAGGGCTTCTGCGACGTGCTGGAACTGGCGCGCCTGAAAATCCCGCATATCCACGATTTGTTCTCGCGCCGCCCGGCACCGCTGATCACCCGCGACCGCGTGTTCGCCATCAAAGAACGCAGCGACCGTGACGGTAACGTACTGCTGCCGGTTGACCGTCAGAGCGTGATCGAGGCGGTGGATGCCGCACGGGCCGCCGGCTGCCAGGGCATTGTCGTCTCGCTGCTGCACAGCTATCGCAATGGCTGCAACGAAGCGCAGGTGCGCGAGATCGTCGCTGAAATCGCCCCCGACCTGCTGACCTCCTGCTCGGCCGAGATCTGGCCGATTATTCGCGAATACGAACGCACTATTACTGCGGTGATCAACGCTTACGTGCAGCCGAAAGTGATCCATTATCTGGACTCGTTCGAGCGCGCGCTGAAAGAGATGGGCGTGCCGGTGCTGCCGCGCATTACCAAATCCAACGGCGGAGTAATGGGGCTGGCACAGGCCAAAGCCGAGTGCGTGCAGATGGTGCTTTCCGGCACCGCTTCCGGAGTGATGGGCGCCAGCTACATTGCCGAAAGCTGCGGTTTTGATCGCCTGCTGAGCCTTGATATAGGCGGCACCAGCGCCGACGTGGCGGTCATCATCGACGGCCGCCCGGAGTACGGCAGCGGGGAAATTATCGGTGATTTCCCGATCTACATCCCATCGGTGTCGGTCACCTCGGTCGGTCAGGGCGGCGGATCAATCGCCTGGCTCGACAGCCTTGGCGTCCTGCAGGTCGGGCCGGACAGCGCCGGTTCACTGCCTGGCCCGGTTTGCTTCCGGCGCGGTGGCACAGAAGCCACCGCCACCGATGCCTTTGCCGCCTGCGGGCTGATCGGGCACGGCGATCTGGGCTATAACGCGGTGCAGGTTGATGTGGCTGGGGCGCGTGCGGCGGTAGAAAAACTGGCCGCACCGCTCGGTATCAGTGTTGAAGAAACGGCTGAAAACATCATCGCACTGGCGATCTCCAGCATGTACAGCGACACCAGCGGATTGATATCGCGCTTCGGCCTCGACCCGCGTGAGTTCTACTTCCTCGCCTTTGGCGGTGCCGGCCCGATGATGGGCTGCTTCCTGGCCCGTGAGCTGAAACTAAAAGGCGTGGTGGTGCCGCCAACGCCAGGCGTGCTGTCAGCGCTGGGCGGGCTGGTGGCGGATGTGAAAAATGACTTTATCCGCACGGTGTACTGCGACCTGATGGCGGCGGCGGCTGAAGACCTGAAGGACAGCTCGCAGGATTTGCGCACCGAAGCCAAAGGCTGGCTGGCGCGTGAATACGGTGCCGATTTGCCGTATCAACTGAGTTTCTCCGCCGATATGCGCTATCGCGGCCAATCGTTTGAAATTGATGTGGCGCTGCAGGAATCGTGGCTGCTGGCGGGAGATCTCGCTGCCGTGCGCGCCGCTTTTGACGCCCATCACACCCGCCTTTTCGGTCATCATGACGAGCTCGCGGCAGTGCAATTGATTAACCTGCGGTTGGTGCTCTCTTCGCCAACGCCGAAACCGCGCCTCATCACCCTTGCGCAGGCCAGCGGGCCGGTGACGGTACTGAGTGAAGTGAATGCGTGGATCGACGGTCAGTGGTGGCAGGTTGGTGTGGTATCGCGTGGCTCGCTGCTGACTGGGCACCAGTTGAGCGGCCCGGTGATTATCGCTCAGGATGACTGCACCACCTGTGTTCCGCCGCAAATGCAGGTCGATGTCGACCGCTTCGGCAATCTGATTATTACCCCGCAAACCGGAGCGCATCATGGCAATTGATGGTCGTAACCTGCAAATTCTCGCCAATTACTGCGCGGCCGCCGCCGATGCGATGGCGTTTACCCTGATGCGCACCGCGCACTCCACCTTCGTTAAAGAGACGGAGGATTTCTCCTGCCAGATTGTCAGTCGCAGCGGAATGGCGTTCGCCTCACCGCGCAGCTTCGGCGCGCCGTGGTACAGCGGCATCGACTACGGTCCGGTGCTGGAACTGATCGACGGCTATCAGGAAGGGGATATCTGCATCACCAACGACTCCTACGCCGGTAATGTGGCCACTCACTCGCCGGATATCCATATCTGGAAACCCGTGTTCCACCATGGTGAGGTGGTGTGCTTTGTGGTCGGCCATATCCATAACACCGACGTTGGCGGCGCGGTTCCGGCCTCGCTGTCGCGCTCGCTGACCGAAATCGTGCAGGAGGGTATCCGCATTCCGCCGCTAAAAATCATCAGCGGCGGGGTGCTGAACGAAGAGGTGGCGCGCATTATGCGCCTCAACGTGCGAGCGCCTGAGCAGAACTGGGGCGACTTCAACGCACAAATCGCTTCGGTAAATATCGGCGAGCGTAAGGTGCAGGAGATCATCGCCCGCTTCGGTGTCGACGACTTCCTCAGTGGCATTGAAGGCATTCTCGACTACGCCGAGCAGCAGGCGCGCAGCATTATCAGCACCATTCCCGACGGCGACTATTTCTACGCCGACTATGCCGATGAAGACGGCGAGGGCGGCTATCCGTGCCGCATCGCCGTCACGCTGCGCGTCAAAGGCGAGGTGCTGGAACTGGATTACACCGGCAGCGATCCTCAACTAATGTCGTCGCTGAATATGCCAACCGGCGGGCGCGAACGCCATCCGCTGGCGCTGGTCGGCGTCACCTATGTGCTCTCCACCCTTGACTGTTCACTGCTGCTGAATGCCGGAACGCTGCGCCCGATGCGGGCAATATTGCCGCCGGGCACCATTATGAACTGCGAAGCTCCGGCGGCGGTGGGAATGCGTTCGCTGACCTGCGCAATGTCGCAGATCGCCACCGTCGGCGCGTTTTCTCTGGCAATGCCGGAGCGCCTGCCGGCTAACTCGCCGGGCGGCAATTCCATCATCAATATCCGCACTGTCGACGGGCAGAATCGCAGCGTGGTTGCCTCGCTCGGTCCGGTTGGCGGCGGTGCGGGCGGCACGCCGAAGCACGATGGGCCCGATGGCTCCGGCGGCCTGTCGGCGTTTCTGAAGAATACGCCGATTGAGATTAATGAAACGGAAGTGCCGGTGCGTTTCCACCGCTACGGGCTGGCGCCCGACAGCGCCGGGGCAGGGGAGTATCGCGGCGGGCTGGCAACGGAGATGGCGTTTGAGGTGTTCGTGCCGAATACCACAATTACCGCCCGCAATCGCAATCGCTCGGTGTTCTCCTCGGCGGGCGCGGCGGGCGGCAGAGCGGGCAGCACCTCGTGGTTCCGCACTGAACACGCCGACGGACGCGTCACCGAGCACGGCAATACCGACGTGATCCACTGCGGACCGGGGGATGTAGTCGCCATTAAAGGCCCCGGGGCTGGCGGCTACGGCCTGGCGAAAAATCGCAGCGCGCAGGCGGTATTACAGGATGTGCAGTGCGGTTTTCTCAGCGAACGGGCCGCGCGAGAGCAGTACGGCGTGATGCTACAGCAGGGCGAGATTGATGAAGTTGGCACTGCGGGTTTACGCAGCCAGATGCCGGAAAGTAACGGGGAGCACTTTGACGTGGGTAGCGCCCGCCGTGAGTTTGAAACGCTGTGGACGCCGCAACGCTACCAACTGCTGACCACATTCCTCGCGCAGCGCCCGGTGGTTTGGCGTCACTTCCTTAAGCATCAGGTTTTTGCGGCGGTGCAGGCAGGCGAGGGTAGCGAATTAGCGTTGGAACAGCAGATGTCTGAGCTTTTCGCAAAATTACTTAAACGCTTTCCCGCTTTAAACGCCGCGTTATAAATGTAACGCTGATGATTGGCCTCGATGAGTTTTGCAATCCGCCACGGAAAACAAAGTTTGTCGGGGCTTTTTATTTGCTTCGCTAATGTTTTTCTATTTTAAGGGGGTAAGATTATCACGTTGATAATAAACAACGGGTTTATTAGTGGAATAAGTAAGAGAGGTTAAGATGGATTTCAACCTAGAAGATTTTTTCGGTGCAATGGGAAGTGGTTTGGGCATGGGGTTTGGTGTTGCCAGCCTGATTCCTCTGTGGTTTACACTGATCATATTACAAAGTGTGGTGCGATATCAGGCGCGGTGATTTTGAGCGCGGTGTATCTGTACTCCATCTGGAGAGCTAAATGATGCAGCCTGACGGCTTTGTTGAATAAATCGGATTTAGATAAAAGCGCCTCCCGTCACTGACTTCCTCAGGCAATCCGCACACTTTCTGGCATGCCTGCTCGCGTCATTTTGTTTAAGGCACGGATCATGGCCATAGCTTCTCCAACCTGTGCATCATAATCCCGCAGAGTCAGATGCCCACCGAACAGGTGTTTAACCCGGTACATCGCCGTTTCTGCCACAGAACGCCGGTTGTAAAGCGTGTGCCATTCCCAGTAAGCATTGCTCCCCGTCAGACGTGGCCTTGCCACTGCCTGATTTCTGTCGGCATACACCGCCGGCCAGTAACCGGCCCTCGTTCGCGGCGTGATAAATGCCATAATTTTCTTGCGCCTTATCTCGTCGTGGCACCGTTTTGTGTCATAAGCCCCGTCGGCGCAGGCGACCCGAATTTTCCTGTGCGTCTGACGGATAAGCCCCGGGAATGCCTCTGCATCAGTCACATTGTTCAGGGAAAGGTCAGCGCAGATAACTTCATGCGTACCGGCGTCTACCGCCAGGTGCAGTTTACGCCAGACGCGGCGCTTTTCCTGGCCGTGTTTTTTTACCTTCCACACACCCTCACCGAAGACTTTAAAGCCGGCGGAGTCGATAACCAGACGGGCAATCTCGCCTCTCGTAGGGTTTTTAAACGGGATAGTGACGGATTTTGCCCGTCTGCTGACGCAGGAATAGCCCGGGCAGCGGAGCGGGATATTCATTAGCGTAAAGATGGAGTCAATAAATCCCTGGGTGGCGCGCAGCGTGAGGCGAAAGATGCGTTCGAGCATCAGAACGGTGGAAATAGCCAGTTCAGAATAACATTGCGGACGACCACGCGAAGAGGTTTTTGGTTCGTCGTACCAAACCTGGATGGTCGAGTCATCAAGCCGAATACTAGCGAACCGCGATTGACGAGAGCCTTGTTGTAGGCCGCTCAGTTTTTGATATTAAATTTTTGTTTTGCCACGGGATATCGCTACAGGATCAAGAATATGATGAGCTGATCCTGATTGCAGCCAGAAGTCCTATTTATTCAACAAAGCCGCAGTTACTCTTAATGCAGAGTTCGGGGATTTACCTGTATTTTGGCTCTTAATGGTTATTAAAACCCTCATGAAATTTTAATTTAATTGATGTGATTCAATAAGATAACCTTAATTGCTAAAGCTTGATTGAGTTAAATGTCAGCCATAAGAAAAAGCTATTTGTTGAAATGAAACCATAGTGTTAATAATGATTATGAAGCTAATCATTAAGTGATCTAATATTTTGTTATGGTTTAATGTTTTATTGTCATACCGTTTGGGTGACCTACTTAAAATATCAATAAAATCATTCACTTCAGTAAATAATACAGAGGTTCATGATGATAACCGAGCAGGAAATCAGGACTCTAAGTAAAAAAAACGCAAGAAGAAGTGCTTTCAAGACAATACTTTATCTTATGTTATTATGCTCAGCGATTACTTTTAGTGTGATTACAACCAATGATTTTGTATATTTTCTGTCAGTAGTCATTTTGGGAATCGTCATCGCGCATGGAGTCGAACTACAGCATGAGTGCCTCCATCATAATTTGTATCGGTCAATAAAAGTTAATCGATTTTTTGGCATCATTTACGGTCTGCCAATGCTAGTAAGTTATACACACTATCAAGCCCAGCACCTCCATCATCATACTTTCCTCGGCACCGATAAAGACGAGGAAATAATTGATTATAAATCTGAGCAACTTAAGACTATTAGTGGGTTATTTACTCGCATTACTAATGCCAATCGTTTTTTTCAATTTATGGTGACAATGATAAATACTACTCAGGGAGTATACCCAGAGGTTATAAAAAGTAAGCGACAGCAAAGAAAGTTTAGACATGAGTATTATTTTATTTTCTTGTTTATATTAATGTTAATATTTTTATATCAGGTTTGGGGTGTTAATATTTTATTTACTTGGTTTTTCGCTTGGTTTTTTATAAGCGAGCCGCTGCATTTTTTTATTGAAGTTACCGAGCACATTGGTAAAGATAAATCCAACAGGGTGATTTCAGAAAATACGAGAAGTTACAAAACAAATCTGATTTGGTCATACATTAGCAATCACAATAACTATCATATTGAACATCATTCATACCCTAATGTTTGCGCCCATAATTTAAAAATTGTAAATGAGAAAAAAAGTGGTGAATATTATACTGAAAATTCGTACATTGAGGCAATGAAAAATGTCATATCTGGAATCCGAAACGAAAAAAGTGCTGAAGACAAAGTTATCGCTAAAGTTGCAAAACAGGATTAAGGGGGTCTCTGCCGGTATCGTTGCTGTGATAATTTATGCATCAATGTTTCTTGTCTCTAGATATGGCGTTAAAAATAATATTGGTATTTATGAACTTGCATTTATTCGCTACAGCATTGCCGGTATGCTCTTGCTTCCACTCTTTTTCCTAAGGAAAACGTCAGGGCGCAGTGTACTGACTTTATCGCAGGGTGGACTGCTTGCCATTGTGGCAGGTATTCCCTACATGTTGTTGATCTATTTTGGTCTGAAATACGCTCCTGCAGCTCATGCTGCGGCCATTAACACAGGTACGGTACCGTGTGTAGTTGCATTAATGACGTTGGCGAAAGAATCAAGCCTGCGGGATAAACTCTTTAAACTTGGCAGCTATGCTGCTGTCATTGTTGGATTGTTCATTTTTACCGGTGTCTCCGTTCTACAAATGAATCACCAAGTCATTATCGGCGATATTCTGTTTTTCTTATCGGGAGTTTCTTGGGCAATTTTTACTTTATTGTCAAAGAAGTGGCAGGCTGACTCCTATGAACTGACCTCCACAATATCGGTCATTTCACTACTATACGTGCCAATTTATCTTTCCCTGCAAGGGTTCAGCAAACTGGCGGCTATTCCTACGCGAGATATATTAATTCAGGGGCTTTTGCAAGGCGTTGGGAGTTCCATTGTTGCTATGCTGCTATTTACTTACAGCATAAGAAAAATAGGTGCCAACCATGCAACATTATTATCACCTTTTATTCCCTTACTAACTGCGATGATGGCAATACCTTTACTGCATGAGCTTCTTAGCCCAGTACAATGGCTCGGAGTGTTTTTGATTATTAGTGGCATTATTTTCGCTGCTCGATTTCAGGCAGGAAGAGGATGATGGTATGAATAATATAGAATGGCAGGTTATTAAGGCTACTGGCGACCTCACTGAGGTGCTTAAAATAAGACATAAAGTTTATGTTGAAGAAGCCTCTCGTCTAAATCATGTTGATGACACCTTATCCTCATTTGACAGGTTTGATAATTATTGTGTTTATATCATTGCAAAAATTGACAATCAACCAGTAGCTACGGTCAAAGTAATTACTGATTCACCTATAGGTTTACCCTGTGACGAATTTGCAGATCTGAGTAAATACCGTCGTCCTCAACACCATCTGTACGAATTTGGCCATCTTATATCATTGCCTACGGTACGCAATGATAAACTCGGACCTGCGATGATGCGTGCTGCGCTTATTTATGCCGTTAATAGAGGTGCCACGCATATTCTTGGCGATTTTTTTGCTGATGGCACCCAGCAAGATTTACATTATTACTATAAAAATATTGGATTCATTGCTGCCTGTCATCCCTATAGAGATCCACGTTTTACTGGAGCACCTCTCAGTATTATTGGATTGCTGGATATTAGTCAATCCTACAGTCTTTATCTACGTGGGAGCCGTGTACAAAAACGTCTTCTGCATTATTTTTATAATGATTATGCGATTTATCGAGACACTGATAAGCCGGAACTGTATTTTACTCATCAGGTTGAAGGGCGAAAAAATCAGCGCCAGTTATTAGCAGAGCTAAAGGCAAAAGTTAATCACCCTTCTTACGCCCGCTTATCTTATCTGATGGGGTGCGGTATCCAAATGCGCGGCGAGGACGAATTTGTTATGGATGAGAATGGCCGTGAATTCTATGCCCTATTTGATCAATATGGTAATCAATCATTTGGTTATAACCACTCTCAATTCACCGATGCTCTCAGGCAGGCAATAGCCAGTAAGAACATTAACAGTACAAAGATAATGTTTGAAGAGGCCTCTATCAAGCTGGCAGATGAATTGATTGAGGCGACTGGCAATAATTTTGACTGTTGCTATTTTGCCAATGGTGGCGGAGAAACTATTGATAACGCTTTTAAAATAGCGATGGCGGTGACGCGCAGGAAAAAAATCATCGCCTTTGAAAACTGTTTTCACGGTAAAACTATTGCCACGCTCAGCGCTGCAGGAAGGGAAGAACATTATCGAGTCTATCCGGGTTTGATGACAGATACCTTTGTCATCGTCCCCTTTGGGGATAAAGCAGCATTGGATGCGGCATTAACAGATGAAATAGCGGCTGTAATTATCGAACCTGTTCAGGCCGAGGGTGGAGTCAACACACCTTTCGCAGGCTATTTACCGTTTATTGCAGAGCGCTGTCGCCAGCAGGGTACATGTCTGATTTTTGATGAAATGCAGACGGCGTTTGGGCGTCTTGGTCATCTATTCGCATTTCAAAAATACCAGGTCGTTCCGGATATTATGTGCATAGGCAAGGCATTTGGTGGTGGCATCTTGCCGATTTCTGCAGTGCTCGCTAGGCGTGAACTGTGGGGTGTTCTGAATGACCATCCTTCCTCATTTGGTTCAAGTCTTGGAGGAAATCCTGTCAGTTGCCAGCTCGCACGTCAAGTACTCAGGACGGCTTCAACGCCATCATTTCTCGCCCATATCAACATGCTCTCAGGTATGTTACTGCCGGAACTGAAGCGTTTGGCGAAAAATTATCCGTTGCTTATCAGCAAAATCAGCGGTGATGGATTGATGTTCGGTATTCATTTTACCTCTCCGCTTATGGTTGGCCTGGCGTTACGTTTACTTTACGAGAATGATGTCACCTCTTCCTATTGTTTGTATAACCTCAATGTCCTACGGGTTCAACCGCCATTAAATAGCCAGCCGCACAATCTGATAAAAGCTTGCAATACTCTCGATGGTGTTTTGAACAAGATTAATAATATTGATATTGCGACTTGGAGCCTTAATCACGCTTCTTTTGAACTCATATTACCTACACCTATCAACAACGTTTTAAAGCAGGTACAGGATTACCCCGCGTTGTTTGACCCATTCAGTGATGGGCGGACACACTACCCTTGCGATCAATGGGTAAACTTTTATGGAAACTTAGGAGATGACCGTGCCTGCTGGAAAAATCTAACGGGGTTGCTGGAGGACGGTTTTGTCTCCACGGCAGCAGAAGGATTCATCTGGAAAAGCTGCATAAGGCAGCTTAGGCTGAGTGTACTGACGCCTGTGATGACGCAAGTTTCTCTCACAGTGGAATGGGATAACGCTATGCAGCCTTATGACATGCTTACCAATGTGAAAATTAATCTGTATCTGAATGAACAGGGTTTTCAGCGGATAAAAAATGAATTAATGCGAGGAGGGATGAATGAAACATTTTTACGAAACGTTGTCTGACCCCGACATTGCCTGGCAGGGGGAAATTAGTTTCTTTGAGGGCGGACGCCTTATCACCCGTACCGGTAGCGACTTTCAATCTGAAGTCATTCTTTTATCCACATGGCTGGATTCATTATCGTTGGCAGAGGGAACGCTGATAGGGATATTTTCAGAAAATACTGTCAGTTGGCTCTTATGGGATTTGGCCACGATGCGCTGTGGGCTTAGATTGAAAGCATTTAATAAAAAACCTCAATTCAGTATGTTAGAGGATTTTCTTACTGAACATTCGCTGGCATTACTGATCGCAAATGATCCATTGCTAATTGCCACGGGTGCACTGGATATTACCGTGGCAGAAAATCCTGTAAAAATTGGTGATGAAGTAATCATCAAACGTGGAGAGTGTCCCTTCTTTAATCAGGACTGTCTGTCATTGGTATACTCCTCTGGGACTACTGGCCATGATAAAGGGCTGATTATAAGTAAAAAGGGGGCTGATTTCGTCATTAAACGTTTTATTCAGGATTACCAGCTCAGTGAGCGAGACCGTCATCTGATATTTTTGCCTTTGGCCAATTTTCAGCAACGTTTGTCAGTATATGGTTGCCTGCTTAGCAACGCCAGCCTGTGCCTGTGTGATTACAAGAGTGTTTTCCCTGCGATGCAGGCCTTCAGACCAACCTTTCTGATTGCTCCACCAGTGTTTTACCGTACAGTGGTACAGGTCTTTAAGATGCGTGAGAATAAAGACGTAACGCTAAATGCATTGATGGGAGGCAATATCAGGTTTTGTATTACCGGTATGGCACCGATCGATAGGGCAACAGTTAACCACTATGAGCAAGGCGGTGTTAGGCTGTTAGAAGCTTATGGTACCACTGAGACCGGAATGATCACTTGGAGTACCCTTGATAGTTACAAGCCGGGCAGTACTGGCAAGCCGCTGGACAGGGCACATTTACTAATTAATGCGGACGGTGAATTGTCGATAAATCGCCCATGGCCACTTTCCCAAGGCTATTTCGATCTTCCAGATGGAGAATCCACTGAAATTTTTCTGGCGAATGGCAACATTGTTACTGGTGATATTGTGACTGAGGATGAAGACGGTTTTTTTTACATCGTCGGACGTACAAAAGAAGTCATTATACTCGATAACGGGAAAAAAATTCACCCAAGCGAAATTGAAGACACTTTTGAGATAAATGGAATAGACTGCGAATTAGTTGTGTTTTTTTATGCGGATAAACGGGCACCAGCAATGTTGGTATCGCGTAATAATATGAGCGAGTCTGATTTTTTACAATGCCAGAAAAAGATTGAAAGTGTGAATCTCTCGTTACCACAGGATTATAAAGTAAAATATATCTACTACTGTAATGAGCCAATTAAAAGTAATCCGGATTTTATGACTGCAAATATGAAGATGAGTAGAAAAAAAATAGAAGATTTTATTTTACATGATATCAGATAAAACCACCAGTCTTATACATTATACAGGGTGCCACTATGCCATATACGGTGATAGATACGCATATTAATGTTGCCTCCGATAAACTTGTACCTGAAAAATTTCTTTATGATCAAGCAGTGAATCTACAAAATAAAATGCAAGCACTAGGCGACAGGATTGAAATTAACAAACTCTTAGATAAGCTAAAATCTTATTATCAGGATCATAATGGTGACCACCTAGTCAGTGAGATGGGTCATAGTGGTATTCATCAGGGGATACTAATCGCTCCAGATTTTTCATATCTTTACCCCTCGGTACTGACGCCGGAAGAGTCAATTGAGCTGCATGAAAAAATTTGTGCTCGTTATCCCGGGCGCTTCCATGTATTTGCTGGAATTGATCCACGTTATGGCAGTGATGGTATTACACTTTTTCATAATAAGGTAAAATCAGGGAGTGTACATGGCCTGAAAGTCTACCCTCTTTGTGGTTTTTCTCCATCAGATAAGAGGCTGTTTCCCTATTATGAAATCTGTGAAGCTTATGGGCTTCCTGTTCTTAGTCATTCTGGGCCAGGTTGGCAAGATCTCAATTACAGCTTCGGTAACCCGGTATTAATTGATGAAGCTGCACGGTGTTTTCGAGGAGTCAATTTCATCCTTGGCCACGGTGCAATCTATAATTTCCATGAAAGTTCTTATTTGGCAGTTTACCGAGAAAATGTTTATCTAGATTGTAGCGGCTTTGCTAATCTGGGTAGCAACTCGTTGTGGATATCACACCTGAAGAACACATTCAAATGTGGGTTTAATCATAAAATACTCTTTGGAACCAGTTGGCCAGCGTATAAGATGACTCTTTCTAATAAAAGAATCATGGATATTATGTTTTCTGAGGATGGTCCATTAACTGAGTTGAAAGAAAAAGAAGTTGGGATGATTATGGGTAAGAACTTATTACGTATTCTATCAGTAAGTGATAAGGGGGAACAAAATGGATGAGACAATGCAGGTTATTCACCGCTATATTATGTCGCGTGATGATGATCTCAAAGAGGAAGTTGGACTGGATGACGATCTTTTTGCAAGTGGCATTCTAGATTCTATGGGTTTACTTGGGCTAGTATCGCACTTAGAAGATGTTTACCAGACTAATATCGATCTCAGTGAAATTGATATTGATAAAATATCAACTATCCGAAAGATTTCTCTGGAATTGGTACCAACTACTTCAGCGGAGTAGAGGATGAAAATAATTGACGGACATTGTCATTTGGCCTCCACGCGCTATATACCGCAGCAATTTTTTGAAGATGTTGCAGCCAATATAACTTGTAAAATGATAGCGTATGGAGAAAAAGTATCTTATAGCAAGATTCTGCAAATGCTACTGATGCAGCATAACGATCATTATGGTGATAGGTTAATTGTTGAGATGGATGCTGCATCCATCAGTCGCACGGTACTACTTATCCCTGATTTCTCCTCGGCCATGGCTATGCCGCTTCCGCAGCGGGAGATCTATGAAGCACATTTTCAGGTCACACAAAAATACCCGGGGCGTTTTTATGTCTTCCCTGGAGTTAACCCATTGCGGGGTCAAGTCGCGCTCGACGAGTTTGTCGAATCCATTGAAAATTTTGGTTTTCATGGACTCAAACTTTATCCTCCATGCGGCTATTCACCTTCTGATAAATGTCTCTATCCGTTCTATGACTTCTGTCAGGAAAAATCTTTACCGGTGCTGCTTCATACCGGTCCTACGGTGCAGTCTCTCAATCTCACGCTTATGCCACCTTCGTTAATTTGTGCGGCGGCCAGGGACTTTCCAGGTGTGAATTTTATTCTGGCGCATGGAGCTGTTGCCTATGTTGAAGAGGCTGTTGAACTAGCGCGAAACTGGCCAAATCTTTACATCGATACTGGCGGGATAAGTGGGGCAATTTTCCCAGGTAAATGGCAGAAACAGCTGTTATCTGTTTTACTCGCAGATATTGAAAACAAAGTGATTTTTGGGTCAGACTGGCCCGTCACGAGGATGTCCGGCGGCCTTAAAAATCTAGTCACTGGAATCACCTCCAACCCCGCGATAACACAACAAATTACGCCTACCGCGCTACAGGTATTTTTCGGTGAGAATATTACCCGACTGATTGAGGGAGGTTGATCAATGTATAAATTTTTTGAGTTAACCACAACGCAACAAAATTTTATCACTGCGGAACGAATTAACCAGAACCCTGCACTCAACCAACTGACTGTTGCAATCACATCAGATATTCCATTCGATCCTATGCGGTTGAAAAATGCGATCAATACCGTTATTAGACAGAATGGTCGTGAGTTGCGTATGCAGATCCACCATGAGGGGAAAAAATTTTACCCTACACGTGACATCTGTTTACAGCAGGGCGCTTTGTTCGTTGATCAACAAGATTTAGATCAGGCGATTGCCAGTTGGTTAATCGGAAGGTCGATAGCAGTTATGGACGAAGAGTTGATTCGCTTCACCCTACTGGAGCTATCAACTGGAGGTAACCTGCTGATAATTGAATCCAGCCATATTATATGGGATGGCATTTCAGTTGCTATTTTCCTTCAACGTACGCTGGACTGCTACCATGCCCGCTGCGAAGTATCACTGTACCATGATGACTACAATATGTTCGTGCAACAACTAGCCAGTAACAGGGATACTGATGGCTACCGCCGAAGCCTTAACTACTGGCAAAAGCTAGTCAGTGATACTCCAACAGTTGCACTTTTACCGCTTAATAAAAAACATAGCAGCAGAAAACTGAAAACTACAGGATATCGCTATCTACCAATGAGCGAGCCACTTAGTGCCTCCTTGCTGACAAATAATCATCCTCTATCTCGTTTTCTATCCGCGTTCTGTCGGTATTATCGCCAGTCGACACAGCAGGAAAATTTGCTGGTCGGTATTCCTTATGCAGGACGTAGCCATGAGCGCGATCGCCATCAAATCGGGCTGTATGAGAATACTTTACCTCTGCTGCTGACAGCAGCTATGGCGGAGAGCGGGGGGGATAAGCTAATCAGAAAACAACTGCTGACCAATAGTTTTCATCAGTTGGTGTCGCTGAACGATATAGTCAGACATCTGGGACTTAAAAGTTCTTCCTCTACACATCCCTTGTTTCAGATACTGGTTAACTATGTTGATCTCACAACTCAAGATAACGCCATCACCCGATTATTTATTTCGAATAGCGCTTCATTGTTCACTCTTTCTTTTCATCTTTTAAAGATTACAGAGCAGCGATTCGCGTTGCAGATTGAGTTCGATCGCGCAGTTTATTCTGATGTTGATATTGACTTTCTTTCTAGCACTTTGTTCAGAGTGATCGCAGGTGACATGGCTTTATCGGATGTAGCAGTTGATCCTGAGCCCAGAATCAGCCTGCTCAGTGAACCGCATCTGCCAATTACGGGCAATAAGTCAGTGCTGAACTGTTTGCAGCAGATAACCGCACGGCGGCCAGATGTTATTTGCCTGCGCAGCCCGCATGGGACCTCACTCACTTTTGCGCAGCTTGAACTACGTAGTAAAGAACTTGCACGATATTTTCTAGAAAATTTCGCTTTTGCCTCCGATGAGGCGCGAATTGTCGCATGCGATTTGACCAGAACTGTCGATAGCATTGCTGTGCTGATTGCGCTGTTGCGTTGTGGCATGGCGTTTATGCCTATGGATCATAAGTTTCCTGCAGCGCGCAAACAGCAAATTCTCGATGCCAGCCACTGCCGTTTTCTGGTGACGGATAGAACTTTAGAGTGGGTGGGTGAGGATGTATTACAGAAACTGGTTATGATTAATGTTTCATTACCTTTACCGCTCAGCCTCTATAAGCTGGCTTGCGAACAACCCGTCAGCAGTCAGCAGTTGGCATATTGCCTTTATACCTCCGGTTCAACAGGGACACCTAAGGGGGTGATGCTTAGCCACGGTAATCTCACAGCCTTTATTGCATGGTCGCTGACCGCAGGTGAAGAGATCTTCCGCCGTGTACCCTTTGTCACTTCTTTTTCATTCGATCTAAGTATCTATGAAATATTTGCCACGCTTTGCAGCGGCGGATGTTTAACGGTGCTGGATAATGCTATTCAGTTGCAATATCACGATGACTATACCTTGTTGAATACGGTTCCCTCGGTGCTTGAATACCTGCTTGAACACCGGGCATTACCACATGCACTGCTGCGTGTTAATGTTGCAGGGGAAGCGCTGTCACCAAACGTGGTTAAAAAGTACTTCTTTTTCGCGACAAAGATGCCAGAGTTTTACAACCTTTATGGTCCTACGGAATTTACTACCTATGCTACGGAATACCATATTACCGGGCCGGAAGAGTCGATACCAATAGGTGTACCGATTGCTGGTAATCAGGTTGCGGTAATCAATGATGCAATGGAGCCGCTGCTGCGAGGGCAAATAGGGCAAATTGTGTTGGCTGGGGTTAACCTGGCAAGCGGCTATATGCATGCACCAGAGCTTACCACGCAGCGTTTTGTTTTCCTCACTGCGTTAAACGCTATTGCTTATCTTACAGGAGATAGTGGTTATATTGATGGTGCAGGTCGATTGCACTATATCGGGCGGCAAGACAACCAAGTGAAGATTCGTGGCCACCGGGTGGAACTAAGTGAGATTGAACTGGCGGCGGAAAACCTGGAGGGTATTGGTCGTGCAGTCGCATGCCCTGTGGAACATTCAGGCCATAAAGAGATTATCTTGTGTATAGTTACTGAAAGAGGGTTCAGCACGAAACAGCAAGTATTAGCGGCGTTACGTGAGGTTCTGCCCGGCTATATGATTCCCAACTGGATATATATCCTGGAAGCTTTCCCTTTAAATCACAATGGCAAAATTGACCGCAAAGTACTTGCCAAGCAGTCAGATCAATGGCTAGACGCGTTATTAAGGCATCATAACCAGCCTGCCGGGCCGGAAATCCCTATTCCAGTAAAGTTGGAACAGCAGTTGCTGGCAATCTGCTGCTCAGTGCTACACGATCCTTTCCTGCACAGAGATAGCGATCTTATTGCATCCGGCGCCAACTCGTTAGACATACTTCAACTGCTTGAGCGTATTGAGTCAACATTTTCCCTTCGCCTAAATTACGAAGATATTTTTACGGCGCCAGTGATCGCCGATCTGACGCTGAGCATCTTTCATCGCCTGAGGAATGAGGATGCAGTCCCTCCCGTCAAACGGGGACAGACACTATATTTTTTGCCTGGAGCTGGTACGTTAGGGGCGGTATATCAATCGTGGTTTAAGAAGCTGACGCCTGATTTCGCAGTAAAAATACTAAATTACAATCATGATTTGCCTAGCGCCACCAGTTTTGAGGCACTGGCAGATAAAACTTGGCAGCGTTTGAAAGCGGAGTGTCAAGTAGGGGAGACCATACATCTGGTTGGTCATTCCTTTGGCGGCTGCCTCGCATATGAATTAGCTCTGCGCTCTGAGCGGCAAGCTCAAATCTGCTATGTCACCATTATCGACAGCTTTCTCGACTTTATGCCAGATAATTACCGCTGGGAGAACTTTACCGGAGCTGGGGATACCCGATTAGCGTCGCTTCATGACCTGCTTGATAAGGCGATGGTGCTTCATAAGCAGTTCCGTATCATTGCAAATGACGTACCACGTAATATCAATTTACTTTACGCGCGGGGCGGTGTTGGTGGATATTTTAGTAAAGACCTACTTTTACAAAACATACGACGACTGGGGGCCGGAAGAAATATTACACTGGTAGATGGCGGACATTTTTCACTATTCAGCGATGTAGCTGGGCAGTCCATTAATAATTTAAAAAACTTCCACCGCATAGGCGATTGAACTGACATTTGCGTTTATATAGGAGCCGATGCATTGACCGGTTGAACTCACAGAACACGAAGGATGGTCAAGTGCCTCACGACACCGAAGGGGAAATTCACTGCTTCGCCAGATTTTCACGGCTTCTGAGCGGGTTGTCACCTCACCTGATGAAGAACTAGAGGCTTACCCACCGGGCAAACTGGTAACCCGCTTGGTCCTGGGTAGATGAACGATTTGACCGCCTGGGTGAAGGGAGAGGCACTGCCGATGTTACTGGATAAAGCGCAAGGCCAGCTGTTTATTGAAGGAAGTAATTAGCAATAATAGCACCTGCCCACGAGGAAAGTTCAAGTGGTCACTTGGCAATAAATGTGATGATGGAATTTTTGTGATTACTTTGTTGATAATAATAGTAGCGGCCGTCGAAAACCGTTCCGGCTGTAATATTTCTGGTGAGGGATTTCGTTAGACGTAAAGAGAATTTACCGAGTTTTTCGTTTATGTCTATTATCTCTGCATAGGAAAAATCGAAAAAATATTTTATCGTCGGCCATAACGCTTTAAATAAACTCTCTTTCGCCGAAAACGCGATCAACAAAGCAACATCATAATCTAAGGATAATGATGAAAAATAACCTTGCTCACCGGTTGAAGTAAATTCATTAGCCATATCGACAAAAATCTTTGGCTGTCTTATCTCAATATCAATGCCGATATAGGTCAATTTACTCGAAAAACCAGCCACCGCGATAGCAAAGTTATCAGTATGAGAAATAGATCCCAACACTCCGGCAGGCCATACAGGTGCCCTCTCAGGAGAGACAGCAACCTTGGTCTCCTCACATCCCAAGAGCATTAATACGTTACTGGCGCAGTATCGACCGGCAATAAATTCAGCACGCCTTTTTGTCACTGCGTTGTTTAGTGTTTGTGGAATGTCGATATTATACTCGATGAATAAGTCATCATGATAATTTTCTTTTATATAAGAGATACTAAAACATCTCACGCCTGGATGGCGAAGAGTAAATTCATGCTCGATGGGATTTAGGAAGCTTTTAGTGTTTTTTGACATCGGCTGGTCTTAGTTGGGATGTGTATCATCTGATTTTAGCATAAAATCTATTGTGGATTTACCAATGGGTATTATTAAATAACGGGTAGTGATGATCAATTAAAACCGGGCAAAGATTTATGCACTTGGTTTAATCGGTTTTCATATACATTCGGCGATATATTTTACAAGACTTTTTTGAGTAAATAGAATTTTTAGCTACAACCAGGATCAGATCAACACATTCGTGACTCTGTAGCGGTATCTTGTGGCAAAACAAAACCTCAAAATCACTAACTGGAACGCCTACAACAAGGCTTTCGTCAATCGGGGAACACTGATTCTGATTGGATGAGCGGGCCATCTAGGACTGTTACGACGGTCCCAAAAAGCCTTCGTGGGTTGTTCTCAACGTTATTCTGAGACCGTTCTGATGCTCAAGCGGGTCTTTCGCCTCACGTTGCGCACCGCGTCTGGCAGAAAAAGTACCTGGCTGTGGACGCCGATATTCACGAGGTTATCTGCATCGAAATGTTATTCAGGATTGATGCGAGCCGCTCATGGCTGACGTCGGCACCTAACCTCTGCTGTAATTCTTAACGCTTAAGCTTAAGGTGACGATTCTCTGCTTCACTAACTGCTAGCTCCGAATTGGGTATGAGGCCCGACTTATCAGTTCACAGCCAGCAAAGATTAAATAGTGTTGCCAGACAACTTAACGAGAGACCAAGAAAAACGTTAAGCTATGAGTCACCAGCAGAACTATTTAGCAACTGTGTTGCATCCATCGATTGAACTCAAAGCCATAAGCGGAATTAACATTCTGATAAATTAAGTAATTGGGCCGGTCAAAAACTAGGTCGAAGAGGCCAAGGAACTGTGGTACCTATGATATTAACCCTTATGTCTTTATTTAATGCAACGCTGATACCATGAGATATTTCAAAATTGGATAACCATCTTGAGTTGTTTAAATTAAATCTATTATCTATAACAAAGCCTAATATTATTATTCTGTATTCAACGTCGGGATGATTTTTACGGAAAAAAGATAATCTATTAGTAATTTCTTCTGGCTTTGATGGATTTGCTAAAGAACTTCCAACAATATGCCAAAGTGAATTTTTAGTGAATTCAACAGCAGCCGAACAAACATTCATTTCTGATGGTTCATGCACCCAGCATATAGAAACATCAAAAAATCCGAGATTTTCAGTATGATTTTTTAATTGAATCTTCAGATTTTCAATGTCGTGATAATCACACGATAGATGATAAAGATTATTTGTGCCTAAATCCTTAACCAGTTTGCGGAACTTTTCGTCTCCACGGGATACAATGGAAACGATATTTCCATCTTTAATCAATGCCTTAACCACTCCTGATAACATCCCTGTACCACCAACAACAAGGTAATGTGAAGTCATAATTCATCCTTACTTTTCTGATTTAGGTTTAGATGTTACCCCAGTATGTCTTCCATAATGTTTTTAATCAAAAAATGTGCTTTGCATTTACTTCTCTGCTGAACATTCATTAACAAACAATGACATTGGTCATGTCCACATGGACCGAGGGATTTTAGTGGTCAAGCAAAACTGGCCACGGCTTTAGAGTTTTTCCAGAACAATTATTCTGATTCATTCGGCATCATACCACCATTATATTGATGAGGTCTGAGCTGGTTTTGCTAAAGTTTGCATACCCATATTCCTGCACACAATCTCCCTATTCTCCTATCTTAAGCGATAGAATGATGTTGCGAATAAAAAGGGGATCTTTCAAGTTCGGCATGAAGATGCTCATAAACGGTTTAACAATTTCTTCGAGTTGAAGCCAGAAAAATACCGTACCAGTACAGACTGATACGGCTATCTCTGTGGTTTATTTTGTCAGAAGATTTATCCCATTGTGTAACTGATTTCCTTCCCACAAATATAAGGTGGCACATACTCTTTCCGGCACATATCCAGATAATCCGACCACCATTGCATCATCGCTTTACGGGCATCGAGATATTCTGCTTTATGGATGTAAGCCGCTCGAACGCTGTTACGCTCCTGGTGACTCATCTGCCGTTCAACCGCATCCTGCGCCCATAGGCCAGACTCCATCAGGGCACTACAGGCCATTGCCCTAAATCCGTGGCCGCAGATTTCATCTTTTGTGTCATAGCCCATCAGGCGTAGCGCCTTATTGACCGTGTTTTCGCACATCGGTTTATACGGATTATGATCGCCGGGGAATACCAGCACCTGATGCCCGGATATTTCCCGTATCTGTTTCAGAATAGCAATGGACTGACGGGAGAGTGGAACGATATGTGGAGTGCGCATTTTTGCACCACGCCCAGAGTAGCGGACACCGGGGATGGACTCGCGAGTGGCAGGAATGGTCCAGATTCTATTTTTGAAATCGATCTCAGACCAACGGGCGAAACGCAGTTCGCTGGAACGGATGAATAGGTGCAGGGTGAGTGATACTGCCAGGCGGGTTAACTCTCGTCCTTGCTTGTAGTCCTTAATACGGGTTAACAGTTCTGGTAGTTGTTCCAAGGGAAGGGCAGGGTAGTGGCGTTTAACCGGAGGGGCGATTATACCGTCCAGATTGGCAGCCGGATTCTGCTCTATCAACTCATTATGTACGGCATGACGCATGATGTTGCACATATGCTGCCGCGTACGTGCTGCGACTTCCAGCAGACCTTTTTGCTCAATGCCTTTCAGCAGGTCGATAAAGTGACGAGGTTTCAGTTCAGCTACCGGCAAGTGTCCAATCACAGGAAATATATGATTGTTCATGCTGGCAAGCAGACGGGAGGCGTGGTTCTCTGACCATGTTCGGTTGCTTTTATGCCAGTCCAGTGCCACATACTTGAAACTTTTTTCTGGCGAGGAAGTGGCTTTTTCAGCAGAGCGCTGCTGTGCTGGATTGATATTATGCGCCAGCAATTTACGGATACCATCACGTTGTTGACGGGCATCAGCCAAAGACACATCAGGGTAGGCACCCAAGCCGAGGCGTGATTCTTTTCTATTGATACGATATTTGAGATACCAGAGACGTGAACCGCCGGGATTGATCAAAAGGTACAGGCCGTGAGAATCGGAAACTTTGAAGGGTTTTGCGGATGGCTTTAAGCTGCGGATTTTTGTGTCGTTAAGAGACATTTGGGGGTCACTCCGTCATCGAACCAACATGACCCCAAATCTGACCACCAAATTCTCCCGATGCAGAGGGAAAACTAAAAATGCATCGGGAAGATTTTTCGCGCTAACTTATTGAATCTAAATCACATAAGGATTCGCAAAGAGGCATGAAAACAAGAATTTGGCTCCTCTGACTGGACTCGAACCAGTGACATACGGATTAACAGTCCGCCGTTCTACCGACTGAACTACAGAGGAATCGTTGGAACGGGGCGCATAATATCCAGAGGGCTGCGGAGTGTCAACGCTAAATTCGTCAAAAACGTCCGACTGCTCAGCAACTAATCAATGTCGCCATAAAAGGGTACTTTACTGCGGAAAAATGTCCGTCAAAACGGAATTTAACAATCGCAGCGCTGACCGCGAAGTTGCCTTGCCAGCGGGTCCTGTTGATAAAAACGGCTGAAATGGCCGTATACCAGCGGAAAACGCTCTGAAAGTAATTCTGGTGCACTAAAGAAATACTCTGACAGTACCGCAAAACATTCGGCCGCATCGGTCGCCGCGTAGGCGTCCATGCTGGCAGCCTCTTCGCCGACAGTGTCGATTTCATCCTGCAGATTTTGCATCGCGGCGTGTAAATCGTGTTCCCATGACACCACCTCACGCAGCGGAATAGGCGGAATACCCGTGACTTCGCCGCCGTTGCGCATATCCAGTTTATGCGCCGCTTCGTGGATGATCAGGTTAAAACCAGAATTGTCGAATGAGTCCTCGATGTCCTGCCAGTTGAGTACAATCGGGCCCTGATCCCAGCTTTGTCCGGCATGAATTTGTGAACCGGCATGCACCAGCCCGTTTTCATCCTGCCAGGGAGCATCAACCACGAACGGGGAAGGGTAGAGCAGGATTTCGTGAAAGCCATCGAGCCAGGAAGCGCCCAGTTCCATCACCGGCAGCGCAAAAAGCAGCGCGATACGGGCCTGCATCAGTTCAGTCAGCTCAACGCCTTGCAGAGGAACCAGCCTTTTTTGTTGCAGCAACTGGCTGGCGACCTGAATCAGACGCAGTTTCTCATCTTCGTTGAGGCAAGATAAAAGTGGGATATTCAGCGCGTCATTCCAGGCGTCTGATTTCTCAATTTTCAGTTCATTCGCTTTCCACGGCCACTTAATCATCATCTTGCTCGCAAAGTGATCATTCTGATTGTCAGCAGGGTTCTCCGCCAGAGTACTCCAATACAAGTAACTTCAACAAGTTAGCTTAGTTATCGGACTCATCCTGTATGGATGTTACACACCGGCAATTTTTTAGCAAAAAGCACAGACATCTTATAAGACGCAGCTCACGTTATTAGTCTAGTCACTGAGTCACGAATGTGCCCGCAGTATGAAGAGATAGCGCCCGCCACAGGCTGCATGAAAATCAGAGCCATTTCCGGATAAAATCGGCGGGCGGTACAGGCTTTCCGAAAAAGTAACCTTGCAGGAATTCCAGCCGGTACGGGGCAAGATAATTTACCTGTGTCTGGGTTTCAATGCCTTCGGCCACGATGATCATTTGCAGACGTTTAGCCAGGTCAATCACGTTATCAACAATGTGCCCGGCCAGCGCGTCTGTACCAATCCGGCCTATGAAACTCTGGTCAATCTTCAGAATATCAATGTGGAATTTTTGCAGGTACGCCAGGCTGGAATGCCCGGTGCCAAAGTCGTCCAGCGCGATCAGCACGCCCATCTGGCGAAGTGTGTGAAACAGGCTGGAGGTGATTTCACCCGGCTCGATTAATTCACGTTCAGTCAGCTCAAGCACCAGATTGATCGGGTTCTCCCTGAAGGCATCAATAAATGCTTTGCAGTCTTCAGCCAGTGAGAGGTCTTTGAAATGGCTGGCGCAGATATTGAAACCGAAATGGAAATTTTTAGGCAACTGTGCTGCCAGCGGGCCGAACTGTTCACGTACCTGCGTCATGATGAGGCGCGTCATGGGCACAATCAGGCCGCTCTCTTCTGCCAGCGGGATAAACTGATAAGGCGGGATCAGCCCTGATTGCGGATGCTGCCAGCGCATCAGCACTTCAGCGCCGGTCACCTCATGCGTGGTGCCATCCACCACCGGCTGTAAATAAGGAATGAACTGTTTTTTCTCCAGCGCTTCTCTCAGCGCCGCCGTCGGGCTGCCGACACGACCGAGCAGGCTGTAGGTCATGAAAGCGATAAATAAGCTGAGCAGCGGGAACAATATCAGGCTGACGGTGGCGTAATCAAAAACATAACCCCAGTGGTCACTGGGTCGGATCACTAAGCGAATCGCGTAGGGGTAGTTCTGAGAAGCAAGCTCCATACGTTCACCGTCCGGCCAGCCTTCACCGGTGTGAATGCTGCCATTGCTGTCCATCCACTGGTCGCCTACCTGCAATACCAGATAAGCGTGAGTGCTGAGCAACGACAGGATGTTGTGCAGAAAATAGCCATCCACACCAACCAGCACGCCGCTGCCGTTAACGTCATGACGATAGGCAATAAGAGGATGATCGGGCGTGATGCTGTTGCCACGCATCAGCATTAACCGTCCGTCGATATATTTGTCGGTCGAGATATTGTCAGCACGCGGGCCGAATAAGGAGGCGCAGTAAATCGTATTCTGGCGGTAGAGGTTGACCGTGCGGACATTGGGCACTTTGGCTACCTGCCAGCGTAGCGCCTGCACGGTGTTGGCATCACAGGGGACGCCAATCAGATTCTCAACGGCACTGGTGGCAATGGCGGCATTATCCAGCGTCATATCCACCAGCCTCACTGACTGTTGCAGGTTTGCGGCGGTATCACGGCGTAATCCCTGAGAAGTTTGCCACGAGATCGCCAGTATGCCGAGAGCAGCAACAACAAGGAATGCGAGTAGTGAAAGGCATATTCGGACAGAGCGTCGGGTTAACCAGTTTAGGGCCAAGGGTATCCCCCAGTGAGAGTCAGAGAGCGGCATTTTGTCCCGTTAATATACCTCATAATCCCGCTCTGCGGTGTGGAGCTTTGCGAAGAAGATTCGGTATGGCACTGATTTAAAGGTGACGTTTTGCTCAAAAATACCTATCTGAACCGATATTTCTACCCTGACAATATATAAAAATAGTTTTTTAATTTAATGATGGGTTTTTTATATCATTATGTTTGTGTTTATATCCCGCCGGGGGATATGTGATATTTATTATGTTAAGAAAGATGGAATATTCCCTGTCCTTATGAATAATTATCTCAACAGGTGTCTTAAGTCAGAAATGAAAAAATATCTTTGCTTCACACTGACGAAAGACCTTTATTAACGTTAAGTGATGGGTCAATCATAAGGTGTGAAATATGTCTGAGAATAACGCCATATCACAATTATCCGGAATATTGGATAAGTGGTTTTCCTGACGGCGTAAAGTTTGTAGCATAAGGCTTTACGCCGTCGGTTCCGTGAACACCACCAGGACAACCCCATGCTTCCCCGTTTTAAACTGCTCTTTTGTGCTGCTGTTTTATCGTTCTCCTTCTCCGGCGCGTCAATGGCTGCCGATGCGCCTTCTTACGGTCCGCAATTGCAGGGATTTGATTATCCGTTCCCGCTGAAACAATTCTCTTTTAATTCCCAGGGTGCCCCGCTGCAAATGGGGTATCTGGATGTGCCGCCCACCGGGCACAAAAATGGTCAGACCGTGGTGCTGATGCATGGCAAGAATTTCTGTGCCGCGACCTGGGGTGACACTATTTCGGCGCTGGTCAGTAAAGGCTACCGGGTTATCGCGCCCGATCAGGTCGGGTTCTGTTCGTCGACCAAACCTTCGCATTACCAGTACAGTTTCCAGCAACTGGCGACTAATACCCATGAGTTGCTTAAAAGCCTGAAAATAACCAAAGCTGTGATTGTCGGGCATTCGACCGGCGGTATGCTGGCGACGCGATACAGCCTGATGTTCGCACCGGAAGTATCGAAACTGGTGCTGGTGAACCCGATTGGTCTGGAAGACTGGAAAGCTAAGGGCGTGCCGTATCGTACCGTCGATCAGTGGTACGACCGTGAGCTGAAAACCTCGGCGGAAAGCATTAAACAGTACGAACTCAAAACCTATTACGTGAATAAGTGGAAACCGGAATACGACCGCTGGGTCGATATGCTGGCAGGGCTGAACAACGGGCCGGGGCATAAACTGGTGGCCTGGAACTCGGCGCTGATATACGACATGATTTTCACGCAGCCTGTGTTCTACGAATTCAAAAACCTGCGTGTACCGACCACGCTGATGATCGGCACGGCTGACACCACAGCCATCGGCAGCGATATTGCGCCGCCTGCGGTAAAAGCAAAAATCGGTCATTACAATGTGCTGGGTAAACAGGTTGCGAAGCTTATTCCGCACGCGAAACTGATTGAGTTTAAAGGTCTGGGCCACGCACCGCAGATGGAAGAACCGGAAAGATTCAATGCGACGCTGCTGAAAACGCTGGCGCGCTGATGTTCCTGTACTCCTGAAACGGTATTCATGAAAAAACCGCAGTCATGACTGCGGTTTTTTTATGTCTGCGGGTTAACGATTAACGCAGATTGTCCGGGAAGTTAGCCGGTAACTCGCTGGCAGCGCAGTCAATCACAGTGTCATTGTCAGCGCCGCAGTCACGGACGAAGGTAATGGTGGCGAATTCGTCGATGACTTCAGTCGGATAAGCGGGTCCGGCATCGCGGTAAGCATTCATCAATGGAATATGTTCGTTCTGGAAGCACACGGTTTTTTCCGGGTTGTTCATAATCCAGCGTGGGAAGAAAATGGTGCCGTGGAACACGTTGTCGCCCAGATTTACAATCAGGCTGACATCTGTACCGGTCGGTTCTGTCCAGGAAATTTTGTACACATCAGAAGCCACACGCACGATATAGGCTTTCTGGTCTTTCACCCAGCGGTTACCGACCAGCCCGCTATGGATGCGGTAATCCAGCGTTTCGGCATTTTTCACATAGATTTCATAATTCCAGCCGTTGTCGTAAGTGTAAACAACGTGTTTGCCGATGAAATTGCTCAGGTCATGTTTATCAAAGTTGCTCATGGTAATTCTCCTTAACGCAGTAACAGGTGAAATGTTTTGTTTCGATGAGGAGAATATTACGCGCTAAAAAATTGATAAAAAAACGCTGATTTCAGATTAAAATAATCTAAAATTTAGATGTGTTTTTATCTGAAGGAAGGAACAGTATGGCACTTCCACGCACCACACTTGAGCAGTGGGTGGTATTACAAACGGTGATTGAACAAGGAAGTTACGCGCAGGCCGCAGAGGTACTGAACCGCAGTCAGTCTTCCGTCAGTTATGCCCTGAGTGGGTTACAGGAACGTCTCGGTCTGCCGTTGCTGGAGATTCATGGCCGTAAAGCGACACTGACGGAACAGGGGCGGGCGTTGCTGATGCAGGCCACGCCGCTGATTTCCGCCTTTTTGCAACTTGAGCACCGCGCCGCCGGGCTGAAAGACGGGACGCGCACCGAACTGAGCCTGGTTGTCGACAGTGTCTTTCCCAAATACCGTCTGTTTCGCGCACTCAAAAATTTTCAGCAGCAGTTTCCCGATACCCGTGTTCATCTGACAGAAATTCTGCGCGGCGAAAGCCTTAAGCAATTAAATGAACGATCAGCGGATTTATACATCACCACACTGGCACCGGAAAATGCGATACAGGGGCGCTTCCTGCTCGACGTGGATTTTGTGCCGGTGGCCAAAAGCGATCATCCGCTGATGAGCCTCACCGTTCCGCTGACTGCGCAGGATCTGGCGCGTTTTCCGCTGATTAGCGTGGCCGACCGGCACACGCCGCGTGCAGAAAATGTGTCATCCGGCCCTGTTGCCAGCTGGACATTCACCACTGTCGGGGCCGCAATGGAAGCCATTGCGGTGGGCGTGGGGTACGGCTGGCTGCCGCTGGAAAGTGTGGAAAAAGCGCTGGAGAGCGGTTTGCTCCGCCGACTGGAATTATCAGCCAGAACGGTGCGGCAAACGGCTTTGTATATGGTGATGGATAATGAATCTGAGCGGTTTGATAAAACGGTCAGCACGCTGGCAAAAAGCATTCTGACGGAGTGCGGTTTGCTGCCATAACGTTCTGGCAGCAAACCGTTTCAACAGGGGCGTGATTACCTTTGTGATGTACGACAGGCTGCCAGAATATCCAGTTGCGGATCACGTTCCGAGGTTTGCACGTCCATCGCGCTCAGCACGGTGTGGAACAGGTTATCCTGTGAAACGTCTTTGTTCACGGCATACGATTTCAGGCATTGCAGATCAATTCCCTGCGCTTTCACATAACCGCTGGATAACCAGAACAGCATCGGCACGTGTGTCTGTTGCGCCGGTGCCACGCTGTAAGGCGTGCCGTGCAAATACAGGCCATTTTCACCCAGCGATTCGCCATGGTCAGAAAGATAAATCACGGCCACGTTGTACTTATCCTGATACTGCTTCGCCTTCTCAATCACCTGCGACACCGTGTAATCCGTGTAAAGCAGGGTATTATCGTAGGTATTCACCAGTTGTTCCTGAGAACAGTTTTCAATATCGCTGCGCGGGCAGTCAGGCATAAACTTACGGAATTCCTGCGGATAGCGTTTGTAGTACGTCGGGCCGTGGCTGCCGATCAGATGTAAGCCAATCAGCGTATTTTTGCCGTCAGGTTTGATGTCGTCATCGATATTCTGCATCAGCGCCATGTCGTAGCAGGTATCGCCATCACAGTATTTACCGTCTTTTTTTGTATCGATGGTGATATTCGGCACACGGTCGCATACGCCTTTACAGCCTTCATCATTGTCTTTCCAGAACACCGAAACACCGGCTTTATGCAGGATATCCAGCAAGCCTTCACTGTTACGGGCGCGGTTGGCGTCGTAGCGGGTGCGCTTCATATTCGAGAACATGCACGGCACAGAAATCGCCGTTGCCGTGCCGCATGACGTCATTTTATTAAAGAACACCACGTCAGGAATAGCCTGTGTGTACTGATTAGTCGGTTTGGCGTAACCCTCAGATGACTGATTTTGCGCCCGCGCGGTTTCCCCAATCACCAGGAACACCAGATTTGGTTTCTGCCCCGGTTGCTGCACCAGTTTTGCATCGTTGCCAATAGTCTGGAACGGCATTTTCGGCGTGAAGTAACGGTGATTGATGTACTGGAACGCGCTGTAGAGGTAGTTTGTCGGCACAATTTCCAGATTCAGGGTGCGGTTGTTACGGCCCACAGAGGCGTAATCTTTGTAAAAAATCCCGGCAATGGAGGCAACCACCAGCAATGAAATCACCATCGACACCAGACGGACACCGAGACGGCGTAACGGCGTTTTTTCATAGCTGACCGGTGTCAGGAAAAGCAAAATAGCGGGCAAAACGCCGGTGAAGACAAACCACAGTATCACTTTCAGATTCAGGTAAGACGACGCTTCAGCCGATTGCGTCTCGAGAATATTTTCGATCATGCCGCGATCAAATACGACCTGGAAGGTCATCATCGCAAAACTGGCGAGGGCACTGACCGGCAGCACGATAATAAAGAATGGCTTAAGCAATGGACGAAAGCTGAAAGGGGTGAACACAAAGTTCAGTGCGGCAAACAGCGCAACCGGAATGCTCAGGGCAAAAGCCAGGTTGTACGCGGGCAGTGCCTGTAAGATGTGATAAAAATGCAGCAAAATCGGCAGATTAACGATAAAGGTAAAATACAGGGTCAGCAGTAAAGTCAGCGTAAAGTAGCTAATCTTCGGAAATATAGAGCGCAATGAAAACTCCCAACAGGGTGGTGGTAGCAGCGTTGATGTGAAGGAAACATAACGTATAGAAATGAATATCCAATAGAATATTCATCCAAGCTTAAGAAAGCCTTAATCTACCTGTCATAAAATTTTCATTATGCAGCGTTTCCGAAAAGGTTCAGAAAATAAAAAAAATATAAGAGACCGCCTTTTCGATCCTGAAGCCTTATGCTGTGCCGTGTAGCGATGCGGATGTTCAACGAAACACTCCCCTTGTTTAAACCTCTCTGAGTGCGTTTCCCTCCGCTCATTTTGATCTTTCCCTGATTATGCCTGTCCGGTTTAATTCACTACTGACTGCCTGCTGGCTGTCAGAAGGATGTTCGTGTTGATTTCATCTTCGGCCACAATTGCGGCCAGCAGTATCATAGAGCCAGGTGTCATTATCGGCCCGCGAGTGGTTATCGGGCCTTTCTGCTTTATTTCCGCCGGTGTGCAAATCGGCGAAGGAACACACATTTCTTCTCATGTCGTTATCAACGGCAATACCAAAATTGGCACGGATAACCAGATTGGCATGGGCTCATCCATTGGCGAGATCAGCCAGGATTTGAAATACGCCGGAGAACCCACCGGGCTGGAAATCGGCAATGGAAACCGCATTGGCCGCCACGTGACACTGCATCGCGGCACCGTGCAGGGCGGTGGTATGACCCGGATCGGGCACCTGAATGTGTTTGAAGGGGGCGTGCATGTCGGCCATGACTGTCAGATAGGAAATGCCACGTTTATCGGCGAACACAGTGCTCTGGCGGGGCATGTTTCATTAGGCAGTGATGCCCGGATTGATGCCCTGAGCGCGGTGCATCAGTTTTGTATTATTGGCACGGGCGTCCATCTCCTTGCTAATACCTGTGTGGTGCAGGACGTGCCGCCTTTTGTGATAGCGGGGGGAAATCGCGCGGTGCCGAAAGGGATAAACGAGCAGGCAACGGAATTTTGCCGGGCCGGCAAAGCGCAGCAAAATGTCATCCGCTATCTGTACGATTTGCTTTATCACCAGCCGGAATCGGTGGAACGGGTGAAGGGGGAAATTGAGCAGCTCAGCGCGGAATATCCGTTACTGTGCCACTTCAATGCATTTTTCCTTGATTCAGCGCGCGGGATTATTCGCTAACGATTTCACGGAAACCCTGCGGCTGAACAGAGGAAGAGGGCTGTCAGGCTTCGAGTGCCAACAGGGCAAAGGTCGCCAGCCAGTGTTCGCCCATGTAGGTGCTGTCGAGATGGTTCAGCGCGCTGTGCAGATGGGCTTCTGCCGTCTGGCACAGCAAGGCCGCACGCGGATCGCCCGCTGGCAGCGCAGAGGCCAGCGAACGCTGACACCAGGCGCGGCTGAGATTCAGTCCGTCCAGATGGCCAATTTTACCGTCACTGCGGTCAGTGACCGTGGCGGGGGTGAAAAGCGTGGCAGGCTGACTGTGAGCCAGATCCGGCAGGAAACGGCCAAACCAGGTCACAAATGCTTCGCCCGGCAGAACGCGCCGCATCAGTTCAGCCTCCATCAGGGAGGGTGACAGGAATTCATCACCGCCTGGTTCCCACGCCTGACAATGCACATCTTCCAGATGCCAGCGCAGCGCCGTTTCTTCGATCAGTTCTGCCAGTTTGTGATGCTTAACGCAGCGCGCATAATCAAGCGTTAATGCCAGTGCAAACGCGGTGTTAAAATGGCTGCCGACCCGCAGGGGATAGGTGGCTTTGGGCAAAAACTCACTAAAACTCTTTTCGAAGAACCGGCTCATCGGCGCCAGCGTTTTTGCCCATTCAGCAGCCTGCGGCAATGCCATCTCATGCAATTGCTGGCTCAGCGCCAGAAACCACGCCCAGCCATACGGTCTTTCAAATCCGGCATGTTGCGGTTGTTGCAGATAGGCCATTTCACCGGCGACGTTTTCTGGCGTGAAATGCTGGCCGATCACCGCAATGATTTTTTCAGCTTCCGGTAATTGCGGAAAGCGATCCAGCAGGCGCAGCAATAACCAGTATCCGTGCACGCAGGAATGCCAGTCATAGCTGCCGTAAAAGACCGGATGTAACTGGCGTGGCGTTTGCGCATCTGCCGCGCTGCTCATGGCATGCATGAGTTTGTTCGGGAATTCACGGGTTAAATGATTCAGCGCCAGTGAGGCAAAACGGGACGCCATCTCTGGCGTCAGGGCGGTACTTTGTTGCGTCGTCATCGTCTTTCCTTATCAGAAACGGAACACAAAGAAATACATAAACGCGGTATTCACCAGCAACAGCAATACACCGGTTTTCCACTGCGCTTTAATCACGCCATTCTTGTCCTGCAATTCGAGCAGCGCCGCGGGCACGATATTGAAATTGGCCGCCATCGGCGTCATTAAGGTGCCGCAGAAACCGGACAACATGCCGATCGCGCCCATAATCGCCGGATTTCCACCGAACTGGTTGACGATGAGTGGCAGCCCGATCCCCGCGGTCATCACCGGGAAGGCGGCAAAACCGTTGCCCATGATCATGGTGAACAGCGCCATGCCGAAGGTATAGGCAATCACAATCGCCAGCGGTGAGCCGAGCGGAATGATGTTTTTGACCAGTTCCGATACCACGCCACCGACCCCCGCCAGCGCAAACAGCGCGCCGAGTGCGGCCAGCATCTGCGGCAGAATAGCCGCCCAGCCGACGGTATCCATCGTCTGTCCTCCCGCTTTCACGGCTTTGACCGGCGAATCACGCAGCATAATCAGCGCCACAATAAAGGCCACCAGCGTGCCGAGTACCAGCGAAATCAGCGTCACGTTTTTGGCTTCTACCAGCGGCGTGTATTTCAGCGTCAGGGTGCCGATCAGGGTCACAATCGGGATCAGCAGGGCAGGAATAAACAGTTTGTTGCCGAAGCGTTTTGCCCCCGTTTCGCGTTTTTCGACCTGTCCGGGCTGCTCACTGTCTGATTTGCCTTTACCCAGTTTCCCGCTACCGGCGATGACCGCCAGTAAAATCGCCATACAGCCGGTCACGAAGTGCGGCAATTCAGCGCCAAACAGGAAAGTGACACCGTAAATGCCCCAGAACAGCGCGTTGACATAACGGCGGGAATGGCTTTTATCGCGCACGTTGAAGAACGCATAGGCGCAGAACATCAGGCCCGCAAGAATATAAACAGTCTGCAGGTTAATCATTTCGCTGCACTCCCGTGATGAACGTCGAAGCGTTTAGCCAGCGAGCGGTCAAGCAGCCATAACCGTATAAAGTGGATAATCAGCGCAGCAATGGCGGTAGGGATCGCCCAGACAGACAGGTGCAGCGGTTCAACGTTAATGCCGTACTGTTCCAGAAAACCTTTGATCAGCAGGATAGATTGCACGGCAATGAAAATGTCTTCACCGAAGAACACCGCCACGTTATCGGCGGCTGCCGCGTGAGCACGGATTTTCTGTCGCACATCATTAGGCAAATCGCCGTATTTGGTGGTGGCCGCAGCTTCAGCCATCGGCGCTATCAGCGGGCGAACCATCTGTGCATGACCGCCCAGCGAGTTAAGCCCCAGTGCGGCGGTCATCTGACGCAGGAAGAAGTACAGCATCAGCACACGGCCGGTAGTGGCGGCATGCACTTTGGAAATCAGATGACGGGCCTGTTCTTTCAGGCCGCTGCGTTCGAGGATCGCGATCACCGGCAGTGTCAGCCAGATCAATCCCATATAGCGGTTATCGGTGAACGCTTTGCCGAAGGCGCTGATGATATCGATAGTATGCATGCCGCCCGCCAGACCGGTAGAAATACCGGCCACGGTCACCACTAATAAAGGATTAAACCGCAGTGCAAAACCCAGCACGACGATCGGAATACCAATTAAAACCCACATATTTTGTCCCTCAATAATGTTGTGTTTGTTTTATATTTTTAATGGATCTGAACAGCGCTATACGCGGGTAATAACTGCGTGTTATTACTTAGAATTAATGCGTATATAAAAGCGTGAGGCGGAAAGTAACAAGCGTTAACGGTGAACGCAAGATGCAAAGGCCGGAGAGGTCATAGGAAATTATTCTATGAATCTGATGTTTAGCATTCTGACGAAATAAATAACTGGTATGGAAATAGTGACTGGCGTATCTGACAGGGCGCGGGCGAAATAACAGAATAAATAACCCGGCCTGATGGACGGGTATAACAAAAAGAGAGGGGCTGGGGCGGGGTTATTCGCCGTCTTCGTCGCCGTAATATTTCACACCGAGTTTGATTAAGTCCCGGCCCTGAGATTTACGGTGTAAGTTGCTGTCGCGCAGGGAATAAACACAGCCGCAATATTCCTGCTGGTAAAAGCGTTCGCGTTTGCTGATTTCAATCATGCGCGCAGAGCCGCCTTTTTTACGCCAGTTATAATCCCAGTAAACCATGCCCGGATAAGGCGCCGCAGCGCGTTCGCCACTGCCGGTAATTTGCTTCATGTCTTTCCAGCGGGAAATCCCCAGACAACTGGTGATGACGCTGAAACCATGTTCAAAGGCGTATAACGCCGTACGTTCAAAACGCATGTCAAAACACATGGTGCAGCGCACGCCGCGCTCAGGTTCATTTTCCATGCCCTTCGCCCGCGCAAACCAATTATCGGTGTCGTAATCTGCATCAATAAAAGGAATGCCATGCTGTCCGGCAAATCGCATGTTTTCTTCTTTGCGCAGAAGATATTCTTTCTGCGGGTGAATATTCGGGTTGTAGAAGAAAATTGTATAGTCGATCCCCGATGCCTGAATGGCTTCCATCACTTCGCCCGAGCAGGGTGCGCAGCAGGAATGCAGTAATAATTTATCGTGCCCTGCAGGCAGGCTCAGTTTATCGCGGATTAATTCAGACATACTTTTCTCCAGACTCTCAGATTTTCTTTACGACTTTTTCAGGGGGGATAATAAAAGAACCTCCCCGCCAGTCAAAATTTTCTTAACTGTTTAACTTACCGGAGGATTGTGCGCTGGCGTTCAGTGCTATGATGTGACCACGTCAGGGCAAAGCCCGGTGAACAGAGATTTAAGGATACAGGCAATGCAGATTATGAGATCGAATCAAATTCGCTGGCTCAGTGTGTTGATTGTGATGGGCGGGCTGTTACTGATTCTTCCTCTTCATTTACTGGCATGTTTTATTGCCGGTTTTTTAGTGTTTGAACTCATCAATGCGCTTACCCCGTACTTTCAAAAAATCATCAGTGGCGAACGTGCCCGCTGGGTGGTGGTGGCCATTATCGCGACCCTGGTGATCAGTTGTCTCACGCTGGCGATTGCGGGCATTGCGGATTTTCTGATGGAGGATATGCGTAATCCGGTGGCGTTTAACGCCATGGTCTCGCATCTGCTGACAGACGCACAAAGCCGTTTATCGCCGGTATTACTGCATTATTTACCGGCGAATATTGAAGAGTTGCAGCGCAGTTTCCTGCAATGGCTGCGTGAACATATCGTGATGATTCAGGCCGTTGGCAAGAATGCTGCCCACGTTTTCCTGACCATGATTATCGGTATGATCCTCGGTGCGATTATCTCGCTTCAGCAGCCGCGCAAGGGCGAACTGAACGCCCCGCTGAAAAAGGAGCTGTTGCAGCGGATGCATTTGCTGGGCGAAGCCTTCCGTAACGTGGTCTTTGCGCAGTTCCAGATTTCCCTGATCAATACCGTGCTGTCAGGTATTTTCCTGTTTGGCATTTTACCGCTGTTCGGCATTCATCTGCCGCTGGCAAAAACGCTGGTTGTCGTGACCTTCGTCTGCGGGTTGCTGCCGGTTATCGGTAATCTGATTTCGAATACGCTGATTTTCATCGTCGGCCTGTCGCTGTCGCTGTGGGTCGGCGCGCTGGTGCTGGCGTATCTGATCATCATCCACAAAGTGGAATACTTCCTGAATGCCCGCATTGTTGGCAGTCGCATCAAGGCGAAATCCTGGGAGGTTTTACTGGCGATGCTGATCTTCGAGGCGGCGTTTGGCATACCCGGCGTGGTCGCTGCACCTATCTATTACGCTTATCTGAAAAGCGAACTGAAAGAAGCGGGTCTGATTTAATCCTTTCTTAAAACGTGGCGCTTTGCGGGCAAAGTGCCACTGTTTAGTCTCTGCACAATCCCGCCTGAAAATCCTGAAATAAACAGATTCAGGCAAGTAATGGCGAGGATCGTTATATCAGTAAGTCATCTTAAACCGTCATAATTTTGCGGTGCCTGCCTTTTCTGCGGGCATGAAGTATTCCGTAATCCAATCAGGAGATAAAAATGACGCTTAACGTTCGTGGTTTCGCTGCACTTTCAGCGGATGCGCCTCTTGCGCCTCATAATTTTGTTCGCCGTGACCCGCGTGATACCGACGTTGTGATCGACATTCTGTACTGCGGTGTTTGCCACTCTGACATCCACCAGGCGCGTAATGAATGGCATCAAAGCATTTATCCGATGGTTCCGGGGCATGAAATTATCGGACGCGTGAAACAGGTTGGCGCGAAAGTCTCTGGCTTCAAAGTGGGCGACACCGTCGGTGTCGGTTGTATGGTCGATTCTTGTCAGCATTGTGAATCCTGCGCGGAAAGCCTGGAACAGTACTGTGAAGAAGGCGCTACCATGACCTATAACAGCCATGATCGTCATGACAATATGATGACCTACGGCGGTTATTCCGAACAAATCGTGGTTTCAGAAAAATTCGTTCTGCGTGTTTCTGAAAAACTGGACATCAAATCTGCTGCACCGCTGCTGTGTGCCGGTATCACCACGTATTCTCCGCTGAAACACTGGAAAATCGGTAAAGGTCACAAAGTGGCTGTGGTGGGCCTGGGCGGTCTGGGTCACATGGGCCTGAAATTTGCCAAAGCACTGGGCGCAGATGTGACGCTGTTCACCCGTTCCAAAGGCAAAGAGCAGGAAGCTTACCGTCTGGGCGCGGACCACGTGGTGCTGTCTACTGATGAAAAACAAATGGCCGCCGTAAAAAGCCACTTCGATTTCATCCTGGACACCGTGCCTAATCCACATGATCTGAACCCGTATCTGGACACGCTCAAACGTGACGGTACCCATATTCTGGTCGGTTTGATTGAGCCAGTCGAGCCTGCGCTGCACAGCGGCAAACTGGTTATGGGCCGCAAAACCGTCGCCGGTTCCCTGATCGGTGGTATCGCTGAAACCCAGGAAATGCTGGATTTCTGTGCTGAGCATGACATTTCCTGTGATGTGGAAATGATTGACATGCAGGACATCAACGGCGCGTACGAACGCATGCTGAAAAGCGACGTGAAATACCGCTTTGTTGTTGATATGGCGTCATTGAAAAACGCCTGAAAGGCCGTATTGCGCTGCGTTGATTAAATAAGCAGCTAAATAGCGACCTGATGCGCCTGTCCGGCTTACGACTCTCTGTGTAGAAGAACCCGGCAGGGCGGGCGCATTGTGGCGAAATTTACTCTTTACACGTTTCTGTGACTTCTCGGCTTGAAAGCGCGGTGGTATCCTGCTGCCTTTCGCCGGGCGAAGGAAAACCAGTGGCTAAGAGTTTTGACGAACTCATCAGAGACATGGATCTGATGATTGAACATGTGGACAGGCTGAAAAACTTGCCACCACGGGTTGCTCAACCAGCGGCCTCTGACAAACCTGCGTACGATTCTTTCGGTGAGATTTTCGCGCTGAAAGCCGTCATGCGGGCTTTTATCTCTTCAGTCGACACTATTGTTAAAGTGCAGATTGCCAAAAAAGTTGAACAGGATATCGGCCATCTGGAGAATACCGTGCGGTCGATTGGCGGCGGCAGTGCAGACGCAGACGACGTCGCGCAAATCACGGCATATGTTCGTCACGCGGTGTCTGAATTAATGGATTAATTCTCCGTGGCGTCAGTCAACGCCGGTCGCACAGTGTATTTCACCAATACCTTGTGCGACCGGCGTTTTTTTTGGACTTTTTGTCCGCAGGCGCGGGCGATGAAAAGCGTCTATTCTTGCCATAATTCCTTTTTGCTGGTGCCGGTTATGTCTCAGGATTACCGCTTTTTTGCGTCAGCCCGACGCCGCTGTTATGCCCTTTTATTTGAACACCGCACCCGCAGCGGCCGCCGGATGGAAATATTCTGGGTCCTGGCGTCACTGCTCAGCGTTCTGCTGCTGTTTATCGAATCCAGTGCATATGACTTGTTTCCGGCGACACCCAATATCATCCCGTTGTTCGGCCTGGTCGAAATGGGGTTTACCGCGCTTTTTACGGTGGAATACGTCTTACGGGTGGTCTGTTCGCCGCGCAAAACCCGTTATCCGGTGAGTTTTTTCGGCATTATCGATCTCTGCACCATTCTGCCCATGTACATCCTGTGGATGCTGCCTTCCTTCGCGGGGGCGGGGAATCTGGAGATCCTCATCCGCCTGCTGAGAATTTTACGTGTGCTGCGGGTACTGAAATTGTTGCGCTACATGAGCGACGCCGGGGTTTTATGGCGCAGCCTGATGCGTGCGAAACGTAAGCTCTGCATCTTCTTTGGCTTTGTCGCCATTATTCTTTGTCTTTTCGGCGGGCTGATGTTTGCTGCCGAAGGCGGCAACGGCGGATTTACGTCGCTGGGCGCGTCTGTTTACTGGGCCGTGGTGACGCTGACGACGGTCGGATACGGGGACATTACACCGCATACTGCACTGGGAAGAATGCTTGCGTCGGTGCTGATCCTGCTGGGGTATTCGATCATTGCCGTGCCGACCGGGATTTTAACGGCTTATATGTCGCAGGAATTGGAAAAAGGGCGTGCTGCCCGTTCTTGTCAGACTTGTCTGCATTCTGGCCATGAAATAGATGCAAAATTTTGCGCACATTGCGGAGCGGTCTTAGCGGCCGATAAACCACAACCTGTTGAAAAATAGCCTGATAATTGTACATCTATTGAACTGTTCGGTACAAAATTAGACTAATTTCGCGCTTTACCGCAGCATTGCATTAAAAAGAGTTGCTATTAAAGGGCAGTCATGAGTAAATACATACCGGCCTGTGGTACAGACCTATTTATGCACGACATCCTGAGTAAAGTTGTTCCAATTTAAAGCGTTATCCATGATAACCCTGCTCTGACGAATTTCCTTCTTAGTGCCTCCATAAGTAACGACTGAAATCCGGCTATAACATGCCCATGGTGGCGAAATTTATTTTTAAAAGGTAATTCTTATGTCAATGATGAAAGGTCAGGTTAAGTGGTTTAACGAGTCTAAAGGCTTTGGCTTCATCACTCCTGCTGACGGCAGCAAAGATGTGTTCGTACACTTCTCCGCTATCCAGGATCAAGGTTTCAAGACCCTGGCTGAAGGCCAGAACGTACAGTTCACTATCGAGAACGGTGCTAAAGGTCCGTCTGCGGCTAACGTTACCGCTATCTAATCTTACTTTACCGCTGTTTCAGCGATAAAAGTACAGATGACAAAAACCCGCATGCGCGGGTTTTTTTACGTCTGTTGTTTGTCATTAACCCCTTGTCAGTTAACCGTATCGTTGATACGCCGTTTGTCATTTCTGCGAGCGTCTGCTGTTTTATCCGGCGGTCTCTGGCAAAAAGATAAAAAAAAGCCCGCATAACGGCGGGCAAAATATTTCTTATGACATTCATTATGTACTTCCTCGGGGGGTAAGCACACCGCCAGTATAGAGAAAATGAAAGTCAGGATTCTTGCTTCAATTCGTTAAGAAAATGAAAAGGAGTCCCGCAGGGGTATTTTACCGTTTCGCATTATCTTTCCTTTCATGCCATGCCTTTGTGCGGTGGTCTGTACTACAATAATCATAATTGAAAACCATGGGATAACCTGATGAAAGTTAATGATCTTGTGACAGTGAAAACCGACGGCGGGCCGCGCCGCGAAGGTAAAGTATTAGCCGTAGAGGAGTTTTACGAAGGCGTCATGTATCTGGTTTCACTGGAGGAATATCCGGCGGGCATCTGGTTCTTCAATGAAGGCGACACCAAAGACGGCACGTTTGTCGAACCACGTGAAGGTTCTGAATAACGTTACGCTACATCCGTTACGAATAAAAAAATACCGGGGCAGAAGATTTGCCACCGGTATTTTTTTACTTATTGCCCGTCAGGAATAACGCTGACGCGACTATCAGAACGTTTCCCAGTTCGGCTCATCGTTCACCCCTTTTGACGAACGGGAAGCCGGGCCGGGCAGGGCGCGGGATGATGCCGGGGACTGTGGCTGCGCACTGCGTGTGTTGCCATCCAGACGGAACACCGCGACAGCCTGTGTCAGGCGCGCGGCCTGTTCTTCCAGTGACGCTGCCGCCGCTGAGGCTTCCTGCACCAGTGAGGCGTTTTGCTGCGTGACACCATCCATTTCCGACACCGCCTGGCTGACCTGACTGATCCCACGACTTTGTTCATCCGATGCGGAAGCGATTTCACCCATGATGTCCGTCACATGGCTGACCGCGGTGACAATTTCTGACATCGTGTCACCTGCATCGCCCACCAGAATGCTGCCTTCGCCGACGTAATCGACGGATTCTTCAATCAGCGCTTCGATTTCTTTCGCTGCCTGTGCACTTCGTTGTGCCAGGCTGCGCACTTCGCTGGCCACCACCGCAAATCCGCGCCCCTGTTCACCGGCGCGTGCCGCTTCCACGGCGGCATTGAGCGCCAGAATGTTTGTCTGGAAAGCGATGCTGTTGATCACATTGGTGATTTCAGCAATTTTGGTCGAACTGCGGGAAATCTTATCCATGGTACTGACAACCTCCGCCACAATATTCCCGCCTTTTTGCGCTTTATTGGAGGCGTCGGCGGCCAGTTTGCTGGCGTGGTGGGCGTTTTCGGAGTTCTGTTTCACCGTAGCCGTCAGCTGTTCCATGCTGGCAGCCGTTTCTTCCAGTGCCGCCGCCTGTTGTTCGGTTCGCGATGATAAATCGGTATTGCCTGAAGCAATTTCTGTCGACCCCTGATAAATAGACACCGCGCCTTCACGTACGGTCAGCACCGTTGACGCCAGCGAGCGTTGCATTTGATCTACGTTGTTACTCAGTACGCCGATTTCATTCCGGCCATGTGCCCGGGTGGGCTGCGTCAGATCTCCCTCGGCAATTTTCTGAATGCGCATCACCATCCGGTTCAGCGGATGAATAATCACTTTGCGCATGACCAGATAAGTGATGAAGGTCAGGACCAGCGCCAGCAGGAACCCGCCGCCCATCAGGGTATAACCGAGCACGGCATTGCGCTGCGCTTTATCATTGATGGTGTTAGCGGTTTGGGTGCGATAGGCAATCGCCGCCAGCAGCGGGACGTTATTGGCGAGATCCAGGCCACGTACTGTTTCTGCTTCCTGAGAAATCACTTCTTCGAAATGTGCCTGTTTGGCCGATTCCAGCATCGGCGCCATGCCCTGAGTCAGATAGGCGTCGTAGGCTTTTTTCAGCGGTTCATCGAGCGCCCGATCTTTATCGGTTTTATTTGGCCGGTTGATATACATATCAAACGAGGTTTGTGACTGTTTAATGCGGCTGGCAGCGTCCTTCAGGTTTTGGCTAAACACATCCTGATCGCCAATACGCGCGGCTGCAGCGGCCTGAATCAACAGCAAACGTGCGGTACGCAGATGGTTTGAACTGTTGGAAAGCGCCAGACGGATTTGCAGCTCCTGGGTGGCGTTTGCCAGCGCGGCATTACTTTGCTTCAGAAAGAAACCGGAGGTGCCGATGGACACAGCAAAAAGGAAAAGGATCCCGGTAAGAATCAGGCTAATCAGGGTAACAAGGCGAATATTGCTGATAAAGGAGGTTCTGGTCGTTAACTGTGTAGGAGTATCCATTTTATTTTGTTCCGCTCAATTGATCCTGTATACCGCCTGTTCCGGGCGGTCAGTGACAGCGATAAAGGCATTGCCAGCGGGCAAGTCCGGCCTTGACGAAAAAAACGCCATAGGGTGTCATCGGCATTCCGGCGCAGGGATTCAGTTTATATTTGTGGCGGAGATCTCATTTTCAGAGATTAACGACGATTTCTACAGGCCACACCGTTGCGTAGCCTGTAGCAGGAGGCCGAAAGAGAGGGGCGGGGGGTTAATTGACGTAGATGCCGTTGGTAAGCTGATCACATAAACGGACGACGTGATAAATAATATGTTTATTCGGTGATTTTATTTTCCTTTTAATATTTCCCTTATAGGAAGACACCGTTTTGGTTTTAATTTGTAATTTATCGGATATTTCAATGGTACCGTTGCCGGACATCCACATCTTGAGCATCGCTGATTCAGAACGGCTGAGCATCACGGGCCGGGTATCGAGCATTCCGCTGCTGGCAGGATCCTGCGACTGCGGCAATAACGGATGATTGATTAACTGCTTAAGGGTATCGGCCTTAATGGATTTCGACGTGATAATCACGTTCTTACGCACAAAAATATACTCTTCAAAATGAATACGCGTACGGGACATAAAAATAAAAAACAGCGTATCAGGGTATTCGGTGATCAGTTCTCCCAGACGCTCTTTATTACCTGAATGAGGCGATATGCAATCCTCGTTAATAAAAACAAGGGAAGGATTCAGTTTGCTGCAACCATTGAGAAGCTGCTCAAAATGGCTGACGTAACTGATGTCTTGTTCACTGGCGAGAAATTGTTGCAATCCGAGACGCGTATACCGGCATGGATCCAAGATTATCGTTTGCATAGTAAGTCCCCATAGGACATCCCTGTTCTGCATAATGATTGGATTCTTTGGTGTCAGCACAAAAGGCACAAACTGCATGCTGACTCTACTTTTTGCATGAAATCTGTCCGGTTGGAAGTGATTTTTTTACCCCGTAAGAGGTAGGAAGGGGTTTGGTAAATTTGGTTTATGTCACAATTTATTTTGTGACTGAACAAAAAAATGACTCGAATTAAGACTATTCTTAATGGATGTAAGGACATAGAAGAAAAGCTAATTGATTATGATGTTACAGTAACACTCTTGAAGACATAACAATATGCTGATAACCCTGCGTATGCTTAAAAACAATTCACGAATGAAAATGGCAGGAAAAGCGGACGCAGTGCGTAAACACTGCGTCACAGAGATTACCAGTAGGACTGCCAGCATTGCGTCACGCGTGTCAGCGCTTCGACATAAAAATAGTCCCCCCAGCTGCAACACTCATCTACGCCTTTACCGCTCGCCATGTGATAGACAGAATGCTTAAGCAAACCGTCACAATCCTCCTGATCACCGGTAAGATAATTCTCAGTCAGTGAGTCCATCATGCGCAGCGCCATTTCTTCATAGCACGCACGTTTATCATCGGTGGCTGGCAGCGCGGTGGCCAGACTCAGCAGGCCGCAGACCGCAATAGCCGCAGCCGAACTGTCGCGAACGGCATTGGTGCCAAGCAGTGCAAGATCCCAGTGGCAGACATCGTCTTCCGGTAAGCGGTTAAGGAAATAATGCGCAAGACGCCGTGACAGCTCAACCTGATCTGCATCGCCGGTATAACGATAGCTGAGCAGAAAACCGTAGATGCCCCAGGCCTGACCCCGTGACCAGCAGGAGTCATCAGCATATCCCTGATGCGTATTACCAAAACGCGGCTCGCCGGTCACGGTATCCATGTAATAGGTGTGATAGGTCGAGGCGTCCGGGCGGACAATATATTTCGCCGCCTGTTCTGCATGGGCGCGGGCAGCCTCGGCGAAGCGCGGTTCACCGGTTTGCTCACTCGCCCAGTACAATAAAGGCAGATTCATATTGCAGTCGATAATCATGCGGCCAGCCTGTTCCGGGTCATTTAAATCGCCCCACGCCTGAATGATTTTCGCCTGGGTATTAAAACGTTCCATCAGCGCTTCAGCTGCGAGGAGTGCAAAACCGCGCGCCTGCCGGTTGCCGGTCAGTTTATACGCGCTGACGCATGAGAGGCTGTAGAGAAAACCGAGGTCATGCGTCGCGGTATCAATGCGGTTGGCGATACGGTTACCAAACGACGTGACCTGTTTTTCTGCCGCCAGCCGGTAACGATCATCGCCGGTCATTTCCCATGCCAGCCATAGCTGACCGGTCCAGAAACTGGTGGTCCACTCCACATTCTCTGTCAGCGGGTAATGGCCGTTTTCGCAGGTTTCCGCCGGGAACTTATTGCCGAACTTCTCCAGATTGCGGGAAATTTTGCTGAGCACCGTCTGGCGCGCGCGCTGCATTTTTTGTGCAAAGGCGATCTTATCCAGCTGATTCAGTTCCACGGGTAACAACGTCTCTTTCGCGATGGTGATAGTCATACCTTCTCCCTTTCCATTCCAATAGTTTCAACTTCAACCTGTTCAGCCGGTACGGGTGTGCCTGAGCGCAGGCTGTGGCAGGCCGATAACGTGAAGGCGGAAATCAGCGTAAAGCACAGTGCGATACCGCCCATAATCAGATAAGTGTGTTCAAAACCGATGCGGTCGTAGAAGTAACCAGCAGGGGGGGCGACCACAATCGAGCCGACATAAATCATGGCCTGATAGCCCAGCAGATACATGGTGGCGTTGACGCGTTTGCTGAAATGCTCGGCGATGTACTTAAACACTGACACCAGCAGCAGCGCGATTTCCAGCCCGTAGAACGGCTTGATAATGGAAATCAGCAGCGGATCGTTGGTCAGCCCGGAGGCAATCAGGCGTAATCCCACCAGTGCACCGACCAGCAGCAGGCTTTTCTTGGCGCCGAAATAATTCACCAGGAAAGGGATCACCATCATCATCAGGAATTCGAGGCCGGACTGCACGGTGCTCAGATAACCGTACCAGGCGTTGCCTTGCTCTTTAGTGTCGAAGAAGGTGACGAAATAACGTGAAAATTGCTGTTCGGCGACAAACATCATCCACGCCACACCGGCGACATAGAGCGAGAACATCCAGAACTTGCGGTTTTTGAGCAGTAAAATCACATCGCTGAACACGATCTTTTGTTGTGAAATCACGTCGTTATCTTTGAGTTCTTCATCACCGATTTTCAGCGACAACAGCACCGCCAGCATGACCAGCGAGGTGGCGCTGCTCAGCCCGAAGTTCCAGGCCGGGGAGAGATTAAACAGCACGCCGGAGAACGACGCGGCCAGCGCCCAGCCCAGCGAACCCCACATGCGGACCTGCCCGAACTCCATGTGATACAGGCGGCTGAAGCGGTCGGCGTAAGATTCGGATGCTGCGACACCGGCGTACCAGCCGAGGCTCAGATACAGCGCACCGACGATAATCCCGAGCATCAGATGGCTGTCCAGCAGGGGCTGATAAACGAAAATAAAGAACGGTGCCATCAGGGCAGAAACCAGCACGACAAAGTACAGCAGAGATTTGCTCATGCCGATTTTGTCCATGATATAGCCGTAAACCGGCTTCATGATCACCGCGAACACGCCGTTAACGGCAAACACGGTACCGATACTGACACTGTCGAGTCCGGCTTTTTGCCCCAGCCATAAGGCATATAGCCCGAAGCTTGAAGACCAGGTGAAGAAATACAGGAATATAAAGCTGCTCATTTTGTAGTAAGCCGTTTTACTGGCTGTTTTTATGGCTTTCATAGTGACTCCTGAAACGGATCCTGAGGATTAACCTAACGTGATGTGCCCGCTGTTACCCTGATATTGCCAGCGCAATTGTTGCCCCTGACGACTGACTTCCGGCCCGGCCAGCGCGCTGATATCACGGGTAGCAGACGCACATACGGCGCATATCAGCCAGTGAGAACCGGCAGGCAGTGACGATTTCAGCACCGGAATGGCGGCGGTTTCGGCGAACATAATGCTGCTGTTGGGCGGGGTGATAACGGCGGAGGCTTCGCGTGGTTCGCTTTCTTCAAGTGCGACAATCCGGCTGACGCCGTTGCGTGCCGTGATCGTCACACCATGTTTTTCTGCCGACAGCTGTGTTTGCGTTGAAGGCTCCTGCATTACCGCAAAACCGCCTTCGGCCGTCTCCAGCGGACGCTGATTCTCGATGTGATGAACGCGCAGATGCCAGTCGCCGCAGGGGATCAGCCAGGTACGCACGGCAACGTCGTGCCACGGCAGCCAGCGGGAGTAAATCATCTCGCCGGTGATCCGCGTCTCTGCACAGTCCCGGCGTCCGCGGAAATAACCGTCACTTTCCGAGAACATCAGCATTGAATCGCAACCGGCATGATTCAGCCCGTACCTGCCACGATCTAAAGTGAATCCGAACTGGCTGGAATAGGCGAATTTGGTGTATTTGGCTTCGGTATTCACAAAGTTATTCAGCTCAAGCTGCCCGGATGTCAGCATCACGACATGCTGGCCTTCGGCATCGCGGGTCAGGATCTGACTGGCATGAGGAATACAGTAAGCCGCGGGCAGTGCGGGAAGCGGGGCTTCTTCTGCCTGCCAGAAGGCATCGTCCGGCGGCAATGCCAGCACCAGGAACAGTTTGCATGCCCAGTAAGGTGAACCCGGCGCGTTATAGTCTTCAGCCATCACCAGATTTGGTGTGTGGTAACCAATGCTGAGCACGCCGTCGCGGTCGAAAATCGGCTCTTTTAGCCAGTGACGCAAATGACGCAAAATCAGCCCCTTGATAATACCCGGGCTGAACACCTCCAGTTTGCTGTACGCCGCCGCACTCCAGAACGCCGCTTCGGCAAAACGATAAGCCAGGCTACGTCCGAAAGGCACCGCCGCGCCGCCTGCTGAAAACATCGTAATGAAATCCTGTGCGAAACGTTGTGCGCGTTCACGTAACATGGCCGCACGCGGCGCATCCACATCGGCCATATTCTGTGCATACAGCAGCCCGTAATAATGAAACGCCATCGAAATGTAGTAATCACGCGGCCTGCCGGGACCGTCGGAATACCAGCCATCGCCCAGATAATATTCTTCCATCAGCGCAAATCGGGCCGCCACGGCTTCCTGATCCCAGGGTAATCCGGAGACTTTAAAACCCATCTGCACCATGACCGGGAAGAAATTCCAGTTATTATTCGGGATGGTGGCATCACGTCCCTGATTCAGCCAGTCAGCCAGATTCTGTTGCTCCTGCGCGCTGAAATGCTGCAACAATTGCTTGTTCAGCAGCGTCAGCCCGACGCCAAACGCCGCCATTTCCACACAGCGCTGATCAAAATCACGGATTTTTCCCCAGTATTGCGGATGCTGCGGATCGGTACCGAAACGAATGGCATTCAGATAAAAAGGCAAATCTTCACATTCACCGCCACCCGCCAGCAGCGGGAATATTCCCCACAACATGCGTGACAGCGCTTCCATTTTGGCAATCTCTTTGCCGTAATGGGTGGTGGAATTGCCCAGACTGATTCCGCTTTTGCCTTCTTCTGTATAAGGCGACACCGCCGCGAGCAATTCTTGCAAGAGATGCTGCACATCATCGCGGGTCTGTAACGGATTATTGATGTTCACTTTTTTCGGCGTCATAAAAACTCTCCCGGTGATGTGAGGGAAGCAGAAAATAAGGGTTTATTAATTTGAAATATTATTTCAATTCTTTGTGCTGCGAGTGAAATATAGAGAACTGAAAATCGCTGATTGTTACGTGCTTCACAGAATGGCGTGATTTTTGAAATTGTGATTACCAAACCACGATTAAAACGGCTTAAATTATAAAAAACTGACTGAAAATTGTGTTTTGTTGTCCTTGCCGTTAATGGCGTAAAAATGAACTGAGGAAAACAGGAATGCCGGTATCTGATTATCTGGAACGCATTGCCCTTAATGAACGTCAGGTTTCTTTTAACCGGATGAACCGTGGGAGTGCTAATTATTTCCACTGGCATCAGTGTCTGGAGTTACTTTTCGTCAGTCAGGGTTACGGCATTGTCATTGTGGATAATCAGCAATACACGTTGCGCCCGGGACGGTTGTTTGTCTTTCCGCCTTTTAAACTGCACAAAGTGTTTGTCGAATCCGGTGAAAAGAACCTGTATTTGCGCACTACCATTCATCTGGACCACCAGTTGCTGGATGGCTGCCTGCAATCGTTCCCGCAACGCCGGGCACGGTTCGCAAGTTTGTGGGATGCCGACCGCGCGGCACACATTTATGATCTCAGCGAACATGCCAGCCATATAGAAGTCATTCTCGAGCAGTTCAATCAGTTGTCTGAAGCGCAGGCCGATCAGTGGGAAGAAATTACCCTACTGATTTTGCAACTGATGGCCTTTATGCCCGCAGAGGACGCAATGCCGAAAACCATCAGCCGGACAACGGCCTCTAAAGTGATGCAGTGGATTGAAGAAAATTACGTGCAGAAGTTTTCTCTGGCGCAGCTCTCAGCGGCCATCGGGTTGTCAGAAAGTTATATCTCGCGGGTTTTCGGGCAGGAAACCGGGGGCTCCATTCAGGATTACCTTGCCACCCGGCGGGTTAAAAGGGCATGTGAATTACTGCGTTCCACCGACCGTTCGGTCGAAGAAATCGGACTGCAATGCGGATTTACTGACGCGCCGTATTTTATTACCCGTTTTAAAAAGATGATCGGCAAAACGCCGTTGCAGTATCGCAAGGCGGCATTTTCTCTGACGACTTAACGCCAGCTGGCGGGGGCAGAGCCGAGCGGTGAAGCCGGGAAGCGCCAGTGTAATGTCGTATTTTCCAGACGAACAGGAGGAAGCAAACGCCGGGCATTGCCCCAGACCGTACGTTCCTGTTCGGGCAAAAAGTCGGCCGGATCCGCGGATTCAATCAGTGGTTCGCCGCTTTCTGCTAAGGTGCCATTTTCCATCAGTTCGCGGGCGGTACGTGCCAGTGAAAGGCGGCATTCGCTGCCCTGACTGGTTTCCATACGTTGCGCCAAACCCTGCAGCACTGCCGCAGCCATCAGATAGCCGGTAGTGTGATCCAGCGCCTGAACCGGCAGCGGAACAGGCTTGTGACGACCGGAACGCTGCATTCCCTGTTCAGCGATCCCGCAGCTCATTTGCACCAGACTGTCAAACCCGCGCCGTTCGCGCCACGGCCCGCTCCAGCCATAGGCATTCAGGCACACATCCACCAGCCCTGGCGCAATCGCGCGACGCTGTTCACTGCCGTAACCCAGTTTGTGCAGCGCGCCTGCGCGATAGCCATGCACAATCACATCCGCGTCCCGCAGTAATTCTTCGAAACGGTGCCGGTCCTGCGGGTTATGCAGGTTCAGCCGCGCACAGTGTTTACCCAGCGTGACATCCGCTTCCTGACTGGGTTCATCCCAGCCAAAGGGATCAATGCGTAATACATCCGCGCCCAGTCCTGCGAGAAAACGCGTCGCCACCGGCCCGGCGATAATCCGTGTCAGATCGAGTACTTTCACGCCCGCCAGCGGCTGTTGCGGGGATAATTCCCAATGCGGCGGTGCCACTTTAACGGACAACGCATGCTGAAAAAGAGGTTCCGCAATCAGCGATTTTCCCTGAACATGCTGCTGCCATTCTTCCGGGCTGAGCATCTGCGCGGCACATCCACCCGCCCGCACCACGGCGTGTTCCAGTGCTGCTTTTTTCCACATCACCACCCGCAGCGCCAGCGCCTCGCGGTTTTCCGCTTTGCCGAGCAGTGTTTCAACTACCTTACGGTGCGCGGGGGCATTGGTATGCAAACGGATCCAGCCGTCTGCCGTGGCGTAATCACCCGCCAGACTGTCCCAGGCTGGCGGTATTTCCCAGCCGTCAGGCCGGATACTGGTTTTACACCACAGCGAGGCCAGACGGCGATCCACGGTTACGGCATCGTGTTTGCCGTTTCTGAGGGCGACCAGTTGCGACACTGCGATTCCTGCCAGCGCAACAGAGGCGGCAATCAGCGGGGTTACCGGATAATAAGAGGGAAGATTTCCGGCACCGCTGACATGGAGCGTGCAGGGGAGTGAAATTTTGCCGGTTAACTGCGCGTATAGCGCACGGGCTTTCTCCTGAATCAGTTCATCGGACATGCTGAAACCTCTTGCAGTAAAACAAAAAATCACAAAGCGATGAGATTTCAGCATAGCAGGGCGGACACAAAGGCGTGCTAACCCGGCGCGGATAACACGCTGAATCATGAGTGATAGTAACCTTCCGGTAACAGAATGTTCCTAAAGTCACCGGGGGATTACGCACCTCAACAGGGCAGGAATTACGGCTAAAACCGGCGTTTCTGAAAACCGGCTCATCCCCTGTCATACGGGGGATGAGCACTGTCATAAGCGCTAACTTTTTCAAGTGAAATATTAGCTGAATGCATTCAATTTCTTGTACTCGGCTTGTGAATTTTACGTTAGCCTTAGGGTCGAAAATTCTGAATACGCGGGGACTGCGTTTTTGTGACGAAGCCCCCGGATTTTTTTGCCCAGTACAGGAAACGATTCTGGCATGGAACGAAGAGCATTTATTAAAGCATCTATGGCATTCGCCGCCTGGTGTGGTGTGCCGGCTATGTCCACACTGTTCACCCGTTCCGCAGAAGCGGCAGAGGCGAATGTGGCAGACGGCGGCGAATTGCCGTTTGATTTCAACGCGCTGAAAAAAATGGCGAAAGATTTGGCGGACAAGCCCTACGGTGGCGCGCCGCAGCCGTTGCCGAAGACGCTGGCTGAACTCACGCCACAGGCCTACAACGCGATTCAGTATGATCATGCACATTCGCTGTGGAATGGTCTGCCTGACCGTCAGCTTGATGTGGAACTGTTTCACGTCGGCATGGGCTTCAAACGCCGCGTGCGCATGTATTCTGTAGATCCGGTGAAACACATGGCGCGCGAAATCCATTTCCGCCCTGAATTGTTTAACTATCACGATGCCGGTGTGGATACCAAACAACTGGAAGGCTTCTCAAATCTTGGTTTCGCCGGTTTTAAAGTCAATAAAGCCCCTGAACTGACGCGCCGCGACGTGGTTTCCTTCCTCGGTGCCAGCTATTTTCGTGCAGTAGATGATACCTACCAATATGGCCTGTCAGCCCGTGGTGTGGCGGTCGATACCTTTACCGATCAGCCGGAAGAATTCCCTGATTTCACCGCATTCTGGTTTGATACGCCAAAACCTGGCGACACGACTTTTACGGTTTACGCCTTGCTGGACGGCATGAGCATTACCGGCGCGTATAAATTCGTGATCCACTGCGAACCGACCCGTGTGGTGATGGAAATTGAAAACCATCTGCATGCCCGCGAAGATATCAAACAACTGGGCATTTCTCCGATGACCAGCATGTTCAGTTGTGGCACCAGTGAACGTGGCCGTTGCGACACCATCCACCCGCAAATCCACGATTCTGATCGCCTGGAAATGTGGACCGGTACCGGTGAGTGGATTTGTCGCCCGTTGAACAACCCGCAGCGATTGCAGTTCAACGCCTTCAGCGACAACAGCCCGAAAGGTTTTGGTCTGTTGCAACTTGACCATGAATTCAATAATTATCAGGACGTGATTGGCTGGTACAACAAGCGTCCGAGCCTGTGGGTAGAACCGGTCGGGGACTGGGGGAAGGGCGCCGTCAATCTGATGGAAATCCCGACTACGGGTGAAACCCTGGATAACGTGGTGTGCTTCTGGCAACCGGAAACACCGGTGAAATCCGGTGCTGAATTTAGTTTCAGCTATAAGCTGTACTGGAGTTCCGTACCTCCTCACCGCAGCCCGCTGGCGAATGTGCTGGCGACCCGTACCGGTATGGGCGGTTTCCCGGAAGGGTGGGCGCCGGGTGAGAACTATCCGCAAGTCTGGGCGCGTCGTTTTGCTATCGATTTCATTGGTGGCGAGCTGAAAGCCTTTGCTGATAAAGGGATCGAGCCGGTGATCAACGTCTCGGCGGGTAAAATCAAAAACATCGAAATTTTGTATGTGCAGCCGTTCGACGGTTACCGCATCCTGTTTGACTGGTATCCTGACAGCGATTCAGTCGCGCCGGTCGAGCTGCGTATGTTCCTGCGCAACGGCCAGACTGCGCTGTCTGAAACCTGGCTGTATCAGTATTTCCCGCCAGCGCCGGATAAACGCAAGTACATTGATGACCGTCAGATGACGAAGTAGTCCCCGTCATCCTTCAAACCGCAGGTGCGTTGGCTGCATTCGCTCACCCGAATCACTGACTTTAGTCAGCTCATCGGGATTCGTTCGTTTGCCGCCTTCCTGCAACTTGAATGATTTAGGGGAGTTGTCATTAATAAATACAAAAAGCCCCGACTATTCGGGGCTTTTGCTTTTTTTCTATTTTATTTTTGCAGATGAACCCAATACAGGCACGTGCAAAATACTTCCACGGGTAAAGCAAGGGTAACGCACGACACTTAACTGATGAAGGGCAAGATGGCAATCAAAACGCCTTCACCAACATTCCGTTCTGTGGCTGCTGCTGCGGATTTCGCAGCGCCATGTCGAAAGATTTCTCGATCTCTTTCAACTGTTGTAAAAATTCGTTCGGCGAAAAGTCGTGTGGTTTGCTGCTCATATAGGCAAGCGCCAGTTCTTTGGCGTTATAGCGCTGAAAGTTGTACATGCTGTTCCTTATTAATTTCAGAAATATTAATGGAATGGCTAACAGCGAGCTGGCTAATGACCACTGCTTACGACGTGCTGCCAATGCGATGAATTCTACGGGGTTTACTGATAAGGGAAAGTCGCTTTTATTGATGCATTCAATAGTTAAAAGCTAACAGACTGCGCTTTATCTATCAGCGATGAATCATGCGAATTTTAATAATCATTAAGAGGTATTAAATCGTTCAAATATGAATTACCTCATTATTTTAAACTTCCGCATTAATTGAAGAAATTCTTTGCGAGTCATGCTGTTAATGTGAATTAAAAGGGTTGGGCTTCCTGTCATGCTGCGTTACCCTCGGAGAGTTATTCACTTTCACATTATCAACGAAAAGAGGTTTTTATCATGAGTAAATTTATCTTCTCTTCGCCAAGAAAATACGTTCAGGGCAGCGGTGTACTGGATGAGTTAGGGGATTATCTGCCCGACCTGGGGGGAAAATCATTCCTGATTGCTGATGATGTTGTTTGGGGAATTATCGGTGACCGCGTACAGAAATCATTGAAAAAAGCGGGCGTAGAATTCCACTACGAGCGCTTTAACGGTGAAGCCTCTGCCAGCGAAATCACCCGTCTGGCAGGTATCGCCCGTGATGCGGGAACACAGGTAGTGGTTGGGCTCGGTGGCGGTAAGACGCTCGACACGGTTAAAGCCATTGCAGATGAACTGAAACAAAACGTAGTGATTGTGCCGACCGTGGCCTCTACCGATGCGCCGTGCAGTGCGCTGTCGGTTATCTACACCGATGAAGGCGTTTTCGAATCCTACCGTTTCTACAATAAAAACCCGGATCTGGTGCTGGTGGATACCCATGTTTGCGCACAGGCACCGGTACGCCTGTTCGCCTCCGGTATCGCTGACGGCCTGGCGACCTTTGTTGAAGCGCAGGCGGTATTGCGTTCCCATTCCCAGTCTATGGTAGGCGGCGACCCGACTATCGCCGGGATGGCCATTGCCGAAGCCTGCGAAAAAACGCTGCTGACTTACGGCTACAGTGCTTACACCGCAGTTGAGCAGAAACTGGTGACGCCAGCGGTTGAAGCCGTGGTGGAAGCCAACACATTGCTGTCCGGTCTGGGCTTTGAAAATGCCGGTCTGGCGGGGGCGCATGCCATCCATAATGGTTTTACTGCGATCTCTGGTGATATTCACCACCTGACGCACGGTGAAAAAGTGGCATACGGTACATTGACGCAGATGGTGCTGGAACAGCGTCCGGACGAAGAAATCGCGAAATACGTGCGCTTCTACCGCGCCATCAAAATGCCAACCACGCTGAAAGAAATGCATCTGGAAAACGAATCTTTCGCCAATCTGGTGAAAGTGGGTGCGCTGGCAGGCGGCGAGGGCGATACGCTGGGCAATCTGAACCACAACCTGTCCGCCGAAGATGTGGCGAATGCCATTCTGGCGGTGGATGCGTTCAGTAAAACTGTGAAGTAATTATCGGCTTGTGCCTTTGGGAAAAGTGAGGCATGCGGGTGGTAAGGCGAATGCACACGTTAACTCATTCATTTGTCTTTAATACCCCAACCCTCCCTTCGCAGGAGAGGGCGCCGGTCGAGCTATTTCCGGCCTGGCTTTTTGCTACTCCCCCTGCAAAGGGGGAGTCTGAGAAGAGGTTTTAAGGACCAGAACCGGGGTAAAATACAGGTTGTTCAGGCGCCTTAAATCCGCGCCATCACCCAGGGAATCGCCACCGGCAGTTGTGACAGCAGGTAAAGCACCAGGCCGATAAAGGCACCGACCAGCGTGCCGTTGATGCGGATAAACTGCAAATCCTTACCGATATTCAGTTCTATTTGCCGCGACATATCGCGCGCGTCCCAGCCTTTCACTGTGTCGCTGATGTGGCGGGTCAGGAATTCGGCGAATTCCGGCGCGACTTTCTCTGCAATACTTTCCATCTGCTGATTCAGCGAGAGGCGCAGCTTTTCGTCCTGCGCCAGCGCATTACCCAGCCATTGCCCGGATTCGGTGACTTTGGCGAACACCCGCGAATCCTCGCTTTCTAAATCTTCTTTCAGCCAGTTACGCATATCGCCCCACAGCTGCAAAACATACGTATTCAGCTTTTCGTCATCTTTCAGATACTGTTTGATCTCTTCAGCTTTCTGCGCGGTCGCCGGGTCATTTTGCAGCTTCCAGATAAAGCTTTGCACCGAGCGATCGAAGCCTTTGCGGAAAGCGTGGGTTTTATCGTTGCCCATATCGTCGAGCACGGAATTCACGGCATTGGAGACCATATCCGCGCCGTTGCGCCCCAGCCAGCCGGTGGGCAGTAATTTGGCGGTCAGCGGATGTTCGCGTTTCATCCAGCCGACAATCTGCGCGGAGATAAACTGCCGCGTGCTGTCTTTTGCCAGCAGGATTTCCAGCTGATCCATCGCCTGATCCAGCAGTTCCTGATGGCGGCCGTTTTTGGTCAGGCTTTCCAGCAAGGTGGCAATCGACGCCGACAGGTCGATTTTGTCGATCACCCGGTACAGCGCACGGCGGATAAGCTGGGCGATGCGCTGATCGTCAGTGACGTCCAGAAAACCGCGGATCATCTTCACGGCATAGTTGGCAAACCGTTGTGCGTTGTCGGGCGCGTTCAGCCAGTCTGTCAGCATCCGCGCCGGGTCATGCTGGCGGATCAGTGTGATAAGTGTGGCGGGCGCGAGGAATTTCTCCTGCACGAACACCGCCAGATTATCGGCAATCTTGTCTTTGTTTTTAGGGATGATCGCCGTATGCGAGGCGACAAACGGCACCGGCACGCGGCGGAACAGTGCCACGACGGCAAACCAGTCAGCCATTGCCCCGACCATCGCGGCCTCGGAAATGGCTTTCAGACCGGACACCCAGAAGTTGGGCGGCAGGAAAAGGGTGATGACAAACAGGGCGGCGGCAACCAGCAGCAACCCCAGCGCGTTACGTTTACTTCGGCGAAGTTCTTGTTCTTTATCCATTACCTCAGTTTAGGAAGCGAGCGGCGGACTGTCAGCTTTTTTCTTGCGATTGCGCCACTTGCCGTGCAGTGCGCGATAACCAGTTGCCGGAACGCCGCCAGCCCGACACCGGCGCGCACCAGCCCGAGAATAGTGTGAGTCTGGCTGCAATGTTGCACGTAATGCGGCACGACGTTGGCCTGTGCAAACAGCCCGGCGATACAGTCGTAAAAGTATTTTCCTTCGCTGGCGGAATACATGATGAAAGGTTGTCCGGCAAAGTCCCGCAGACGGAGGCGTGGTTTGGCGGTCAGCGCGGATGAAGCAGGCAACGCAACGCATAAAGGCTCACGCAGTACGCAATGATAGGCCAGCGGAAATAACGTCACCGGCTGGCGCACAAAGCCGATATCCAGCGTGCGCGCCGCCAGTGCCTGAAGCTGGGCTGACGACACCATTTCCTTCATTACCAGCGTGATTTCCGGCAATTCTTGAGCTGCCAGCGCGATAATCTGCGGGATTTGCCAGTAACTTTGTTTCCACTGATGCGGCGGTGATTGCGTTTATGACGCTGGCATTTTTTGGCAAAGGTTTATCGGCCATCGGCTGGGCAGTGATGTCAGATACCGCGCCGGAGAAAATGATCGGCCTGAGCGGCGGGGTGTTTAACTGTCTGGGTAACGTTGCGGGGATTATTACGCCCGTCGTGATCGGTTATATCGTCGCGGCAACCGGCTCCTTTAACCTCGCGCTGTGGTTTGTCGGCGCACACGGTTTGCTCGGCATGTTTGGCTATCTGGTGGTCGCCGGTAAGTTCGAGCGCATGGTGATCCGCCAGGATACGCGGGTAAAATGAGAATTGTTCTTGATATGACAATGCGTGTCATTAAACTGCGTGCAGCATCATTTACCTGCATTCAGAATGAGAAAAATTCATGGAGTTGTTACGTGTTGTCTTTAAGCAATACCGCTGGCCGTTTTTAGGGGTGATGGCGCTGAGCCTGCTCAGCGCCGTTCTGGGCATCGGGCTGATCGCGTTTATCAATCTGAAACTGATTGAAACCACCCAAGGCTCGCTGATGGTTCTTCCGCAATTCCTCGGATTACTTCTGTTGCTGATGGCGGTCACGTTAGGCTCTCAGCTGGCGCTGACCGTGCTCGGTCATCACTTCATTTACCGTCTGCGTGGCCAGTTCATTAAACGTATTCTCGATACCGATATCGAACGCATCGAGCAAATCGGTAATGCGCAACTGCTTGCCAGCCTGGGCAGCGACATCCGTAACATCACACTGGCGTTTGTGCGCCTGCCGGAGCTGGTGCAGGGGATTATCCTGACCCTTGGCTGTGCGGGATATCTGGCCTGGCTGTCACCGGAAATGCTGCTGGTGACGGTCATCTGGCTGTTGATCACTATTTTCGGCGGTTTCAAACTGGTGTCGCATGTTTACCGTCATCTGGCGAAAGTGCGTGATGCGGAAGACAAACTGCAAACCGATTATCAGAAAGTGATCGAGGGGCGCAAAGAGCTGGCGCTGAACCGCGAGCGTGCGCGCCATCTGTTTGATGATGTATACCGTAAAGATGCCGAAGAATATCGTCATCACATCATCCGCGCCGACACCTTCCACCTGAGCGCCGTGAACTGGTCGAATATCATGATGCTGGGCGCGATTGGCCTGGTGTTCTTCATGGCGAATACGCTTGGCTGGTCGGATACCGATGTTGCCGCTACTTATTCCCTGACGCTGTTGTTCCTGCGGACACCCATGTTACAGGCTGTGGGTGCGCTGCCGACGCTGCTCAGCGCACAGGTGGCTTTTGGCAAACTGAAAGCATTGAAACTGGCGGAATATAACGCAGCCTTTACCCCCGCCATTGTCGCGAAAAAGTGGCAAACCCTTGAACTGCGCGACCTGACCTTCAGTTACGCAGGCAAAGAAGAGGGCGCTGGTTTTGGCGTCGGTCCGCTGAACCTGACGATCACCCGTGGCGAGCTGGTATTTTTGATTGGCGGCAACGGCAGCGGAAAATCGACAATGGCGATGTTGCTGACCGGCCTGTATCAGCCGCGTTCCGGGCAAATCCTGCTCGACGGCGTGCCGGTCACCGCCGAAAACGCCGAACAATACCGGCAGATTTTCTCGGCGGTGTTCACTGACTTCCACCTGTTCGGTCAGCTCATGGGTCCGCAAGGCGAGATGCCGGACCCGCTGCTGGTGGAAGACTGGCTGCAACGCCTGAAAATGAAAGAAAAACTCCAGTTCAACGGCAATGAAGTGACCAATCTGCAACTGTCTGCCGGACAGCGTAAACGGGTGGCGCTGTTGCTGGCCGCTGCTGAAGGGCGTGATTTCCTGCTGCTTGACGAATGGGCGGCCGATCAGGATCCCCAGTTCCGCCGTACCTTCTACCGCGAGCTGTTGCCACAATTGCGTGATATGGGTAAAACCGTGCTGGCAATCAGCCATGATGATCACTATTTTGAACACGCCGATCGTCTGCTGGAAATGCGACAGGGCAAATTGCACGAACTGCACGGGCAGGCGCGTATTGACGCCAGCCGCGATGCGGTCGCACAGATTGGAAGTCACTAAATTGTTTACTGAAGGCAAAGGAAAATGAACTGGAATGAAGTGATGGTGTGGGGCATCAGCGGTGCGGTCATTGGCTCGCTGATCGGGGCATTACACAAAAAAGGCAAAATTGGCCGGGTACCTGCGGTGATCTTATTTCTGGTGTTGATCATCGGCGGTAACCTGCTGTGGGGGGGCGTCATCAAACCGCGTCTTGCCGGTAACAGTGAAGAGCAGAAAATCGATCAGGCGCTGGCCGAATTGCCGCTGTACAACACCATCAGAATGCAGGAACCGGCACTGTATGCGCAGATCCGCAGCAATATCCTGAATATGAAGAAAGAGGGTAAACCGCAGCAGGAAGCCATTGATACCGTCAAACCGATGGTGTCATTGTTACTCTCGCAACGCATCAGCCACGCACCGGACGCCAATGTGAACCAGGCGATGCAGGTAAATCTGGAAGAAATGCAGACGCTGCAGGCACGCAAAGACGGCAGTTGCTTTAAATTCCTTTATCCGCAGGTCAGCGGCGGCGTGAATACCGCACAGGTGCTGCCACCGGAACTGTTCCGCAAAGATCTCGACACCATGAATGATTTACTGCTGGCGACCGGCAGCGGGCAAACGGTTATGCCTGCCCCTGTGAGCACGGAAAAAGTGGTGCAGATGATGGTGCCGGTGCGTGAAGCCCTGGCCAGTATGTACGGAGAACAGTTGCAGATGTTTAATGACCTGACCAAACCGGATGTCGATCGCGAAAAAGTGTGCGAAATTTCCATCAGCCTGTACTCCGGCATTCTGGCGCTTCAGCCTGCGGAGTCTGCGGCTATACTTCGCCAGATGCTCGGTCAGCACTAACCGTCATCCCTCAGGCTGCCTCTGCGTTAGCTTCGTTCGCAAACCCCGGTCATATACTTATGTATGCTGCCGGGGATTTGCTCAGTCGCTGCCCTGATGCACCCCGAATGATTTAGGGTTATGCACCGCAGCCTGAGAAGCAGAAAATCCCTACTCCTTTTGGCACGAGAAAGCGTATCCTTAGCCGGATTTTTCAAACAATAATTTCCCGAACTCCCGGAATCATCCTTCTATGCAAAAAATGTTAAGAGTGCCGTTGTTGCTGGCATTGTTGTCATGTCTGCTGATAACGCCGGTGCTGAGTCAGGCTGACGAAAGTACAGGCCAGCCTGCCACGGCGGAACAACCGGTTAAAGTGAACGTCACGACCGCGTTACCGGCATTACAAAAGCGTCTGGATCAGCTGAAACAGCAGGTCTCTTCGGCGAAAACCGACAAGAAATTTACCGGCCTGACTGATGCTGCGCAGAAACTGGCCGAAGATGCCGACAAGCTGACGGGTGCGCTGACGCCGGATCTGGCGCAGGTGCAGGCACAGCTCGACGTGCTGGGTCCGGCGCCTGCACCGGGCACGATCACGGAAACGCCGCAAGTGATCAGCCAGCGTAATAAGCTCAACAACAGCAAAACGCTGCTGACCACGCAAATCGAGCAGACCAAAGCCATCTCCCTTGGCGCGCAAAACCTGTCTTCGCAAATCGCCGGATTACGTCGTGATGCACTGAAAACCCAGATTGCGCTCAATACCGGCAGCATTCTCGGAGGGAATTTCTGGGCACCGCTTATTACGCCAAACGATGATGATGCGGCGCGTTTTGATGACTTCGGTTCGCAGGTTAAAGACGCGTGGATGCAGGCGTGGAGCGAGGAATGGCGCATCGGCACCGCAATTTATCTGTTACTGGCGCTGGTGATTGGCCTGGCCGGTCGCCGCGTGCTGGACAGACCGATGAACTGGATCCTGCCGCGCTGGTTGCCGCAGGGGCGTTTCCGTCGCAGTTTTCTGGCCTGTTTCACTACGCTGAGCACCACCCTGACGCTTGGCATCAGTGTTCAGTTGCTCGGGTATATTTTCACCCGTCTGCCGGATACCTCGCCGTGGGTGACGGAATTTGCCGGACAACTGGTTGAACTGACCTATTTCTCTGCCGTGATCGCCGGTCTGGGGATTGCATTACTTTCCAATAACCATCCGTCGTGGCGTCTGCCGGGCATTGCCGATCCGCTGGCAAAAACACTGGCATCATTCCCGGTGCTGCTGGCGGGCTTTATTTTCCTGTTCGGTATCATCGAACAGCTGAATAACCTGGTCGGTGCCAGCGTCTCAGCAACGTTATTTGGCAACGGACTGGCGGCGTTACTCGTGGCGCTCAACTGCCTGATCGCGCCAGTGCGTATCAACCGTATGCGTCGCAAGATGAAGGCCGAAGGGGAACAGACCGAAGCACGTTCCACGCTGGCCGGGCTTATCCATCTGGTGATAAGCCTGACGGCGTTTGTCATTCTGATGGCGCTGCTGATTGGTTATATTCCGCTGGCGCGTTTTGTGACCTTCGAACTGCTGTGGATCGGGCTGGTAGTCAGTTGCCTGTATCTGCTGATCCACTTTGTCGTGGACCTGTGTGAGAGTCTGTTTGCGCCGACCACGCACAGCGGCAAAATCCTCAAAAGTACGCTGAGCGTCAATGACCGTCACCTGTCACTGGCGGCCACGTTATTCTCGGCAATCGGTAAAACCGGACTGCTGCTGATGGCCGCTGTCGCGCTGCTTAACGGTACTTTCGGCACGACGACGCCGCTGGAGCTGCTGGCAAAAATCGTCGATATCTGGGGCGGTAAAGGTCTCGAAAGCATGAACATCATTCCGGCGCACGCGGTCAACGCGGTGCTGTGTCTGGTGGTCGGCTGGTATATTTTGCGTTCCGCACGCAGGTGGCTGGATAACGATTTCCTGCCAAAAACCATGATGGATCGCGGTATGCGTGCCTCGCTGGTGACGCTGTTCACCAACGTCGGCTACGTGCTGATCATCCTGCTGACGCTGTCTTCGCTGGGCATCGAATGGAACAAACTGGCGTGGATCGTCAGTGCCTTGTCGGTCGGTATCGGTTTTGGTTTGCAGGAGATTGTGAAGAACTTCATCTCCGGTCTGATCCTGCTGACCGAACGGCCGGTGAAAGTGGGGGATTTGATCAGTATCAGCGGTGTGGAAGGGGATATCCGCCGTATCAATGTCCGTGCAACTGAAATTCAGCTAAGCGATAAATCCACCGTGATTGTGCCGAACTCACAATTGATTTCACAGAACGTGCGTAACGCCACCATGGGTAACGCGCAGGGCGTGGCGACTATCACGTTGACCTTCCCGCTGGATATCGACCCGGAACAGGTTAAGACATTGCTGCTGGAAGCCTACAACTTGCACGAATCCATTCTGGAAAACCCACCGGCCTCGGTCAGCTTTAAAGAACTGGGACCGACCGGAATTGTGCTGAGTGTGACAGGTTTTGTGAACAGCCCGCGCATGGTCAGCGGTACGCGCAGTGATTTGCTTTACGAAATCCTGAAGATGCTGCGGGCCGCGGGGATCAGTCTGAGTCAGACGCAGACGATGATTCTGGAGAAACCGGCAGAGAGGATCGTTCCGGTTGAGGAGTAAAATCCAAAGCATGATCCGGTCGACTCCCTCCCCTGCGAAGGGGAGGGTTGGGGTGGGTATTAAAGAAAAATCAATAAGTTGAAGTATACCTTGACAAGATGTTAGCCCTTAAAACCCCCTCCCGACCTCCCCCTTCGCAGGGGGAGGAGCCAGGACAAAACCCTAAGAATGATCCGTTCGGCTCCCCGCTGCGAAGAGGAGGGGCTTTCCCTTAAACTTTTTTATTCCTTCTCCGATGCATCAGCAAATACACCGCCGGGATCACCAGCATCGACAACAACGGGGCACTCACCATGCCGCCGATCATCGGCGCGGCAATACGCTGCATCACTTCTGAACCGGTTCCGCCGCCCCACATGATCGGCAGTAAACCCGCCATGATAGTGGCAACAGTCATGGCTTTTGGCCGGACGCGCAACACCGCACCGTGGTGAATGGCGTCGCACAGTTCTGCCTCACTCATATCCCCGCCGGCTTTTTGCTGACGTTGCACCGCCTGATTCAGATACAGCACCATGATCACCCCGAACTCGGCGGCAACCCCGGCCAGGGCGATAAACCCGACGGCGGCGGCGACCGACAGATTGAAACTCAGCAGGTACAACAGCCAGACGCCACCGGTCAGGGCAAACGGCAGTGTCGCCATGATCAGCAGGGCGTCGCGCACGCTGCTGAACGTCACGTATAACAGGACGAAGATGATCAAAAGTGTCACCGGTAGCACGATTTTCAGTTTTGCCGTGGCGCGTTCAAGATACTCGAATTGCCCCGACCAACTGACCGTCACCCCTTCCGGCAATGTTACCTGCTGGCTGACCGCCTGTTGCATGTCTTCGACGGCAGATTTCAAATCTCGTCCGCGCAAATCCACATAGATCCAGTCTGAAAGACGGGCGTTCTCACTTTTCAGCATCGGCGGGCCATCGGTGACGTTGACGGATGCCAGCGCCGACAGCGGCACCTGTGCGCCGGAGGCGGTCAGCACCGGTAAATCCCGCAGCGCCTGCACGTTGTCGCGCAGCTCACGCGGATAACGCAGGTTGATGGGATAACGCTCGCGGCCTTCCAGCGTTTCGCCGATATTTTCCCCGCCGACCAGCGTTGAGACCAGCGACTGTAATTCAGCCACCGTGACACCGTAACGTGCCGCTTCGCGCCGGTTAATATCAATATCGACGTAACGGCCACCTTCCAGCCTTTCGGCCAGTGCCGAGGTCACGCCCGGCACCTGTTTCACGATATGCTCGATCTGCTGGGCGATCTGCTCGATTTGTGCAACGTTATTGCCGTTCACCTTGATCCCCACCGGGCTTTTGATGCCGGTGGCCAGCATGTCGAGACGGTTGCGGATAGGCGGCACCCAGACGTTGGCGATGCCGGGCAATTTCACCGCGTTGTCGAGTTCAGTCACCAGTTTGTCCGGCGTCATGCCCGGTCGCCACTGGTCCCTCGGTTTAAAGCGGATGGTCGTTTCGATCATGGTCAGCGGCGCCGGGTCGGTGGCGCTGTCGGCGCGTCCGGCCTTGCCAAATACACTGGCGACTTCGGGCACAGTTTTGATTAACCGATCCGTCTGCTGCAACAACCGTGCGGCTTCGCGGGCTGAAATCCCCGGCAGCGTCGACGGCATATACAGCAGGTCGCCTTCATCGAGCGGTGGCATAAATTCACTGCCCAGTTTTGCCAGCGGATACAGAGACACCAGCAGGAACAGGCCGCTGAATAACAGCGTGGTTTTCGGACGTTTCAGCACGGCAGAAAGCACCGGCTGATAGGCGGCAATCAGCCAGCGGTTGATCGGGCTGGCGTTTTCATCAGGAATTTTGCCACGAATAAAATAGCCCATCAGTACCGGCACCAGGGTGATGCCCAGCCCGGCAGACACCGCCATCGCGTAGGTTTTGGTGAATGCCAGCGGGGAGAACATCCGGCCCTCCTGTGCTTCCAGCGAAAACACCGGAATAAACGACAGGGTGATGATTAGCAAACTGCAAAACAGCGCCGGACCCACTTCCGTGGCGGCACGCTCAGACACCTTCCAGTAATCCGCCGACGCAGGCTGCTGGCCGGGATGATCGTGCCGCCATTGCTCCAGCACCTTATGCATATTCTCGATCATCACAATCGCCGCATCGACCATGGCGCCGATGGCAATCGCAATACCGCCGAGCGACATAATATTGGCGCTGACCCCCTGATAATGCATGACGATAAACGCGCCGAGAATACCGAGCGGCAGGGTGATGATCGCCACCAGCGCCGAGCGGAAATGGAACAGAAACAGCGCGCAGACCACCGCGACTACCGCGAATTCCTCCAGCAGTTTATGCGACAGCGTTTCGACGGCGTTTTCAATCAACGGCTGGCGATCGTAGACCGGCACGATTTCCACCCCCGCAGGCAGCGTGCGGGCGAGGGCATGTAGCCGCTCTTTCACCGCCTTCAGGGTTTCCAGTGCATTTTTACCCGAGCGCATAACAATCACGCCGCCCGCCACTTCACCTTCACCGTTAAGTTCCGCCACGCCGCGCCGCAGTTCAGGGCCGGTGCGGACGGTGGCGACATCCGCCAGCAGCACCGGAATACCGCTGTTGACTGTCACGACCACATTGTTGAAATCATCCAGACTTTTCAGATAGCCGGAGGTGCGCACCATGTATTCGGCCTCGCCCATTTCCAGCAGCGAGCCACTGCTTTCCTGATTAGCGTTTTGCAGCGCGGTCACCAGTTGCTGATGTGTCACGCCCCGGGCGCGCATCCGTTGCGGATCGGCCACCACCTGATACTGACGCACCATGCCGCCGATGCTGGCGACCTCAGAGACATTCGGTACGGTTTTCAGGTCATAACGCAGCGTCCAGTCCTGCAGGGCACGAAGTTGTTCGAGGCTGTGTTTGCCGGTTTTGTCGATCAGCGCGTATTCATAGATCCAGCCGACGCCGGTGGCATCCGGCCCCAGCGAGGCTTTGGCTCCGGCGGGCAGTGAGGATTGAACCTGACTCAGGTATTCCAGCACGCGGGAGCGCGCCCAGTAAGGATCGGTACCATCATCGAACAACACATAAACATAGGCATCACCGAACATCGAAAAGCCGCGCACGGTTTTCGCGCCGGGCACTGACAGCAGAGTGGTGGTCAGCGGATAGGTCACCTGATCTTCGATGATTTGCGGTGCCTTGCCCGGATAACTCACGCGCACGATCACCTGCACATCGGAGAGATCCGGCAGGGCGTCGAGCGGCGCTTTCTGCAATGACCAGATGCCCCAGCCCGCCATCATCAGCGCGGCGAGTAACACCAGCAGCCGGTTCTTCAGCGACCAGCGGATCACAGCGGCAATCATAAATCACCTCCGTGCTGGTGCGCGTCCGGCGCCGGGGCGTCGGTGGCAGGCAGTGCGCTGCGCAGGCTGGCTTCGGAGTCGATCAGGAACTGCCCGGAGGTGACAACAGACTGACCTTCTTCCAGGCCTGAAAGTACCTGCGTCCAGCCATCACGCGTCACGCCGATGGTGACCTTCTGCGGGGTGAAATGTCCGTTGCCGTCGTCGAGCAGCACGGTATTGCGGCTGCCGGTCTGGATCAGCGCTTCCTGCGCAATGGCCAGAACCGCCGTCTGCGCACTGACATCTGGCGATAAATTCAGGTACATGCCGGGACGCAGTTTTTCCTGCGGATTATCAATCACTACGCGGGCTTTCAGCGTACGGCTGACGGCATCCACATCCGGCAGCAATTCGCTGACCGTACCGTGAAATACCTCGCCCGGCTGACTGTCGGCACTGGCCGTAATTTTGCCGCCGATCTGGATCTGACTGGCGGCAGAAGGCGGATAATCCATCACAATCCAAACCTGTTTCAGACTGGTCAGTTCGAACAGCGGCTGTGTAGCGCTGACCTGCGCCCCTTCACGCACGGAAAGCAGGCTGATATAACCGTCTTCCGGCGCGACCACGTCGATGCGGGTTTGCGGCTGACCGGTTTTATCGACGCGGCGCAGAATGTCTTCCGGCATAAACTGCAAAGCCAGCCGCTGACGGGCGGCAGCGGTCAGGCTGCGGTCGCCAAGCTGACGCACGGCCAGATATTCCTGCTGCGCGGCGGTCCAGTCGGGGATCCACAGTGTGGCCAGTTTCTGACCTTTTTTCACAGGCTGCTGGCTGGCAGCGACGTAAAGTTTTTCGACTAAACCATTCGCACGCGCGGCGACCGTGCGCAGGCTGCGTTCATCGGCGCTGACCGTGCCATACACATTAAGCGGTGCGGAAATCATCCGTCGCTGTACCTTTTCACTGCGCATACCGAGATTTTGCTGCTGACGGGCGCTGACCGTCACACCGCCGTCATCCGTGGCTTCATCGGCGTAACGCGGCATCAGATCCATATCCATAAAGGGCGATTTGCCCGGTTTATCGAAACGCTGGCCGGGCGTCATCGGGTCATACCAGTACAGCACTTTGCGTTCGGCCGGAGCAGCAGAAGCCTGCGTTTGCGCTGCAGGGCTGTGACGGCCAGCCACGTAACCGGCGGCGAGTGCGGCCATGATGGCGACGGCCAGCAGGCTGTAAGTTTTAGCGGAAGTCATTAATGAATCTCCTGGGGGGCCAGATAGCGCAGGGCGACCCAATAGCGGGCCACTTCCAGCCCGGCATTGCGTTCGGAAATCTGGCTGTCGATCAGGTTGCGGCGGGCGTCGAGAACGTCATTCAGGCTGCTTTTTCCGGCGCGATACTGTGCCTGAATCACGCTGATGCGTTGCTGTTGCAGGGGAATAACGTTGTTTTTTTGCCGCTGCCATAACGTGGCGGCGGCCTGATATTGCGCCAGCAAACTGGTCAGCTGCGCCTGATGGTCGCGCATCAGTTGCGCCAGCCGGTCATTGCTTTCCATTGCCATCGACTGATCGGCGGCGTGATCTTTATCCTGACGCGAAGCGGTAAACAGCGGCAGATCGACGGTAAACATCACCCCTGCCAGATCTTCATAACTGTCGGCACGATGGGCGTAATAGACTTCCACGCCGACATCCGGCAGCGCCGCAATGGCTGACTGCGAGGATTTCGCCTGCGCCACATCGGCTTCACGCCGAGCCTGAATAATTTCAGGATGTTGTTCGACGCTTGTCGCCTGTAACGCCTGTGGAGGAAGTTCGGTGAAAGGTGGAATGGCACCGTTAATTTCAGGCTGATCGATGCCGGTCAGCTGGCTTAAGCGGGTGCGCGCCAGTTGAACATCCCGTTCGGCTTCGGTCAGTTTGTCTTGCATGCTGATGAGCGTCAGGTGCGCGTCCAGCACCGAGGCGGGCAGCGAACTGCCGCTGCTGACACCGCCCCGCTGAACCCCAATCTGGCGCTGACTTTCGTCCACCAGTTTTTGTAATTGCGAGACGGTTTGCCCGCCGATAGCCAGTTCCATCCAGGCCAGTGCCGCATCGCGTTGCAAACGTGCCCGGATACTCTGGCGGGTAGCCGCCACTTCCCGGGATTCTGCACGCAGCGTGTCGGCTTTGCGCTGGCGCTTATCGCTGCTGATGTAATCCTGCATGATGCCGATACGTTCCATCGTCATCCCTTCACGGGTAAACCGGTCGGTGTTGCCGCCGCTGACCGGCAGGTTTTCGATACCGAATTTCAGCTTCGGATCCGGCAGTTGCATGGCCGAATCGGCACGGTTATCCAGCGCATTGATCTGGTGACGACTGGCAGAAAGCTCGGCGGAATAATCCTGTGCAGCGACCAGCGCCTGCGGCAGGGTAACGGGTGTGGCAAACGCGCTGACCGGCACAAAAGCCAGCAGCCATTGCCACGTCATCCGGTGATGGCGCGGTAAAGTCAACATGGTGAATCTCCCGGTCAGCGTTTCAGCGGTGTCAGTGTCTGTAACTGATAAGCGGACTCAGTTTTGACAAAGCTAAAGGTGACCGGCGTACCGGCGGGCAGGGAGTTGGCGGCGATCTCCGGCGGCAGACGGAAATTCATGGTCATGGCCGGCCATTTCAGCGCAGGAATGGCGTGATGGGAAATCCCCACGCGATCAGACTGCCACTGAGTGATCACGCCTTCGGATTCATAGGCCTGCATATTATGCTGCATCGCCATAGCATCGTGATTCATTGGCATAGCATCGGCAAAAGAATAAGCTGAAATAAAGAAAAGACTTGCGGTAAATACATTTAAAATTGCACGCATGGGAAATACTCCAATACTGTCATTAGATAAAAACTGGCCATTAATCTGGCAAAACAATTTCATTTAATATTGAGTGCGGAAAAACACTCAGGACAGCAGGGGCTATTCTCTGTATCGGCAGAACTGAACTTCAGCGGGAGGCGGAGTGACGGTTGGCGCAATCCAGTCCGCGGTGGTGACCGCTGTGCTGGCATCGACGGTGAGCATGGCTAATGCCGGAGCGACGGGCAATGCCACCAGTGGCACGGAACCACTGTCAGACTGGGTTCTTTCAGGGGCACAGTGCTTCTCACACAACAGCGACTGACTCTGCATGTGCTCTGGAGAATCAGGCATTTGCATGGTGATGTTATGTGCCATGGCGGTGTTTTCCACCGGCGGGCGCATATCGCACTGATGGCTGGCGAGCGCCAGTTGGGCATTCAGGACAAGCCAGCATAACGCGAACAGCAACACACTGACCCGCTTGCCGGGCAAGCGCAGCGAATGCATGAACTGTGAAATCGCGAAACGAACTGACATGATGAATATTATTTCCGTAAGGAAGATGCGACCGAGTATATAAGGAAATAAGGCGAAGAGGAAAGGACAAACAGAATAAGTCAGGATTAAAATTGTCAGGATAATTAAAGAACGCGAATAACAGCGGTTTCTGTTATTCGCATGTTAATTAACGTGTGTTTTCAGGTGATAATTAACTTACAGCCAGCCTGATTTTTTAAGCTTCCAGTATAACCACACACAACCGGCGACAGTGACGCCCAGCGTTACCGGATATCCCCACCAGTCATCCAGCTCCGGCATGTTTTTGAAGTTCATGCCGTACAGACTGAAAATCACTGTCGGGATCGCCAGAATCGCGCCCCAGCCCGCCAGTCGCTGTACCACTTCGTTCTGATGCACCGACACCAGCGCCAGATTCACATGCATGGCGTTCGACAGCATTTCGCGCACATCGTCCGTCGTGCGGATCACCTGATTAGCGTGGTCCTGCACATCACGCACATAAGCCCGCAGGCTCTTAGGCATCAGTTCTTCGTAGTGATGGCTGAGCTGATTACAGATATCTTCCATTGGTACCGCGGCGTTGCGCAGCGAGAGCAGATCCCGCCGCAGACTATAAACCTGCTGCACCGCCTGCTGATTAAAGGTGTTGCGGAACATCAGTTTTTCGATGGCATCAAACTGTTCGGTGTACTGATGCAGGATTTCCAGATAGTTATCCACGATGGAATCGAGTACGCAATACAGTGCATAAGCTGGCCCTTTACTCAACATTTCCGGGCGTTCTTCGGCGTGTTTACGGATTTCTTTATAGCTGGATGACGCACCGTGACGCACGGTGATCAGAAAGTTTTTGCCGAGAAACAGGTGTGTTTCGCCGTACTCGATGGTTTCATTCACTTTCTGCGCAGTGTGCGTAACGATAAACAGCGATTCGCCGTACTGCTCAATTTTCGGTCGCTGATGGGCGGTCAGTGCATCTTCAATCGCCAGGTCATGCAGACCGAATTCTTCCTGAATGCTGCGCATATAGGCATCTTCCGGCTGCCACAGTCCGAGCCAGACAAAGGTATCGGGCTCTTTCAGGACTTCGCTGATGTCTTCGACCGTCACATCCTGCAATCGTTTACCGTCGCGGTAAGCCACGCTGTTAATCACTGAATCACAGCTGGGTTTTTTATCTTCGTTGGAAATGGAATTCATTGTTTTACCCGATTGTTATTCAGACGAAAATCCTGCCCGCAGGCAGGACGATTTCAGTGTCTGAACAGAATAGCGCAGTCTCCGGGAAATGCGCTGACGGGATCTTTAAAAGAATGTTTCAGCCATCGGCAGACCGGCTGACCGTTTCCCAGATATCGATATCTTCACGCATTTGTTGCATCTTTTCCCTGACAAATTTAACGGCGTCACTGCCGAGTAACAGCGAGGCAGGCGGCTCAGGCGCATCGAGCAACTGCAACATCGCTTGTGCGGCCTTTAGCGGGTCGCCCGGCTGATGACCGCTGCGTTTTTCCCGCGTTTCCCGCACGGGGTCGAAACTGGCATCGTAATCACTGATGGCACGTGGTGAGCGCACCATCGAACGTCCCGCCCAGTCGGTACGAAAAGACCCGGGCTGAATGGCCGTGACGGCAATATTGAACGGTTTGAGTTCTTTGGTCAGTGTTTCAGAGATCCCCTGCAAGGCGAATTTACTGCCGCAGTAATAGCTGATGCCCGGCATTGTAATAAAGCCTCCCATCGACGTGATGTTAAGAATATGTCCACCGCGGCGCTGACGAAAATACGGCAGGAAGGCTTTGATGACCGCAACCGCGCCAAAAACATTGACGTCAAACTGATGCAGCGCCTCGCTTAACGGCGACTCTTCCATAATACCTTCATGCCCGTAACCGGCATTGTTGACCAGCACGTCAACGGCGCCGATTTCCTGTTCCACGGCGGCCGCGAGCGGGGCGATGGCCTCAAAATCAGTGACATCCAGCATGCGACCAAAACTACGGCCGGGGACCAGCGCGTCAAATTCTGCGCAGGCTTGTGCATTACGCAGCGTGCCGACCACGCGATGTCCTGCTTTCAGGGCTTCTTCTGCCAGCGCACGGCCAAATCCGCTGCTGACGCCGGTGATGAATAATAATTTTGACTGACTCATACAAACTCCTCAGTAAAAAGCGGACTTGCAGAATAGGGGGGACAGCAGCAAATCCGTAGCCCCGATCCTCTCTGATGTTTGCCTGTTCCTCTGAGGCGTCTGGACGCGACTGATTCCCGGTGCGACACTTCATTCACTTTCCGCTGCATATTTTCAGGTTCATATGACGTTTCCATCTTTGACAGTGACTGAGCAAATGATCGCGCTTTTGGACCAGCTTACGCCCCATGAAGGCTACAACCTGACGACGCTGGCAGATGTGCGTTTTTTACGTTCAAACCGTCCGCTGCTGCGCACGCCGGTTTTGTATGAGCCGGGGATCGTGATTGTGGTGCAGGGGAGAAAACGCGGATTCTTAGGTAATGATGTCTATTTGTATGATGCACAGCATTATCTGACTGTATCGGTGCCGGTGCCTTTCACCATGGAAACTGACGCCACCGCCAGTGAACCGATGCTGGCAATTTACCTGCGACTCGATTTCAGCCTGGCGGCTGAACTGATGTTGCAGCTCGATGCTTATGACGCCCCGCAGCCGGAATCGCCGAAAAGTATGGTGTCGAGCCTGATGGATGACGCGATGCGGGCTTGCGTATTACGTTTTTTGCAGGTGATGGCATCTCCGCTGGATGCAAAAATTCTGGGCAGGGCGATGATGCGTGAGTTGTATTACCGCGTGCTGACCGGTGCTCAGGGCGGCACGCTGCGCAGCGCACTGACCCTGCAAGGGCAATTTGGCAAAGTGGTAAAAGCCCTGCGAAAACTGCACGCAGAATACCACTCGCATCTGGATGTGAATGCGCTGGCAAAAGAAGCGGGGATGAGCCTGCCGACGTTTCACAGTCACTTTAAAACCGTCACTGATACGTCGCCGATGCAGTATCTCAAGTCCACCCGTTTGCATCAGGCCAGATTACTGATGTTGCGCAATAACCTGACCGCCTCGGCGGCCAGCGCACAGGTAGGCTATGAAAGTGTGTCGCAGTTCAGCCGCGAATTTAAACGCTTATTCGGGCTGACGCCGGTGAGAGAAGTGGCGCGGATGAGGCAGAATTTTTCATTGCCTGCCCCGTCCACGCCGTCAGATTTTATCTCTTCACATTAATAAGGCGTTACGGTGTCACGCCAGACGTGGTTTGTACCTTCACATCCGGCGTGGCTGCCGGACCAAAGACGGTGTAGGTCGGCAAATCGACGTTCTGATACGGCTCCCAGCCGCCGCCTAACGCTTTATACAGCGAGACCAGATCGGTGCTGGTTTTCACTTTCGCTTCAGCGGATTGCTGATGCGCCTGTGCCAGCTGGCGCTGGGCATCAAGCACGTTGATAAAGGTAGAAAGCCCCTGGCGGTAGCTGTCGCTCGCCAGATCAAACGCGGTCTGTAGCGCTTCGGTCGTCTGGTCTAAACCGCTGACCTGATCCTGATCGGTGCGGTAATTCACCAGCGCATTATCGACATCCTGCAACGCTGTCAGCACGGTCTGGCGATAATTCAGCGCCGCATTCGCCTGTTGCGCACGGGAAAGATGCACGCTGGAGACCAGACGTCCGCCCTGGAAAATCGGCAGGGAAATCTGCGGGCCAAAGGAGTAGAAATGGCTGCTCCAGTTATCGAGATAACTGACGTCTGTGTTACGCATGCCGAACTGGCCGGTGAGCGAAATACTCGGGAACATCTGCGCGACGGATACACCAATATTGGCGGTTGCCGCGTGGAGATCAGCCTCGGCTTTGCGTACGTCCGGACGACGGCGTGCCAGCTGTGACGGCACACCGACCGGCACGGCAGCGGGCAGGGCAGGCATCGGTTTAGGGGCAGAAAGTTCAGCATCCAGCGAGCCAGGCGTCTGACCGAGCAACACGGCCAGTCCGTTCATTGCCTGACGTTCCTGCGCCTGATATTGCGGCAACTGGGCGCGCAGGGAACCTAACTGTGCGCGGGCATTTTCGACATCAAGCTGCGGTGACAGTCCGTTTTGCTGACGGTTTTGTGTCAGATCTAAGGTTTGCTGCGCGACATCGATTTGCGTCTGTATCGCTGCCGTCACGCTTTGCGCGCCACGCAGTTGCAGATAGGCACGGGCGACCTCAGCTTCCAGCGAAACTAATGCATCGTTGCGTTGTTCTATGGACGATTGCGTCTGGGCATTGGCGGCTTCGACCTGACGTCGTGTGCCGCCGAACAAATCCAGCTCCCAGCTGGCATCGAAATTGCCCTGATACAAATTCACCGGCCGCGTAGCCGTGCTGATCGCGCCGGAGGCTTCCGGTCCGAGATCGTCAAGCTGTTGCGAGGCGCCGCTGGAATCGAGAATACCTTTCAGACCGAGCTGCTGACGGGTCATTTTCGCGCTGCCCTGCACCGATGGCAGCCAGGCGCCTTCGGCCTGTTTCACCTGCTCGCGGGCACCGGCGATACGCAGTACTGCCTGTTGCAGGGAAATATTCCCGGCAATCGCACGGGTGATCAGGCTGTCGAGTTGCGGGTCATTAAAGGCTTTCCACCACAGCGGATTTGGCTCCGAGGGCAGGGCAATCGATGCGCCGTCTTTGTCTTTCGGCTGGGTCATATCGTTATAGGCCGAGGGTGTCACCGGATTCGGCTTCTGATAATCCGGGCCAACGGAGCACGCTGCTAATACCAGCGTTAATGTCGAGAGAGTCAGAAAACGGGTGCCTGAATGTAAAACCCCCTTCCGGCCCCGGCCTTCGCAGAGGGGGGAGCAGGACGGCATCACGGATGGCTGATTTCTCAGAGTAGAGCTTTTCTTGTTCAACTTAATGTGCTCCGGCATTACCTTCGCTCTTAACTGGCGAAAGCAGGAAACAAAACGGGATCAAAATAACGGCGACGATGGCGCAATAACCGAATACGTCGATGTAGGCCAGAATGCGCGATTGCGAAATCATCTCCTGATACATGCGCACGGTCGCCAGTTGCATCGGGTCGCCGACCACGTGGGCAAAATCACGGATCGCCTCAGCGCTTTTGCTCACCGCCTGATTAAACTGTTCATTGAGCGGCGACATGTTGTGCGCCATATGCGCACTGTGTGCCTGCGTTCGCTCGGTGACACCGGCTGTCGCCAGCGAAATACCAATCGACCCCGCGACGTTACGGAACATGGTAAACAGCGCGGCAGCGTCGGCGTTCATTTTTTGCGGGATGGTAATAAATGCGATAGTGGTCAGCGGCACAAACAGGAAACCGAGCCCTATAGACTGCGCGCTGCGGTACAGCACCAGCGTTTCAAAATCGACATCAGGTGTCAGCGTTGCCGAATAGATAAACGAGGCCGCCAGCAGGAAGAAACCGAAGGCAATGATGTAACGCGTTTGTACAACGGGCATCAGCTTCAGCACCAGCGGGATCGACAGCACGATCAGCACCGCGCCCGGCGACATCACCAGCCCCGAGAGTGTGGCGGTGTAACCCAGTTGCTGCTGCGCCAGTTGCGGAATGACCACCGAACTGCCATACAGAATCATCGCCATACCGGCCATCAGTAAACCGGCGACAGCAAAGTTTTTATCCTTCAGACAGCGCAGATCGACCACCGGTTTTTTGGCGTACAGCAACCAGTAAACCGCGCCGACAATCCCGGTGGCCGCCAGCACAGCAAAGGTGACAATAAAGCCGGACTGGAACCAGTCATCGTCTTCGCCGCGATCCATCATCACCTGTAAGCAGCCCAGACCCAGTGCAATCAGCCCGATACCGATGTAATCAATACTGAGTTTGCCTTTGGCCTTGCGCTCCCACGGCGGATCTTCCAGCAGCTGATAAATCGCCAGCAGGGCAATAATCCCGACCGGAATATTGATCAGGAATACCCAGCGCCAGCTGAAGTTATCCGTGATGTAACCGCCAAGTGTCGGGCCGACGACCGGCGCGACAATAATGGCAATCGATGAAAGGCCAAACGCTTTGCCGCGATCTTCCGGTTTAAAGTAATCCAGCAATACCGATTGCTGGATCGGCTGCAAACCGCCGCCGAAAAAGCCCTGCAGGATGCGGAATAAGATCATCTGCCACAGTTCGGTGGCGATGCCGCACAGGAAGGAGCAAACGGTGAACATGCCGATACAGATCAGGAAGTAAGTTTTGCGGCCCATCACGCGGCTGAGAAACGCCGAAATCGGCAGCACGATACCGTTCGCCACCAGATAGGACGTCAGCACCCAGGTCGATTCGTCATAACTGGAAGATAATGAACCGGCGACGTGCGGCAGCGCCACGTTAACGATAGTGGTGTCCAGGATTTCCATGAACACCGCAATGGTCACGACGGCGGCAACTGCCCACGGATTGGCCTTGGGTTTCCAGTAGCTGCGATCTTCATTCATTCGACGGTCACCGTCGGTTCAACAGACAGACCCAGCGGCAGGTGATGATTTTCATCCAGCCCGCTGTCGATGACGATTTTCACCGGCACGCGCTGAACGATTTTCACGTAGTTGCCGGTGGCGTTTTCAGCCGGGAAGGCCGAGAAGCGCGAACCGGTGCCTTGTTGAATACTGTCAACGTGGCCGTGAAGTTTGATGTCCGGGAAGGCATCGACGGTAATTTCTACCTTGTTGCCGGGGCGCATGCGTTCGAGCTGCGATTCTTTGTAGTTTGCGGCGATCCAGATATCTTTTGAAACCACTGAGAACAGCGAGGTTTCGGCCTGAACCAGCGTACCGAGCTGCACATTACGCTTGGTGACGTAGCCGTCGAACGGTGCGCGCACCTGCGCATAGGAGAGGTTGAGCGTCGCCGTTTCCAGCTGGGCTTTCGCCTGTTCAACCTGCTGCTGACGAGCTTCGACGTTGGTTTCAGCCTGACGGATATTCAGCTGTACCTGCGCGGCAACCTGCACCTGCGCTTTGGCATTTTCCAGATCAGCGGCTGCAGAGCGCACCTGCGCGTTGGACGTATCAATATTTTGTTGCGTGGTGGCTCGCGGGTCTACGCCGCGCTGACGACGGAAATCGGCAGTGGCATTCAGCAAATTGGCTTCCGCCCGCGTCTGCTGGGCTTTCGCCTGAGCAAGCTGCGCCGGATATTGTACTTTCGCCAGATCGTATTGCGCCTGCGCCTGATGCAACTGCGCGACCGCCAGACCGAGCTGAGCCTGTGCCTGATCGCGCTGCGCGGTCGCGTCACGCGGATCGATTTCCACCAGTAAGTCGCCTTTCTTCACGAACTGGTTATCTTTCACCGCAAGATGAGTGACATAACCGGCAATTTTCGGCGCGATGGTGACGGCATCACCTTCGGTAAAGGCGTCATCGGTGCTGACCTGATCTTTGGTCATCAGCCACCAGACCAGTGCCACGACCACCATCACCACTACCACAATCCCGAGGATGATCAGGGGTTTCTTGCCGGGGCCTTTACGCTTTTCATCGTTATCCTGTTTACTGTCGTCGGGATTTTTCTGGTCTTTGGGATCCCGGGTGTGACCTCCTCCTGATTTTACCTGGCTGGAATCGAGTTCAGTATTTGCGTCGCCGGACGCGGAGGGCTGTGTCTTGTTATCGTTTGTCATAATGCTCTTCTGAATAGTGCTCTTCTGATTATCGGCCGCCACGCGCCGGAACAAAGAAATCTTGTTTTAAGCTAGAACGTATTGATGTAAATGCAAGTAAATCCATGTCAATTAATCTTAGGGAAAGCACAAAGATCCAAACCATAGGGAACGTCTTAAAAGTTGGAAATGGGTTATAATGCCGGGCTGGTATTTGTATTTTTCAAATAAAGTTGATTCTCTGCTTCAGGACATTTTTGTGAAACATTCCCAACAACAACCATTCTTGTGGGTCAACCCATGACCCGTCCCGCGCCTTCCTATAAAGGCCTGACACGTATTGCCTCGCTGGTGTCGCTGTGCGTCGCGCTGATCCTGGTTTGCGTCAAAGTCTGGGCATGGGCCGCCACCGGTTCGATTGCGCTGCTGACCTCTGCCGCCGACGGTCTGGTCGATGTACTGGCCTCGATGGTGACGCTGATCGGCGTGCGTTATGCCGGACGGCCGGCAGACAAAGGCCATCGTTACGGCCACGGCAAAGCCGAAGCTGTGGCCGCGTTTGTACAAGCGCTGTTACTGGGCGGCGCGGGGCTGGTGCTCGGCGGTGAATCCATCGGGCGCATCATTAATCCGGAACCCCTGGCGCAGCTCGGTCTTGGTATCTGGGTGATCATCGGCAGTTCGCTGGCCGCCACCGGACTGGTGCTGATGCAAACCTATGTGGTGAAACGTACCGGATCAACGGCCATCGCGGCTGACCGCGCGCACTACATTACGGACGTCGCCGTGAATATTGCCGTACTGCTGGCGCTGATTTTCGAGCGTTACTTCGGCTGGACGCGTTCCGACTCCATCGGCGCGCTGTTGATTTCCTTCTATATGATCTGGAATGCGCGCGGTATGGCGGCAGATGCACTGACCCAGTTGCTTGATCGCGAACTGAGTGCAGATGACCGCAAGCGCGTGAAAGCGGCAGTATTAAGTGTTGAAGGCGTGCGCGGCGTACATGACATTCGCACCCGCAACGGCGGCGACCGCGTATTTGTCGAGTTTCACGTCGAGGTTGATGGCAATCTGACGGTGGATGTCGGGCACGATATCGGTGATGCGGCTGAAATGGCGGTGAGCAAGTTGTTTAAGTCTGCGGATGTGACGGCTCATCTGGAGCCGGACGGGATTGATGACGACAGACTGGATAATTTATTGCACTAAGGTCAAGGTTGTGGGTTTGCTCCCTCCTCTGCGAAGGGGAGGGTTGGGGTGGGGTATTAAATAAAAATCAAAGAGTTAAATTTTTTAGTGTCAGTATTTACCCTTAAAACCCCCTCCCGTCCTCCCTCTTCGCAGGGGGAGGAGCAAAGCAAAACCCTCATTTTCAAAACTATTGCGCTTTAATCGCCATGGCATCCCGCATGGTATAGAACAAATCCGTCTGATCCGTCAGACCCACCACATTCGCCGCATGCGGGCCAAACGCGGCAATACGCAGCTGCGTCCCGGTGTGTCCCTGTGAATCATCTTCTGAGTTGCCGTAGCTGATGGTCATCGGTGCACCGTCCCTGGTGGTCAGCGTCTGGGTCAGACCGGGGGCTTTGGCATCGGATTCGATAATCTGGCTGGAATGGGCGTGGTCGGCGGTGACGATAACCAGCGTGTTGCCGTCCTGACGGGCGAACTCCAGCGCTTTTTGCACGGCCTCATCCAGATCCACCGTTTCACCGAATTGTCCGCACGGATTAGCGGCGTGATCCTGTTTATCAATCGATGCGCCTTCAACCTGCAGGAAGAAACCGTTCTGATTAGCTTTCAGCAAGTCGATGGCTTTTTCAGTCATGGCGGCAAGCGTCGGGATGTCAGCGGTGCGCTGCGGATTGGCTTCACAGGTGACAGCCGGTTTATCAATGTTGCCGTGATAAGTGGCTTTCGGACCCTGCCAGCGCACCGGCATGTTGCCTTCGGAGAACAGGCCAAGAACCGGTTTCTTCTGGTCTGCCTGCGTGATGGCACTGAGCTGTTCTGCGTTTTCCACCCAAACATAACCCTGTGTCAGCGCCTGTTCTTTGAGGGATTTATCCTTAAATTCACCGGCTTTCGCCAGCTGGCTGAACGATTTTCTGCCGCCGCCCAGCGTGACATCAGCGCGAGCCTGCAACAACTGTTCCGTGATCGAACCGCGTCCGCCATTTTCCAGCGCGTTGCTGGCGCATTTCTCTGCGGTTTCTTGCGGGCCGTAGCACTTGCGTGAGGTCACATGCGCAATCTGTGCGGCCGGCGTTGCATCCTGCAATTCTGCGGTGGAGACGTTGCCGGTGGCCTTGCCTGCGGCTTTGGCGATCTCAAGAATGGTCTGGTGATCTTTGCCGTTTACATCCACACCAATCGCGCCGTTATAGCTTTTAACACCGGTCGCCCAGGCGGTGGCTGATGCGGCGGAATCGGTCACGTAACTTGGTTTTTGCGTTTTCTTATCCACAGAATAATGCGTGTACTGGCCGGTCAGCGGCAGGGCATCAATGCCTTTGAAATAGCCGCCTGCGCCTTCTGCATAGTTACGTGCAGACGTGATTTCAGAATCACCCATGCCGTCGCCAATCAGCAAAATCACGTTTTTCACCGTTTTGTCTGACAACGAGGCTTTCAGCGCTGCTGTCTGATCACCGCTCAGACGGCGGGCACCACCCGGTTCCGTCAGCACGCCTTTTGCCGCCCGGTCGGTCAGCGTGTCGGTGTCAGCGGCGAGGGTGGAGGCAGAAGCGGAAAGCAGCAGGGCGGCAGTGACTGCGCGGGCGACCAGAGATACGGATTGTTGCATTATCAAAACTCCTTTTTATAAACCATCGGAAATAAAAATATACATATCGATATTTTTTGTTACCGGAAGGTTAAGGGAGAGTTGTGACGTTTTAATGACAGGCGCCGGACTGGCCGTGAGACTGGGTTTTAACTTTAACTTTAACTTCAACTTCAACTTCAAGGTCAAGACCTTGGGTTGCCACCCAAACTGGCCTTAAGAGGCGCCTATCGCCGCGCCTCTTAAGAATCTCCGGCTCTTTTACTGCGCGCTCCGCTCGCTGGCTATGTTTCAGGTAGCACGGCGACAGGCTGGAAATCTTGCCGCTTTGCGGTTCCTTCACTCGGTCCTGGAGCCTCTGGTCTCCAGGCCGCTCCGTTCAGCAAGCTTTCTGAATCGCCCGCGACTTTTTAAAGAATGAAGTAAGTGAGGTTGTGAAGTAAAAGCCTGAGGCCGGTTCCAAAATATCGCCTGAGGAGAGGTGGAAAACCGCGCGTCTTTTTGCGCGGGTTGTAACCCGAACGAAGGGAACCGTGCAGCGGCGGGATTTTGCGGCTATCACTGCGGCTGATGAAACATAGCCAGCGAGCGGAAGCGCTTGTTGAAAAAGCGAAGGGAGATCCAAGAGGGAAAAAGCACGTTTCCCTCTTGGGCGGTTTCGGCGCTGCCCGATAAGTGATCACCACAATTGAGAAACCGAAACTTTCTCGGTCAGCTTTTCAGTGCAACTGAGAAGCCGCCTTTGCATCGGCACTATGCAAAAAAAAGCCCCGATGAACGGGGCTTTTTCACAACAACGTCAAAGACGTAATTAGTTGATCTGTACCGGCATACCGGAACGCATCTCGATAGCGCGCTGAACAACAGTCTGGTTGACCGCCGGATCCATCGATACGCTGCTTGCGCTGCCTGCCAGAGTGATTGGCAGTGGCTGCTGAGAATCAAACTCTTCCTGGTTAGAGGACAGCGGGTTGTGGATCTCAATATAACGTTTGCCGTCTGGTTCCACGGTGGCTTTCACCGGCTCGTTGATGAACTGAACGCGGGTGCCTTGCGGGACGTTGTCGAACAACCATTTGATGTCAGCATCACGCAGACGCACACAACCGTGGCTCACACGCAAACCGATACCGAAATTGGCGTTGGTGCCGTGGACTGCATACAGACGCCCGACATACAGCGCGTACAGCCCCATCGGGTTGTCCGGACCCGCAGGGAAGACGGCTGGCAGGAATTCGCCACGAGAAGCATATTCTTCATGCATTTTCGCCGTCGGGGTCCAGGTCGGACCGGCTTTTTTACGCTGAACGGTAGTGACCCAGTTCATCGGGGTGTCTTTGCCCAGCTCACCGATACCGATCGGCAGCACGACCACAGTATTGGTGCCTTTCGGGTAGTAATACAGACGCATTTCAGCGCTGTTGATCACGATGCCTTCGTGCGGGGTTTCCGGCAGGATCAACTGCTGAGGAATGGTCAGCACGGTGCCCGGGGTTGGCAGGTACGGGTCAACGCCAGGGTTAGCTTCGAGCATGTTGCTCAAACCCATCTGGTATTGCGCTGCAAAATGTTCCAGTGGCAGGCTGCTGCCCTGCGGAACAGTAACTGTGATGTTTTCACCGACCAGACGACCATTATTGGCCGGAAGAGGGTAGACCACAGCAAAAGACGCCTGGCTATATGCAGCAACTGCCAAAACCAGGGTAAGGATTGCGCGAATGCTCATTTTCATATTTTCGTTGGTCGTTAATGCCACACTGGCAGTTGTCAGGATGTTGATTCCCCCCGATCCGATAGAAACCGGCCGGAGGAATAGTGTACTTGCACATAGCACTTGAAAGGGATCCGGTATGTGTAACGAATCGCATTTCAGGGCCGCTAATTATAAGGATTTATTTCAAACAGGCCAAAGCTTTCTCACCTTGTTAGAAAAGTTCCCTGCCACAACCGCATTTTTTGCGGCAGCCTGCACATTTCCTTCACATTCCTGACCTTATTTACGGCAAAACGGCACCATAACCAGTGCGGCAATAAACATCCAGGCCATGACCTGAAAGATGTCGTTGAACGCCAGCGTCAGCGATTGCGCCGCGACTTTCGCCCCAAACACGCCTTTCGCCATCAGCAATGCCTGAGCGGTATCAGGTGTCAGATGGCCGATTTTTTGTGCCAGCGATCCCATCACTTCCTGCGCATGATCCCCGTATTGCCCCAGCGATTCGCCGAAACGTGCCGCATGAACGCGGGTCCAGTCCTGCAACCAGGTATTCACCGTGGCAATGCCAATCGCGCCGCCGAGATTACGCATCAGGTTAAACAGCCCGGAGGCGTAGCGCAGTTCCGGCCCCTGAAACGCGGTCAGCGCCATGTTCACACTCGGCACGATGCACAACATAATGAACAGGCCGCGCACCACCTGCGGCCAGAAAAACTGTTCTGCTCCCCAGTAAGGGGTCACGGCGGTCGTCAGCCATAAACTCAGTGCGAAACCGGATAAACCCACGGTGATCAGTATCCGCCGGTCAACGCGGCTGATTAATCTGGCGGCAATAATCGTGCTGAAGAATTGCCCGACACCCACCACAAACACCGTTGTACCGATTTGCAGGCTGTTGAAATCGCGGATGCGGCCGAGGAAAACCGGCGTCAGATATGTAGAGGCATAAAGACCAAATCCAACCACCAGATTGAACAGGCAGGCGAAGGTGAATGTCGGGTCACGGAAGGGCGTCAGGCGTACGATCGGGTTTTTCGAATAAAAGGATCGTTCGAGAAACAGCACAAAGGCCACCAGTGAGAACCACGCCGAAATCTGGATTTGCGGATCGCTGAACCAGTTCTTGCGCGGGCCTTCTTCCAGCACATATTCCAGACAACCGAGCGCTATCGCCATCGACAATAAATGTATCCAGTCGATACGTTTAAGCATCGGATAATCCGCTTTATCCACATGAATAAACAGCACGGCACCGGTGGCAACCAGAGCGCCGGGCAGAATGTTGATGAAGAAAATCCAGCGCCAGTCGAGTAACTGCGTGACTATGCCACCCACAGTCGGCCCAAGTGTGGGGGCCAGCACGCTGACCATGCCGAGGATCGCCGGGATCAGCGCCTGCTGTTTGCCCTGAAACATGGCGAAGCCGGTCGCGAATACTGTCGGTACCATCGCGCCGCCGGTAAAACCCTGCAACGCGCGAAAGAAGATCATCGACTCGATATTCCACGACAATCCGCACCCGATGCTGCTGAGGGTGAACAGCGCCGCCGATGCGCTGAACAGCCAGCGGGTGGAAAGTGCCTGCGTCAGAAAAGCCGAGAACGGGATCATCACCAGTTCGGCGATCAGATACGAGGTTTGCACCCAGCTGATTTCATCCGGTCCGGCGGAAAGCCCGGCCTGCACATCGTTTAACGAGGCGGCGACAATCTGAATATCGATCAGCGCCAGAAACATACCGAACGCCATAATGCTGAAAATCAAAAACTTACGTGATGTCGGATAATCCGCAGGCGAAAGCGTCGCGGCTGGAGTCAGGGTGACAGACATGGCTATGAGATCCCGGGGACTTGTTTATATGATGGTCATCATATTAATATGATGACCATCATACAATGAGTGAAATTAAAAATGAGCGAAGTAACAGCAGATGAAGGGAGCCCGTCCCCGGCAGTAAAAGCCACTAAACGGTCAAAGCGGATCTTTGTGGTCAGCGGTATTGCGCTGATGGTAGCCCTGAGTGGCGCGGCATGGTTACTGGCTGCGCCCGCGTCGGAATCCACGGATGATGCCTATCTGACGGCAGACACCACCAGCGTTGCGCCAAAAGTAAAAGGCTTCGTTTCGACGGTGCTGGTGCGTCATAACCAGCGGGTACATGCCGGCGATAAACTGGTGCTGATCGACAGCGAAGAGTTTACGGCTCGTCTGGCGTCTGCGCAGGGAGAACTTGAAGATGCCCGCGCGCAGGTGGCGCAACAGGAAGCGGCGTTGCTGAGCCAGCAGGCGCAGGAACAACTGGCACTCACCCAAATCGAAGCCGCGCGCACGGCGATCCGTTCGTCGCGTGCGGAACAGCAACATGCTGAAGCCGAGCAGCAGCGTTATCAGTCGCTGGCGGTCAGCGGTGCCACATCACGCAATGATGCCGACCGGTATAAAACGGTGGCGGTGACGGCAGAACAAACCTCGGCGCACGCCGCGGCAATGCTGGATGTTGCCCAAAATCAGGCGGCGGTGACACACGCCCGGCGGGCAGAAATTCAGGCGGCGCTGGCACTGGCGAAGGCCGCTGTGGTGAAAGCGCAGGCGGCACAAGCGCTGGCGCAGCAGGATCTCAATCACACCACTATTGTTGCTGCCATCGATGGCATAGCGGGAAACCGGCAGGTACAGGTTGGCGATTACGTTACACCCGGTCAGCGGCTGATGACGCTGGTACCGGAACAGGGCATTTATGTGACGGCCAACTTCAAAGAAACACAGACCGGCAGAATGCAGCCGGGACAACGTGCGGACGTGCATGTGGATGCGCTGCCGGGCGTGACGTTTCGCGGTGAAGTCGACAGCCTTGCGCCGGGATCAGGTTCGACGTTTGCATTGCTGCCATTTGAGCCGGGCACGGGTAATTTCACCAAAATTGTTCAGCGGGTGCCGGTGCGGATCCGGCTTGACGCTGGTCAGCCAGATTTAGCGGCGCTGCGCCCCGGATTATCCGTGGATGCGCGCGTTTCGTTAACCGATGCGGTCAGGTAAGCTATGACAGCAATTTTCTGATTATCAGGGTGTTATTATGCGCTATGAGAGTGAACATAAACCTAAAATCCGCGAGCGGATCCTGAAGGAGGCGGCGAAAGACATCCGTACCAAAGGGCCGTTGCAGGTCAGCGTGGCAGGTGTAATGAGCAAAGCTGGCCTGACGCACGGTGGGTTTTATGCGCACTTTGCCTCAAAAGAGGCACTGATTGAGGCCGCCATCGGGCAGATGTTTAATCAGGTTATGGTCCGCTGGGATAAAGAAAATCAGGGGCTGACGGCGCAGCAGCAACTGGCAGGGTATATCGATTTCTACCTGTCGCCCGGGCACCGCGATAACCGGGCGCAGGGCTGTCCGGTGTCGGCGCTGGCCTCTGAAACGCCACGCTTGTCAGCGCCCTGTCAGGCAGAGTTCGCGCGCGGCATCGAACGTATCCGTGGGATGATTATCCGCCAGCTGACAGAGATGGGCGTGGACAACCCGCAAACGCAGGCGATATCGGTGAGTGCGGAACTGATGGGCAGTTTGTCGCTGGCACGTTGTGAGCCTGATCGTGAAGTTTCAGATGCGTTGCTGGAAAGTGCGAAGAAAGCGCTGAAGGCGCGGCTGGATCTTGCAGAAGAATAAACCGTATCCGGGCGATTCACAGACCTCCCCCTTTTCAGGGGGAGGCGCTGAAAAATCTATCAGAAATCATACCCTACCGTAGCAACCACGGTACGTTCCTGACCCCAGTAGCAGTAGCTGGTGCCGTAACAGGCTGCGACATATTTCTTGTCGAACAGGTTGTTAGCATTCAGCTGCACATACGCGCCTTTCAGTTGCGGATTGAACTGCACCAGATTCATACGCAGTGACGCATCAACCAGCGTGGCAGAAGGCATGTGGCGGGTGTTTTCGTTATCCGCCCATTGTGTGCCGATGTAACGCACACCTGCACCCATATCCACACCAATCGGCGTGTTGTACTGACCCCAGATGGAAGCCATTTGTTTTGGCGTCACATACGGCGTGTTGCCGTTGTTCTCAGCCGCATCACGGATACGCACTTTGTTGTAGGTGTAACCGGCCATCACGTTAAAGCGTTCGGTAACCTGTTTCTTAGCTTCCAGCTCAAGACCCTGTGAGCGGATTTTCCCTGCCGGCTCGTAATAGCTGCCAACCACCACGCGGTTACCCACGTCTTTTTGCGTCAGATCATACAGCGCCGCGGTGTACATATCGGAAGTGCCGACCGGCTGGTATTTGATCCCGGCTTCGTATTGCTCACTCTGCATCGGTTTCAGCAGCGTGCCGTCAGCGCCTGGCAGGGCAGATGGCGTCATCGCCTGGCTGTAGCTGACGTACGGAGAAATGCCGCTGTCAAAGGCGTACAGCAGGGAAGCGCGGCTGTTGAAGTGGCTGTCTTTACGTTCGCTGTTGCTCTGCGTGCCGTAAATGCTTTCGTAACTGCGGCTGGAGGTTTTCAGTGTGTCGTAACGGCCTGACAGGGTCAGATACCATTTGTTCCAGTTCATCTCATCTTGCAGATAGGTACCCATCTGCTCATAACGGTTTTTACCGCGTTTATGACTGTAATAATCCAGTGCATCACCGCCAACGCCAGTGTACGGGTTGAGGTTTTCAGCGTAAGCAGCGTCAGATTTCACATCATTGATAAAGTGGGAGTAATCGAAACCGATCACCACTTTATGTGCCAGTTCGCCGGTCGCGAAATCCGCTTCGAGCTGGTTATCAATCGCAAAAGTATCCAGCGAGGACTTCTCACCGGAATAATAACGACTCATCTCGGTACGGTCCGCATTCCAGCCCGCCTGATACACCTGATCCAGTTCGGTGTTGGAATGGGTGTAGTTGGCATTCTGGCGGAATGACCAGACGTCGTTAAACGCGTGCTGGAATTCGTAGCTGTAGATTTGCTCCCAGCGTTTGAACTGATTGCGGGTGCTTTCGCCATCGAAGAAACCCCGGCTCAGTTTCTGTCCGTAGAGGCTGCCGTCAGCCGGAACCGCGGCGTGGTAGCCACCGGACGGATCTTTTTGCAGATACGCGCGCAGTAAAAGCGAGGTATTTTCATCCGGCGTCCACAGCAACTGTGGCGAAATCGCGTAACGCTCTTCACGCTGGTGATCGTACTGCGTATCGCTGCTGCGGGTCATCCCGGTCAGACGGAATGCCAGCTGATCGTTGATGGCATTGGTGTAATCGAATGCGCCGCCTTTGGTATTTTGCGTGCCACCGGAAAGCTGGAAGTGACCTTCTTCAGCAAACTGCGGGCGCTTGGTGGATTCCACCACCACACCGCCGGGAATGCTCTGGCCGTAAAGCGCAGAAGACGGTCCTTTCACCACATCAATACGTTCCAGGAACCACGGATCAACCTGAATGGAGTTATAGGTCGAGCCATCGCTCAGGATCCGCAGGCCATCGAGGAAGGTGTTGTTGACGTCACCGCCGTGGAAACCGCGCAGGGAAATGGTGTCATAACGCGTTGCGCCGCCGGCAAAGTTGGTGAATACGCCTGGCGTGTAGTTCAGTGCAGCGTTAACCGTGGTGGCGTTCTGGTCAGTCATTTGCTGACGGGTCACAACAGAAACGGCCTGACCGGTGGTGATCAGCGGCTGATCCGTTTTGGTCGCACTTTTACTGGTTTTCGCGCTGTAACCCTGCGTCGGAGCATCGGCGGTATCCGCAGGCGCGGCTTTGACAATGACGGTGTCTTCAGCAGCCATTGAGGCAACCGGCATTGCCAGCGCGCACATAAGCACCGAGCGTTTGAGGGGGAAAGCCAACAACATATTCATAATCCCTATAAATAACTCAATAATGATTGAGTGATTAATTGATGCGTGTGTAATAAACCCAAAAGCCAACATGTGTTCCGCACAAAAGCATGACGTGCGAAGGGCAGTCACTTAACCGAAACGTGACGGATGTTAAACTTAATGATAATTGTTATCATTATTATTTTACAAATTCAAGGGAACTTTACGCCAAAAATGTGAAGTGACGCATTTTTAACCTGATGAAAACGAGGGTTTTTTAATTGCGGCAATAAAAATCTGAGCAAAATGGCCGGAAGTGATTAGGGTTAATAGTGAGTTTTTTAATCATGTTCTCTATGTAAAATTCACGGCCGGGAGGCGAAAATGGGTCAGGGGAGTCCGGAGGAATACAGCAGGAAATGGGCAGCGGTTGACAACTATCTGGTGAGTCATTTAGTGGACAGCGATCCGGTTCTGGATCAGGTACTGAAAAACAATCATCAGGCCGGTTTACCCGCACACGATGTAGCACCCAATCAGGGAAAATTACTGGCGCTGTTCGCCCAAATCATCAGCGCACAGAAAGTCTTAGAAATCGGCACGCTCGGCGCTTACAGCACTATCTGGCTGGCGCGGGCGTTACCGGCGCTCGGAAAAGTCGTGACGCTGGAAGCCGATCCGCATCATGCGCGCATCGCACAAACCAACATTGAGCTGGCCGGTTTGCAGGATAAAATTACCTTACACACTGGGCCTGCGTCAGAAACCTTGCCCACGCTCGCGGCGGAAGCGCCGTTTGACCTGATTTTTATTGATGCCGATAAACCCAGCAATCCGCTTTATCTGGAATGGGCGCTGAAATTGTCGAAACCGGGGACATTAATTATTGGCGATAATGTGGTGCGGGACGGCGCGGTGGTGGATCCGCACAGCGACGACGCCCGGGTGCAGGGTGTGCGTCGCTTTATTGAGATGATTGAACAGGAACCGCGTTTATCAGCGACCGCGCTGCAAACCGTCGGCAGCAAAGGCTGGGACGGTTTTGTGCTGGCGCGGGTCACCGGTTAACAGGGCTTAACGCGCCAGACCAAAGCCAATATCAAACAGCGGATTTTCGCTGTCATGTGGCATATCGGATTGTTGTCTGAGCACGGCTTCTTCAGACGATGGCAGTTCAAACGGCAGCTTACCGGTATAGGCTTCGGTGCTGGTCAGGCGCGTAAACAAAACGGTATCGCTGACACCGAAATTGCCGATAATCACTTTCGCTTTGTCCTTCACGTTGGTCAGGATCGCCGGACGGTCGAGATAAACGGTGACGATTGTCGGCACTGCTTTGCTGGCTTTCACGATCGCCTGATAATCCGCGTTGTCACCGGTAAAGGCCAGTGAGCCTTCGTGATGGCGCTTGCCAAAGAACCAGGCTTTATGCGGTTGCTCGTACGGGGCATGGGCGCGGATCAGCGCAATATCGGCTTTCTCCGGCGCATCCACCACGGTAAAACCGGCTGCCGTCGCGGCCTGCGGTGCTATGCCGTACAGCCAGATCTTTTTGCCTTTTTTCAGCGGTAATACATCATCGGTATTTTGCAGCAATACCAGTGAATGTCCCTGCGCCGAATTGGCTTCTTTTTGCCAGTCTGCGCGCCCGACGGTTTGGGTGGCTTTCTGCACATCGACATACGGATTTTCAAACAGTCCGGTCTGGAATTTTTGCTCAAGAATACGCACAACAGATTCATTCAGGCGCTGTTCAGTCAGTTGCTTTTCATGCACTGCGCTGACCAGCAACTGTGAGTCGGTCACGCCGCCAAACTGATCGACACCCGCCAGCACCGCCTTCACGAAACGCTGTTGCGGCGTCAGATTTTCGACACCCCACGACATGCCACCGGGCACCGGTTCTTTACCTTCCGGCGAACCGTTCAGGCATTCGTTTTCGCAATTGCTGGTGATCAGCCAGTCGCTGAGAATGACGCCTTTGAAACCGTATTGTCCGCGCAGAATGTCGGTCAGCAACTGATGACTGAATCCGGCACCGACCTGTTCGAGCGGTTTGCCGTCCACGGAAACATTTTTCAGGATTGAATATGTCGGCATGACGCTGGCGACCTTGGCTTCAAACGCGCCGGTAAACGGATAGATGTGTTCTTTGAGATTATTGCCGGGGAAGACGGCGTTTTTGCCGTAGACGTTATGGCTGTCAAAACCGTTCTCAGCCGCGCCATAGCCGACCCAGTGTTTGACCACGGAAATCACGCTGCCCTGATTTAACCCGTCAGGACCGTTTTGCATCCCTTCGATATACCCGCGCACCATGTTATGCACCCGTGTCGGATCTTCGCCGAAGGTGCCACTGATACGCGCCCAGCGCGGCTCTGTTGCCAGATCGGCTTGCGGTGAAAGTGCCTCACGGATACCGACGGCCAGATATTCCTGACGGACGATATCGGCGTAACGGCGGGTGAGTTTCTCATTGCCAATCGCCGCCAGTCCTAAGGTTTCCGGCCACTGGGTGAATTTACCGGAAGAGGTACTCGCACCGACCAGATACTCGAATGAGTTACGCGGGTCGCTGCTGACGGTGACCGGAATACCCAGGCGCGTCTTTTCGGCAATCTGCTGCAGTTTATTGTTTTCTTCCGCCATCATGGCGGGGTCGTTCGCCGAAAGCCGGGTGATCAGGCTGTTGACCTTCGCGCCGGTAATCATCTTTTCCGCCGCTGCCATGTCATAATGCGTGCCTGCGCCGATCGGGCTGTTGGCCGTCGGTGCCGAGCCATGCATCATCACCCCGGCTTTTTCCTCCAGCGTCATGCGTTTCACCAGATCCGCTGCTCGTTCTTCCGGCGTCAGTCGCCAGTCTTCATAAGGTTCCAGTTTCCCGGAATGGTCGAGATCTTTGAACTGTAAGCCGTCGACAGTCAGCAGCGTCACTTCGCGCTGGCTAAGTTCCGGTTGATTATCGGCGGCAAAAACAGAAGGTGAGGAAAGCAGCAGGGCAGCGACAGCAAGGCTCAGAGGTTTGATTTTCATCATCGTCCTTAATGGTTGATAACTATAGAAGAACTCAATTCCCAATCAATAACCTATTTGCCTGCTGAATGTTGCGATCTGCTTCGCAATGATGTCAGCCGAATGCCAGTCCGAGCACCGCGCCAACGGCCAGTACCCATAACGGGTGGATACGCTTACTGAGCGCCAGCAGGGTACACAAGGCGATCACCCCCGCAAGCGTCAGCGTGGTGGCTGAGGCTTTGGCGATCAGTAATCCGCTCGACACCACCAGCCCGACCGTCACCGGCACCAGCCCGCGTTGCACTATCTGCCGCCACGGACGGTCTTTGTAACGTTTCCAGCCGCCCATCACGACAAGTGTAATGATTGACGACGGACCAAATTTTGCCAGAGAAGACACCAGCAATCCTGACCATCCGGCAACCTGCCAGCCAATCAGCGGCACGATCATCATATTCGGGCCGGGAGCGGCCTGTGCCAGGGCGAACAGCGCACTGAACTCCTGCGCACTCATCCAGTGATGCACCTGCACCACTGCACGTTGCATCTCAGGCAGAATGGTATTTCCGCCACCAAATGCCAGCACGGAAAGTTCGGTAAATAACAGGGCAAGAGAAAGTAAAACTGGCATCAGAATTTACTCCTCGCGCAGATGAAAATACTGACCGGGGCCAGCACCAGCATGACCGGCAGCATCGGGATCCGGAACACGGCAATTGCCATTACGCCGACGGCAACCAGCAAAAGTTGCAGCCATTTCCCCCGCAAAGGAGCAAGCATTTTGATGCCGGTCGAGAGCAGTAAACCGGCCGCCGCCGCCGCCATCCCGGCGAACAGATGTTCCACCAGCGGTTCATTCTGATAACGTGCATACACCAGGCCGAGCAGCACCACACAAATCGTCGGCGCGAGAATAAGTCCGAGTAGCGCCGATAATGCGCCGCGTAATCCGCGGAACTCCATCCCCAGCGCGACCGACAGGTTAATGATGTTGCCGCCGGGTAAAAACTGGCACAACCCGAGCAACTCGGTGAACTGAGCGGCGGTCAGCCAGTGGCGTTTATCCACCAGCATGTGTCGCGCCATCGGCAGCACGCCACCGAAACCGGTCAGGCCAAGGACGAAAAAGCCCATAAACAGTTGCCTGCAATCGGGTTGTGGCGCGGTATTTTCTTCTGTCTCAGGCATTAATTTTTCCTGCGTTTGCGCTGACATTTTCACACTCTCCCTCAAAAGTAATCCAAAGCCGCCAGAGGCGTAAATTCTGTTAAGGATCATGCGCGTGGATGTGCCATGATGTCTAATGCATTTATTAATGGCTAAAGATACCCTGAAGGTATGGTTATGATTGAACTGAAACGTCTGAATGCGTTTGTTACCGTGGTGGAAGCGGGCAGCATTACCCGCGCCGCAGAATTGCTGTTTATTCAACAGCCGCCGCTGACGCGCCTGTTACAGGGACTGGAGCAGGAATTTGGCATCCCTTTATTACAACGCTTGCCGCGCGGGGTGATCCCGACCGAAGCGGGTGAAGTGTTAGTGCAGGAAGCCCGTGCCGTGCTGGCACGTGCCGCTCAGCTCAGCGCTGCCATGCACCGTGCCGCGCAGGGCGAACAGGGTCGGATCCGCATCGGTTTCACCAGCTCGGCCGCGCTGCATACTTTTGTGCCCGCGCTGTTGCGCCGTTATCGGGAAATTTATCCGGCCGTCAGCACTCAGCTTGAGGAAAGTGGCAGTGGCGAATTGCTGGCCGCCGTGGTGGCGGGCGAGCTGGATGTCGCCTTTGTGCGCATGCGGGTCAAAGATATGCCGGAATTAGAGATGGAAAAGGTGCTGGAGGAACCGATGTGGGTGGCGGTTCCGGCCGGACACAAACTGGCGTCGCAACCAGCCAGTCAGCCACTCAGACTCGAAGATCTGAATAACGAGCCTTTTGTATTATACCGCCGTCGCGCCGGTCAGGGATTGTACGATGCCATACTGGCGGCGTATGTGCGTGCCGGTTTCAGTCCGCATATCGTGCAGGAAGCGCCACGTTTAACCTCTTGTCTGAGCCTGGTCGGCGCCGGACTGGGGATTTCTATTGTGCCGGAATCCATGACCCGGCTGGGCGGGGACGGGGTGATATTTTTGCCGCTGGACGCCGCGACACAACTCAGCGCACCGTTATATCTCGCGCGGCGCGAAGACAGCCATTCATCGGCTATAATCAATACGTTTTGCGATCTTGTAAAATCGCAACTGACGGCTCATTAAAGGTGCTGCTCGGAAATGTGTTTCTGGGTGGATTCCAGTGTAATGCCGTCGGATTCGATGGCGCTGAGCAGGGAATCGAGCAGGCCGGGGAAGCGGGCATCCAGATCTTCGCGGCGCAGCGAAAGCAAATTGGCACGACCGTCAGGGCGCTGCCAGATAACGCCGCTGTCACGCAATACGCGCCAGTGGTGCGTCAGCGTCGATTTTGACAGGCCCTGTAATAAGGTTCCGCAAGGATGCTCGCCACCTTTTGCCAGGGTGCGCACCACGGCCAGACGTAACGGATTACCCAGCGCAGTCAGAACATTTTCGAGGCGGATCTGCTCGCGCTCAGGATGGTTGGCTATCATATTGTTCCTTTACTTTAACGACGCTCATCGGCGGCCGCGCAATATAGCCTATCCCTCTGCTGCTGTACAACGCGACGGCCTCTGACCAATTTCATCGATAGAATAAATTTATTGTACGAATATACACGTACAATTGTAGTATACTCTCCGCATTAAGAAGTTTAGTACTCATTACTTTGTGACGGGACGTGAAAACCACTCTCCGCCAACTTAGCCATCAACCAGTAAGGACGTTATATGGCTCGCAAAACGCCAATCGAGCGCTACCGCAATATCGGTATCTCAGCACACATCGACGCAGGTAAAACCACCACCACCGAGCGTATTCTTTTCTATACCGGCATGAATCATAAGCTGGGAGAAGTGCATGACGGCGGTGCGACCACAGACTGGATGGCTCAGGAACAGGAACGCGGCATTACCATTACGTCAGCCGCCGTGACCTGTTTCTGGCGCGGGATGGATCACTCCTTCGATGAGCACCGCATTAACATTATTGACACCCCGGGGCACGTGGATTTCACCATTGAGGTGGAGCGTTCCATGCGCGTTCTCGACGGTGCGGTGATGGTGTACGACGCCGTGGGCGGCGTGCAGCCACAGTCTGAAACCGTCTGGCGTCAGGCCAATAAATACAAAGTGCCGCGTCTGGCGTTCGTCAACAAAATGGACCGTCAGGGCGCAGATTTCTTCCGTGTCCGCCAGATGATGGTGGACCGGCTGAAAGCCAATCCGGTGCCGATTGTCATTCCGATCGGTAAAGAAGAGCATTTCACCGGCGTGGTGGATTTGCGCAAAATGCGCGCCATTTTATGGGATGACGCGACACAAGGTATGACCTTTACCTATGAAGCGATCCCGGCAGAATTGCAGGCTCTGGCAGAAGAATGGCGCGAGAAAATGGTGTCGGCAGCCGCCGAAGCTAATGACGCGCTGATGGATAAATATCTCGAAGAAGGCACGCTGACTGAGGATGAAATTACCGAAGGTTTGCGTCTGCGCACTATCGCCGGTGAAATCCAGCCGATGCTGTGCGGCAGTGCGTTCAAGAATAAAGGCGTGCAGCGTATGCTCGATGCCGTGATCGAACTGATGCCTTCTCCGCTGGATATTCCACCGGTGGCGGGCACAGACGAAGACGGTAACGACGTTTTCCGTCACTCTGATGACAACGAGAAGTTTTCGGCGCTGGCATTCAAACTGATGACTGACCCGTATGTCGGCCAGCTGACGTTTGTCCGTGTTTATTCCGGCGTGCTAAAAAAAGGCGACAGCGTGTATAACCCGGTGCGCGGCAAGAAGGAACGTATTGGCCGTATCGTGCAGATGCATGCCAATGACCGTATCGAGATTGACGAAATTCGTGCTGGTGATATCGCCGCCTGTGTGGGGCTGAAAGATGTGACGACCGGTGAAACACTGTGTGATCCTTCGGACATCATTACGCTGGTGCGCATGGAGTTCCCGGATCCGGTGATTTCGCAGGCCATCGAGCCGAAGACTAAAGCCGATCAGGAGAAAATGGGCATCGCGCTGTCACGGCTGGCGTCAGAAGACCCGTCGTTCCGTATCCGCACCGATGAGGAATCCGGCCAGACGATCATTTCCGGTATGGGCGAATTGCATCTGGAAATCATCGTCGACCGTATGAAACGGGAGTTCGGCGTGGAAGCCAACATCGGTAAACCGCAGGTAACGTACCGTGAAACGGTGCGCAAAACGGTGACTGATGTCGAAGGGAAATTTGTGCGTCAGTCCGGTGGTAAAGGTCAGTACGGCCACGTGGTCTTCACGCTCGAACCATTGCCGGCAGGCACAGGTTTTGAGTTTGTGGATGCGACCAAAGGTGGCGTGGTGCCGCGCGACTATATCCCTGCGGTTGAAAAAGGGGTCACGGAAGCGCTGAACAACGGCATTCTGGCCGGTTATCCGGTGGTCGATGTGAAAGTGACGCTGACCTTTGGTTCCTATCACGAGGTCGATTCCTCGGAAATGGCGTTCAAAATGGCGGCGATCTTTGGTTTCAAAGAAGCGGCGAAACGTGCCGATCCGGTGATTCTGGAACCGATGATGAAAGTGGAAGTGGAAACGCCGGAAGAGTATGCCGGTGGCGTGATGGGCGATTTATCGTCGCGTCGCGGTACGGTGCAGGGCATGGAAGAAATCGCGGGCGGTGGCGGTAAAATTATCAAAGCCGAAGTGCCGCTGTCTGAAATGTTCGGTTATTCCACCGTTTTGCGGTCGATGTCGCAAGGTCGTGCAACCTACAGCATGGAGTTCAATCACTATGCCGAGGCACCGCGCAATGTGGCCGAAAACATTATTGCGTCGCGTGGTAAATAAGCAAAACCGGCGTAATCTCCGTCAGAGACAAAACGGTCCGCAAGGGCCGTTTTTTTTGGTCGTAGAAAAGACAGCTGAAATTACTAAAGGAACTTGTGATGACGTGCTTAGTAAAAGGAATTAAAGAAAACCCGGCGATTTTTGTAAAAGACGCTAACAGTTTAGAAACAAACCAAAGTCTCCAAACTGATTCCTGGGAACAATCAGAAAACGCAGAAGCTATTGATACATGTAATGAATTTACAAGTAGAGCAGGGCTGTTTTCAGAGGGGCGTGGCGTGCTTTAACAGGCCTGTAAGGAATTTAAGGCGCAGAATTCTGCGCCTTATTTTACGCGGTTATTTAGCTGACCAGTTTACTGACGATGGTCGCCACATGTTTGCCCTGATGTACGGCAATCCGTAGTTCTTCTGCGCTCGGCTGGCGCGAGCCGTCGCCACCGGCGATGGTGGTGGCACCATAAGGTGTACCGCCGCGAACCTGAGAAATATCGAACAGTTCAGGTGTGGTGTAACCGATTGGAACGATAATCATGCCGTGGTGGGCGAGGGTGGTCCAGGTTGACGTAATGGTCATTTCCTGACCGCCGCCGGTGCCGGTTGAGCTGAATACACTGGCGACTTTGCCTGCCAGTGCGCCTTTGGCCCACAGGCCGCCGGTCTGATCAAGGAAAGTGCGCATCTGGCCAGTCATGTTACCGAATCGGGTCGGTGTGCCGAAGATGATGGCATCGTAATCGCCGAGTTCTGCGGGGGAAGCGACTTCTGCCGTCTGACCGGTTTTACCACCGGCAGCCTTAAAGGCTTCTTCCGGCATGGTTTCAGGGACGCGTTTTATTGTGACTTCAACACCTGGAACGCTGCGTGCGCCTTCTGCAACACTCTGCGCCATCGTTTCAATATGACCATACATGGAATGATAGAGAACCAGTACTTTTGCCATCTTTAACTCCTGTTGAGGTGATGTTTTTACCGTATCCTGCCCGGTTTTAGAGCCGGTAATACGGGCGAAAAATTCGCTTAAAAATCCCACGTTTACTCCTGCGCCTGTAAGGCGTTAGTCATGAGCAAGAGAGTCCATCGTCCGCGCATAAGGCGTGAGTTACAAACGCAAATTTTTGAACAGACTCATCAATTAATTAGGGCAATTAAGCTTATTTTATACAGCCCCTTTTACTCCATGGGGCATGCATGGGACATAACTGCTTAGCTTCTGGTTTAGCATCGTCACCTGATCAGCGCTGCTTTCCGGCATCCAACTGCCATAAACGTTAAACACCATCTGGGCGCTCGAATGTCCCATCTGTGATGCGATGAATGACGGATTTGCACCCGCAGAAAGCGACCAGCACGCATAGGTGTAACGAGACTGATAGGCCTTGCGATATTTTAAACCTGCGCGTTTCAGTGCCGTTTCCCAGATTGCGCTGAGGGAACCCACTGCATAATGATAGCCGGAGTTTTCATTGTGGCGCATTACTCTTGGGCTGAAAACGAAAGTACAGGCATGGGATACTGAACGGCCATATTCCCGCAATTGAACATCTATTCGATGCTGCTTTGTCCCCCTGGTTAATCGTGCCTGACTTCAACCTGGTTAGCGCGATCAATAAATCTTCTGTTACCCAGTCATTAGGCTCTAACTGAATGATGTTGTGTGTGCTCATTTCAAACAGCTCCAATGATCTTTATGAAGATGACCGGCCAGCAGAATAGGGCTGAAGGTAAAAAAACGGAAGCGGGCGAAGAAATGCTTGCCGCTCCGAAATACATCAAAGAGCAATGGGTTCTATCCGGCATCCCTCGATCAGCCTGAAATAGAAACGCTTATTGTGGGGGGGGATCTTGAAGGAGAGGCGACGATAATTTTCGGCGTCGTTACGCATATCATCAATGATGCGACGACCGATGAGTTTGATGATATTCCGTGTATTTGATTTAATTGCCTGCTGAAGACGCAGGGTTTATTCTAAAACCCTTCAAATCAAAAGGATATTGAGAATGGATACAACTGAAACGCTAAACGGAACATACTTCTATCACGGTCATGCCAACGTAACGAAAGAAGAGCTGTTCTGGCTTATCTTCATCGAATCTTTCGCAGACCATAGTGGAATGGCTGTTGAAACTGCCGCAACCATTATTGCAGGTCAGCCAATTTTACCTAAGCGCAAGGTACTGGGGGCTAAAGGCAACAAAACCAGCATAGCGTCGAAGATGGCAAGACGCATTTTTAATAATGCAAGATTCCCTGACGGAATGCGTATTGAATCATTGGTACTGGGCGAGGTACGCCATACGAACAAAGTCGGTGCTGTCGTCGGCCGCGCAGTTCCTTATCTTGGTTACGCTCAGGCAGTAGTAATGGTTGCTCTTGTGGCAAGGGATACTCGTAAAAAATACAACCTCATTGCGTATCCTCAAGACCGTGTGGCGTGGACGTACTTCTGATGGCAATTGATGAAAGTGAGATTCTTCAATACATCACTGAAAATTACAGTGAACGGAAGAAACCGGTCAGCAAAGACTGGACTTTTAGAGAACATTTTTACTTTGTACCGGAAGAACTGGAAGAAATGCTTTTAGATTTATTCACTCGGTATAACATCAAACACGACAACTTCAACATTGATGATTATTTTCAACCCGAATTACCGTGGTGGTGGTTTAGGCTGCGGCGGGAGTACAAAGAAAAGTCGTACAAGACTCTTACTGTTGAAATGATTATTGAGTCTGCAAAGGCTGGTAAGTGGCTTTACGATTAAGGGGCATAGCGCCCCTTTTTTCACATTAAGCCGTCTGGCGGTCGTTCCAGGAGTCGGCAAAAATAATGTTGCCGTCGTTATGCTTCCACGTAATTTTCTCGTAGCGTAACTCTACTGTTTCAAGATGGTTGTCCTGAGTATTATCACCAGTTGCCATAGCTGGAGAGATGGACACTATCCGAACTTTTTCGAGCAACATGTTGAAATACTCAACTTCCTGGCCTGCGTCGTTAATCCGGTACCATTTAATCTCGGCAGATTCGAGACTCTGGCCTGTTGCCACCGCTTTATAAATATAAGGGCTTGAACAGTCGAAGTCCTTCACGATCAGTAAAGGGGAGTGCATGCGGGTCCCCGTTACTTTACCCGTCGCGTTATCCGTAGGGATCATCAGGTTGTGATGGAATCCCTTAACCTCGATGCTGTATTCCCGACCGTTAACATCCACACCGCCTTTGATCAGCGCGCCGCCGTCATCCTTCAACCATAAATATGCTGGTATAGCCATTATTCAAATATCCATATAAAAAGGGTGGGCAATGTTAAAACAACCTGAACGGTATTTGCACGGTTAATTTGACTTAAGTTCGCCCTGATGTGAGCGCAGTGATATGAAGAAAAAACTGGGAGCTGCTGCTGTGTAGTTTAAAAGGTATTCTGATTCTGTATGAGCAGGGGGCGAGCAATGGGGCACCTGTGGGGCAAAAAAAATAGTCAAATATCGCATAAGTTTGTCGTTGGCGATTTTGGCTGATTCTAACCAACTGTTATTTAATGCGCTTTTGGGCGAACTTTACCGATTTTTATTATCATCCAATCACAGTTTCAATATGACCATACATGGAATGATAGAGAACCAGTACTTTTGCCATCTTTAACTCCTCATGAGGTGATGTTTTTTCCGTATCTTGCGCGGGTTTCTGACCTGCAATACGGGCGAAAAACCCGCTTAAAAATCCCACGTTTACTCCTGCGCCTGTAAGGCGTTAGTCATGAGCAAGAGAGTCCATCGTCCGCGCATAAGGCGTGAGTTACAAACGCAAATTTTTGAACAGACTCATCAATTAATTAGGGCAAAGGTGCAGAGAAGGTGGGTTTCGCACCTCTATATATTAGAACAGAAGTGCGGGACTGGCGGGCAGGAGATATAAAAACGTAGTCAGAGTGCATTATTCTCTTTCTTTTTCCCAACTGACCAGAATTGAGATTTCATCAGGTTGCGCGATGAATTTACTGAGTGTGGCGGTATGACCGTCTTTCATCATGACCGATACAGCGACGCCGGTCACCCCGTCGGTCAGCGGGGTTTCCTCAACGCGCTGTAACATTTTCAGGCAGGTATATTGCTGCCCCGGTGGCAGATGTCTGAACTGATCGGTGTGGTGCTTTTTCATATCGGCGTCCTTCCATAAATTTGCCCGTCACGCATCAGAACCAGCTTGTGCGTGCGCTTGTAATAAATCGCTGTGAAAACGCCTTTGCGATAGACCTGAGCATCTGCGTTATCTTCATCAAGATATGCGGCGGTCCCTTCGATATATCCCTGTTTATCCGCAGGAAAGATTTTGACGTCGATACCTTTAATGCGCGCATGCACGATCTTTTTAGCGGCCTGGGCATATTGCGTGGAGGCATTTTCCATTGCCTGCTTAAGGGCAACACTCTGAATGGCGGTCTGACGATTTTGTTCAGCCATATAACAGGTATCTTTGGAGACGCCCTGTGACTGGCAGTCAGCCATTCTTGAAGCCTGAGTAGAGCAACCGGAAAGCAGGATAATGGCTGCAAAAACGATAAATTTTTTCATTGAGATTTACCTGAAAGGGAAGAACGGGGGACGGAGCCCCCGGAACGATTTACCAGCCAACGCTCACGCCAGCGCCATAACCAAAGTTACTTTGCGTGTCGTCGGAGACTGACATTTTGACAATGGTGGATCTGCTGGCATGGAATGAAGCGCCAACGGACAGAGCGTTTTGCGCATCATAACCGCCGACACCGGCACCCACCGCGAACTGTTGGGATTCCTGCACCTGAGGGATATTGGCCTGCGCCATAGCGGAAGCCGATCCGGCAGCGGCTTCTTTTTTGTTGTCATCAACCTCAGATTTTAACGCGGAGAATTTTGAGTTGGTGTAGTCCTGAGACTTCTGCAACACCTGAGCATCTGCGGCAGCACGGCTGTGAGATTCAGAGAGAATTTCGGCGTGATTTTGTTCAGCTTCGGCATTCAGGGCAGTGATCTGTTGGTCGTAATAGCTTGAACGAACCCTTATATCTTGTGAATAGGGGGAGGAGCCGGGCTGCGATGTAATCCCCTGTTTTTTGGGAATAACAGGATTCTGCTGCTCTGTCGTGTTAACACTAACGGGATTCCCGGTAGGGTCATTTTTGGCCGGAGTGATCAGCACAGGGTTCCCGGTAGGGTCATTTTTAGGCGGAGTGATCAGCACAGGATTCCCGGTAGGGTCATTTTTGGCCGGAGTGATCAGTACAGGATTCCCGGTAGGGTCATTTTTGGCCGGAGTGTTCAGTACAGGGTTCCCGGTAGGGTCATTTTTAAGCGGAGTGATCAGCACAGGATTCCCGGTAGGGTCATTTTTAGGCGGAGTGATCAGTACAGGATTCCCGGTAGGGTCATTTTTGACCGGAGTGATCAGCACAGGGTTCCCGGTAGGGTCATTTATAACAACGCCATCTTTAGCGGGTTCTGCGGGGGTTAAAGTAATTAACGGCACGGTTTCTGTTTTTATTGGCTCAGCCATCGAAATTTGGTCTACCGGAACTGTCGAGGTTCCGTTGTAGTAAGTATTGTTCAACAGGTAGTCGTGTACCTGCTGGAAACTGGTGGCGCTTTCAATTCCCTGTTTTATGTAATTTGGGTAACTCTGATGTGCGGAAAGATACTGATTAACTGCATCCGTTTCTTGCGATGTGAAGGCCGCACTGGCTGATTGTATGAAAGTTACAGAACTAACCATCAGTAACGACCCTGCAAGCATCCTGCAAAACGTAGCAGCAGAGATTCCAAATGGCTTCGTGAGGATCTTATTCTCGCGATTAACTTTGCGATTTGCAGCGGCGCTATGTTGAATTCGTTCTGAAACTTGTGCAGTCATTTGTTTTTTCCGATATTGAAATAAGTATCTGTTAGCGACAAATAAGAAGCATTATCAGAACGCTCTTTCTGTCTCTTTACGAAAATCATACATGCGGTGAATGTGACTTGCTTCACGCATTCAACGAACGTTTGACTTATGTCAAGAAACGTAAAGTTATAGCGCTACATGAATTTCTTTCACTTAGCTTGTTTGTTTGTAGCTAGCAGACACTAATTTTTGTGTCAGTGACACTGAAAACCAGTAATTTTCGTAGCGAATAGCGACGGGATGGAATCTCTATGAGATTCCTGTACAATGAGCAGGGTTATATAAATTGGAGATAAGTTTATGGCAGATAACGCAAATGAGTTCCTGGACTATGTCCGGAGGCTGGATATCGACCAGCCCGCGTTGTGTATCCTGTTGGGACTGCCTCGCAGCACGCTAAATAAGTGGATCAACGGCACTGTGACGCAGATCCCACAAGTGGCAGTAACGGCAGTCAGAATGCTGTGGTTTATGCGTAAGAGTGATGAAGCACTGTTTGAAAAGTGGGCAATGGTGCAGGATTTTGGCGTCACCGCCGATTATGCGGTCAATGATAAGGCGCAGGAGTTTTTGCATACCATCAGGCGCGAGCCGAGTGCGCCAATCAAAAAGTTACTGATGAAATAATGGCGCTGGCAGGGTTTTATACAGCGTCCACACGACAATAAAAAAGGCGGCTAACCTGACGGGTTAATCGCCTTTTTTACCTTCAGGGCAGGGTGAATGGCTCAGACAACGACGTCGAAAATCATCTTCACGGGTTCGATATTGGTGAAGTTTGCCACGTCAGCGACAAAATCTGCCGCATTGTCTTTCATGCCTTTTTCAAAATCTTCCATTGAGTTGCAATAGATATGGCAGGCGGCGATGAATGGCGACTCAGCCGGAGCGCCCTCAGGCATTTTATCAATAGCGTAAGAATGGCAAAACTCGCCCATGCGGCGTTTGATCAGCGGTAAATGCACATCACGATAATAATCATGATCAAAGGTTCCGTTTTCGATATTTGGATACAGCACACTGTATTTAATCATTTTATGACTCGTCTTTTCCCGGATAAAAATCAATTTTAGCCTACCGGCTAAGAATACACCGCGCCATTTGTGCCTGATGTTATTTATCTGAAAAATCATTCATCTGCATACATGTACTATGCTTAATAGATTGATATTTAGTATGGGATAGACATGGGATTTTTAGGTTGGACAGCGGCGGTCGGAGGACTGCTATTGATTATGTCACTCGCATCGGGGTGGATTTCCCGCGGTCCGGTGACGACGTTTGGTTTATATCTGGCCGCAGGGATCGTCTGCGGTCCCTGGGTTTTGGATTTACTGCATATCGATCTGGTGGCATATTCCACCCTCACCGCACATTTCACTGAAATCGCCATGGCGGCGTCATTATTTATTACCGGACTGAAACTCCGGTTGCCCTTTCGCGCACAAAGCTGGCGCGTCGGTGTGTTACTGGCTTTTCCTGCCATGTTACTGACCGTCCTGTGCGTCGCGGCTATTGCCCATTACATTACAGGTATTTCATGGCCACTGGCTCTTGCGTTGGGTGCCATCATTGCGCCGACGGATCCGGTGCTGGCCAGCATGATTGCAGTGAATGATGCCAATGATGATGACGGACTCAGGGTTGCGCTTTCCAGCGAGGCGGGGATGAATGATGGTTCCGCGCTGCCCATCCTGATGCTGGCGCTGATGTTGTTTACCGCGCATGAAGGATTATCTTCACAAGAATTGTGGCACTGGGCATGGCGCGATGTGATCTGGGCATTGCTCGGCGGGCTGGCAATTGGCTTCGCGATGGGGAAACTGGTCGGGCTAAGTGCGACGCGTTTTCACAGCCGTCAGCGTACGGTCGCACCGAGTGATTTTCTGGCGTTGTCACTGATTGCGCTCAGTTACGCGGCCGCACAATCTTTTGATGCTTCCGGTTTCCTTGCGGCCTTTGCCGCCGGTGTCGGGTTGCGCAGCGCGGAAGTGCGCGTGGTCTCTTTGCATCCGCCGGAGGATCTGACGGACGGGTCGCGTCCGCCACCCGCTGAAGGCATGGTCAATCCACACCAGCGTCATTCGATGCAAGCTGAAATGCCGCGCAATTCGATCGGACTGATGGTGGGTGATGCACTGTCATTTGGCGATACCATTGAGCGGATTTTTGCCGCCGGGATTGTCATGGTGCTCGGGATAACGCTGGCGGAACACTGGGAGCCGATGGGGCTGTTGATCGCTGCGCTGCTGTTTATAGTCATCCGTCCTCTGGCTGTTTATATCACGACAATAGGCGTACACGTGCCCAAGGGCAGGCGGCTGATGATTGGCTGGTTTGGTATTCGCGGTATCGGCAGTATGAACTATATCGCTTACGCCTGGACGCACGGATTGCATGGCGCGGACGCCAACTATATGACCAACATCGCGTTCACGGTGATTGTCACCAGCGTGGTGATCCACGGCATAACCGTATCACCGGTGCTGCACTGGCGGCAGGCAAGGCAGGAAGCAGCGCAGGAAGAGCGGGAGGCACGGGAGAAAAGCCAGGAAGAAAAGGCATAAAAAACGGACGCTCAGGGCGTCCGTTTCTGTTTCTGGCGTTGCGGTCAGGCAATCTGTTTTTTACTGAGGCTGAGCATAAACAGCACCGCAGCGCACAGCACGACAGAAGGGCCAGCAGGCGTATCATAGAATGCAGAGAACGTCAGGCCGCCGGTCACCGCAATGATGCCAACCGCTACCGCGACGCAGGCCATTTGCTCAGGCGTTTTAGCGAAGCGTCGCGCTGTCGCGGCGGGGATAATCAGCAACGAGGTGATGATCAGCGCGCCGACGAACTTCATCGCCAGACCGATCGTCAGCGCTGTTACCAGCATCAGGACGATACGTGTGCGTTGCAGTTTTACGCCATCAACATGAGCAAGTTCCGGGCTGATGGTCATGGAAAGCAATGCCCGCCATTGCCAGCACAGCACCGCAATCACCACCGTTACGCCAGCACCAATCATCCAGATGTCGCTGTAGGTCACTGACAGCAAATCACCAAACAAATACGCCATCAGATCCACACGTACGCCGGACATCAGGCTGACCACCACCAGACCGAGTGACAGGGCGCTGTGCGCCATAATTCCGAGCAGGGTATCGACGGCCAGATGCGGTTTACGCTCGAGCACCACCAGTAACACGGCCAGCAATAACGTGACGGCGATAACGGTATAGAAAGGATTTACATTAAGCAGCAAGCCAAACGCTACGCCGAGCAGAGAGGCGTGGGCCAGCGTATCGCCAAAATAGGACATGCGGCGCCAGACGACAAACGAGCCCAGCGGGCCAGCGGCAATCGCCAGCAATACCCCCGCCAGCCAGCCGGGTAATAACAGCGCGATCATGCGTCACGACCTCCGGTGTTGCGCAAAATTATCTTTCCCTTTAAATCATGACGATGGTTGTGGTTGTGACGGTAAATCGCCAGTTGCTCGGCGCCACGGTTACCGAACATCGCAATAAATTCCGGATGCGTAGAGACCACTTCCGGCGAGCCGGAACAGCAGATGTGCTGGTTCAGGCACAGCACTTCGTCCGTTTTCGCCATCACCAGATGCAAGTCATGCGACACCATCAGCACCGCGCACCCCAATTCGCAGCGCAGGCTGTCGATCAGGTTGTACAGCGCCAGTTGTCCGTTGACGTCAACACCTTGCGTCGGTTCATCGAGCACCAGTAACTGCGGGCTGTTCATTAACGCACGCGCCAGTAAAACACGCTGATTTTCGCCGCCGGAGAGTTTTTGCATCGGTTGATCCAGCAGGTGCGCAGCCTGTACGCGTTTGAGCGCGGGCAGAATATCGCTTTTCTTCACACCGGGTTTCAGTCGCATAAAGCGGCTGACGGTCAGAGGCATGGTGGGATCAAGATGAATTTTTTGCGGAACATAGCCGATACGTAAACCGGGTTCGCAAGTCATCGTGCCTTCTGTCGGCGCAATCAGGCCAAGCACAACGCGCACTAATGTGGATTTCCCTGCGCCATTCGGGCCGAGAAGGGTCAGAATTTTCCCCGGTTGCAGGCTTAGCGAGATGTTGGACAACACGCGTCGCGAACCGAAAGTCACTGAAATATTTTGGAGCGTAGCTAATGTGGGCATGTCATAGGGTCTTGCAGAACAAATCGGATGTTATAATATTGCGTTTCGCTAAAAATAACCAGTTTTCCCCCAACCCGAAGATGAGTTCACTCAGCATGATACAGAAAAAAAGCGTTAAACGGATGTTTCTGGCAGCCGCAATATTGAGTTCAGGCGCGGTTTTCAGCACGCAGGCCGTGGTTCTGGCTTCCGTACGCCCGCTGGGTTTTATCGCATCAGCCATTGCCGATGGTGTTATGCCGACGGAAGTGTTGCTGCCGGACGGCACATCTCCACATGATTTCGCCTTACGCCCTTCGGATATTGCACGCATGCGTAGCGCCGATCTGGTGGTGTGGGTGGGGCCGGAAATGGAAGCTTTCATGACCAAATCTGCGGCGCAGTTGTCGCCGAACCGTCAGGTGGCCATCGCGACGTTACCGGCAGTGAAACCGCTGCTGATTAAGGGCAGTGATGATGACGAACATGAGGCTGATCATGACCATGATCACGATGACGCTGATCATCATCATGGCGAATACAATATGCATGTCTGGCTGTCGCCGGAAATTGCCCGCGAGGCTGCTATTGTGATCCATAACAAGCTCGTAGCGCTGGTTCCGCAAAAAAAGCAACAATTAGATGCAAATTTATCTCATTTTGAAGACACCTTGACAAAAGCTGACAAAAACCTTGGTAGTATTCTGCAACCTGTTCAGGGTAAGGGATATTTTGTTTTTCACGATGCCTATGGCTACTTTGAAAAACACTTCGGCCTTTCGCCACTTGGTCGCTTTACGATCAATCCCGAAATTCAACCCGGTGCACAGCGATTACATCTCATTCGAACACAGTTGGTTGAGCAAAAAGCGACCTGCGTTTTTGCTGAGCCACAATTCAGGCCGGCCGTCATAACGGCTGTTGCCCAGGGAACAAAAGTGCGTATGGGCACATTGGATCCTCTGGGGAGCAGCATCGCACTGGGTGCGGACAGCTATGTGAACTTTTTGTCACAGCTGACGAACCAGTACCTGAGCTGCCTGAAGTAAGCTAAAAGGACAGAATTTAAGTGCAGCTGATAGCCCGATCTATCGCTCTGGCGTATAGCAACCTTCCACGGCCCCATCGCATTATGCTGGGGTCTCTTACCGTCGTCACACTGGCTGTGGCCGTATGGAAACCGTTAGCTTACCACCCGGACAATGACCTTTCTGATACCCGACCGCTGGTTAAAAATATCACACTTGATAATCAGCAACTGCGTTCACTGCTTCCCGAAGCCAGCGAACCTATCGACCAGTCTCCCCCCGCTGATGATGACATTCCGCAAGATGATCTTGACGATAAAACTGTCAATGAAGCGGGCGTGCATGAGTATGTGGTTTCTACCGGTGATACCCTCAGCAGCATTCTGAATCAGTACGGCATTGATATGTCGGAAATTGCTGCGCTTTCTGACGCCAACCGTGATTTACGTAACCTGAAAATCGGCCAGCAGATTTCCTGGACACTTAACGATGCCGGGGATTTACAGCGTCTGACGTGGGAAAAATCACGTCGCGAAACCTATACCTTTGACCGTTCCGGCAATACCTTCAAATCGTCTCTGGAAACCCTGAAAGGGGAATGGAAAGACTCCGTATTGAAAGGGACGCTGAACGGCAGTTTTGTCACCAGTGCCAAAGCGGCAGGGCTGAGCAGCGCTGAAGTCAGTGCTGTCATTAAGGCGCTGCAATGGCAACTCGATTTCCGTAAATTGAAGAAAGGCGACGACTTTGCGGTACTGATGTCCAACGAGGTGCTGGACGGTAAGAACGAGCAAAGTGAATTGCAGGCAGTGCGTATGCGCACTGGCGGTAAAGACTACTACGCCGTGCGCGCCGAAGACGGTAAGTTCTATGACCGTACCGGCAGCGGGCTGGCGAAAGGTTTCCTGCGCTTCCCGACGGGCAAACAGTACCGCGTTTCGTCTAACTTCAATCCGCGTCGTCTGAACCCGGTGACCGGGCGTATTGCGCCGCACCGTGGCGTCGATTTCGCCGTACCTGTCGGTACGCCTGTTCTGGCGGTGGGTGATGGCGAAGTGGTTGTTGCCAAGAACGGCGGCGCTGCGGGTAACTATGTGGCCATTCGTCATGGTCGTCAGTACATGACCCGTTATATGCATCTACGTAAACTGTTGGTGAAACCCGGTCAGAAAGTGAAACGGGGGGATCGCATCGCGCTTTCCGGCAATACTGGTCGCTCAACCGGCCCGCATCTGCACTTTGAAATGTGGATTAACCAGCTGGCTGTGAATCCGCTGACGGCTAAACTGCCGCGCACCGAAGGGCTGACAGGTAAAGATCGCAGTACTTACCTGGCCACCGTTCGTCAGGTTGTTCCTCAACTGAAGCTGGACTGACCGTTCAGGATCCCCTTTTGCGCTTAATGTTGTGAGGCAGTGATTTATTGCAAAATAAATCACTGCACTTATCATTAAGGCAGAATTTGTCATAAGAGCCTGAGCATGCAGCCAGAAAAAGAAAAACGATCTACCGTAGAATTTATTCCGCAGTTTCAGAAAGCCTTCTATTATCCGCGTTACTGGGGCGTCTGGCTGGGCGTCGGAGCGATGGCCGCAATGGCGTATCTGCCCGCAAAGGTTCGTGACCCTATATTAGGCAGTCTTGGCCGTCTGGCCGGAAAGTTTGCGAAAGGCGCACGTCGTCGTGCGCAAATTAATCTGCTGTACTGCCTGCCGGAAACCTCTGAAGCGGAGCGTGAACATATCATCGATGAAATGTTTGCCACCGCGCCACAATCCATGGTGATGATGGCTGAGCTGGCGATCCGTGACCCCAAAAAAGTCATGCAGCGCGTTCACTGGCACGGCAAGGAAATTGTCGATCAGATGCATGCCGAAGGTAAAAATGTGATTTTTCTGGTGCCACATGGATGGGCTGTGGATATTCCGGCGATGCTGATGGCCGCTGACGGACATCCGATGGCCGCCATGTTCCATAATCAGAAAAACCCGCTGACCGATTATCTGTGGAATACCGTTCGCCGTCGTTTTGGTGGCCGGATGCATGCGCGTAATGATGGCATCAAGCCGTTTATCAGTTCGGTGCGTCAGGGATACTGGGGCTACTATCTGCCGGATCAGGATCACGGTGCTGAGCACAGCGAGTTCGTCGATTTCTTCGCGACCTACAAGGCGACATTGCCTGCGGTAGGACGCCTGATGAAAGTGTGCCGTGCGTCGATCATACCGTTGTTTCCGGTGTATAACGGCCACGAACAACGTCTCGATATTTATGTGCGCCCGCCAATGGATGATCTGGCAACTGCCGATGATAACCGCATTGCGCGCCGGATGAATGAGGAAGTGGAAGTGCTGGTCGGGCCGAATCCGGAACAGTACACCTGGATCCTCAAGTTGCTTAAAACCCGCAAACCGGGTGAGCCTGAGCCCTATTCACGCAAAGAGCTTTATCCCAAAAAGTAACGGTAAAAAGATTTGAAAAAGCTGAGGCTCGCACCTCAGCTTTTTTTTATGCTTTTTCAGGGATACGTTTGAGAAACACTGCAATCAGCAATGTGCCGGTGACACCGGAAATCATGCCTGCCAGCATAAAAATGCCGTTGCCCAGTGCGAAATATAACTGCTTTGCCACTTCTATACCCGCCGCAAAAACCACAATGGTGAGCAGCCCAAGTGCAGCGGCGACCGTGCCTTTACCGGTCGGGCTGGAAAACAGCGTCAGGCGGTAAAGCCCGGCATTTACCAGTCCCGAGCCCAGCGCATAGAGGCTCAGCCCGCCAATCATCCAGCCCCAGGCATGTACCATAAACAGCGCGGCATAAGCACTGACTGCCAGACCGAGAACTATCGGCGCGAGACCGAGCCAGACAGGCGTGCGGATATTCACTTTGCCACTGAGTTTGCTGAGCGTGATGTTACCGATAATCAATCCGGTAAATACCGGCACTTGCCACCATCCGTACTGTAGCGGCGTCATTCCGCCATCCTGAATCAGTAATACCGGCGACTGCGCCACCCATGCCAGCAACGGCAGGGTGATTAACCCGATAGACAGCGAACCGAGCACCACGCCTTTGTTGGTGAAGACTTCGCGGTAATCGGTCAGTAGCCTGCGCATTGAAAAACGCTCCCCGCGACCGCTGGCGGTTTCCGGCATACTGCGCCACAGACCCCAGAATGAGAATGCAGAGACCAGTGAGAACAACGCAAACATGGCTTTCCATGGTGCGTAATGAATAAACGCCGCGCCAGCCAGCGGCCCGAGCAGGGGAGCGATCAACGTGATGTTCGCCATCAGCGCCATCAGTTTAACGCTCATTGTTTCACTGAACGCTTCCTGAATGGCGGCATAACCTACCGCGCCGATAAAGCACAGGCTCATCCCCTGTAAAAAACGCATCAGAATGAACTGTTCAATGTTTCGGGTGAAAACCGTCAGCAGACAGGTGACGGTGAAAAAGGCCACGCCTGTCAGCAGCACCGGCCTGCGGCCAAGGCGGTCGGAAAGCGGCCCGAGCAACCATTGCAGCAAAATACCGCCGCACAAATAAGCGGTTAGCGAGGTTGAAACCCAGTCGGCACTTGCGCTGAAATCACTGATCACCTGCAGCATACCCGGCTGGATCATATCGTGGGCAATATAGGTGGCGAACTCGAATAGCACCAGTGACAGCGGGAACAGCCACTGGCGGAAATTCAGCCGCGAAGCGGGTTCGGAAACGGACGACATAACCTTAATTCTCCGGGTCTTAAAATCGAAAAAGCGCGGCCTGTGAAAGCCGCGCTACTATTCATGGCATTAAAGCTTCATCAGATTAAACCGGGTTTTCAGTAGCGGTTAGCATAGGCCGCAATCGGGTTTTCCAGCGTGCCGGCGAATTTCAGGTTCTGCGCCGGATCTGACAGGTTGATCATCTGCTGATTATTCGCCAGTTGCAGACGGTTCAGGCATGAGTGCGTAAACTCGGCGCCAAACATGTCATAACGGGCAAATTTCTCCGACAGTTCCGGATACTGAATCTGATAGTCGCGTACCACTTCGGCTACCACCTGCCAGAACTGCCCGGCAGGATAATTGCCATGTTCTTCCAGAATACGGGCGATAAAGCGGAATACCCCGGCAAAGACGTCAGTGAAAATCGACAAAATTTTAAGATTTTCCGGTACGTCCACCGCCAGACGTTTGGCTTTTTCCGGCAGGCTGGCGTCGGGGTTCATCACCGCAATTTCCTCGGCGATATCCTTCATGAAAGCATTCACCGGAATATTGTTTTCGAACCGCAGGATCAGGTTTTCACCATGCGGCATAAACACCAGGTCGTACTGATAAAAGCAGTGCAGCAGCGGGCTGAGATAGGCGTGCATGTAGCGTTTAAGCCAGTCGCCGGTGGCCAGACCGGATGATTTGATCATCTCGACAATCAGCGCATCGCCGTGTTTATCGGTGTGCAGCAGGGCGGCCATGGTCATCAGACGCTGATTTGGCTGCAACAAAGCGACCGGATTTTCGCGCCACAACGCCGCAAACATTTTCTTGTACGCGCTGTCGCCTTTGATGGCTTGCTCGAAATAGTGATTGTGGTAACCGAGTGACGCCACTTCCTGCAAAATGCTGAAACCGGTGGATTGCAGATACGCATCGTTTTCGACCAGATCCGCCAGCCATTCATTAATGCCCGGAGTGGTCGCCATATAGTAAGGTGAAAGCCCGCGCATAAAGCCCATGTTCAGGATCGACAGCGCCGTTTTAACGTAACGTCCTTTCGGACGGCTGGCATTGTAGAAGGTGCGGATTGACTGTTGTGCCAGATAGTTATCATCACCTTCACCGAGATAAATCAGAAACTGACGGGCGATATCCGGTGCGAAGACGGTCAGTAATTTGTTCTGCCACTGCCACGGATGTACCGGCATGAAGTAGTAATTTTTCGGGTCGACACCTTTATCAACCAGCTTTTGCGTGAAAGCACAAATCTGCGCTTCACCCAGTTCTTCCGCGATCAGTTTTTCATACGGTAAACCTTCGACACTGGCGAAATGTGCTTTGTCATGATGAACCGCCACCCAGACCAGTTGCAGTGGATTGGCCGCTTCCGGCGCGTAACGGACATAATCACCGGCATCAAAACCGATACGGCCGTTGTTGGCGATAAAGCTCGGATGGCCTTCGGTCATGCTGGTTTCGACGGTCTGGAAATCGGCCTGCGACAGTTGTTTTGCTGTGGTGTGATTGTTTGCCAATTTGTAGGCACTGCTGTAAAGCGTGCTGCTGATTTCTTCCAGATAGGTCGACAGCATGGCCTGGGAAATACCAATTTGCTCCGCGAATTCAATGATAAATTTAACCGCGTCCAGCGGCTGCGGGATAAAATTATCCAGGCGCTGAATGCTGTCGAGATCAATCATCCAGTCATTCAGAGGCAACTGGCGGGCACGGAAACGATATTCTATTTCCGAGGCCGGTACTGCCAGCTGATAGTCAGTCCAGGTGCCGGTCGTTTTCAACGCCTGCGGCGCGAGCAGACGTTCATGTGTCAGTTCCGCCAGGCATTTACGCAGCAGCAGGGCATTCGCTTTTGCCCAGAGTTCCGGTTGCAGGTGCTCACCGGTTTGCAGAGTTGCAGGAGTCATGGTGTGTTTTTCCTTCTGGCTTGCCTGAAAAAAATCTTCACGCTGGCAAAATGCCAGCCATGCAGTTTTGTGTGTCAGTTGAATTTGTTTCTGATAGCGGAAACCGGCGCGCTTATTCAGCTTGTGAATCTTTTCGTTACGAACATCCGGCTCGACCACTATGCGGCGGACTTCGGGCTGGCTGAACAGGTATTCCATCACGGCCGAGAACACCTGCCAGCTGAAGCCTGACACCGGTTTTTCGGCCGGAGAGAGCAGAATATGCATGCCCATATCGCCGGGCCGGACGTCGTAATGTTCATGCAACGGGTCATCCTGAACCGGATAGCATTCGATGAGAAATTGCGGCTGACCGTCTATTTCGCCCATCAACGCCGCCAGCGGTTTACCGTGAGTCAGGTTGCGATAGAAGCTGTCGACTTCTGCGAGGGTACTGTTCTGCATTCCCCAGAAATGTGCGTAGGGCTGCGTCATCCAGTCATGTAAAACGGCGGCATCTTTCTCCAGCGCCAGCGGGCGTAAAGACAGTTTTCCTGCGTCGCGCTGGCAGGAGAATACGGCGGTTGAAATGGCATCAGACATGGGTAAATTCTCCGTTAGTTTGCGCCAGGGAAGCGGGACCCAAAGGTCTGGAAGGCGATGGATTTCTCCAGCGGATACACTTCAGTGCCGAGCATCTCGCGGATTATGGTGCTGTTGCGGTAGCACGCCATGCCCAGATCCGGAGTGACGAAGCCGTGCGTGTGCAGCTCGGCGTTTTGTACGAAAATCTGGTTATGCGCATCGATGCTGTAATTGCGCCTGACGGCGTAACGGCCCGAGTCATCCCACTGAATACGGTTGTAAATGCCTTCAACAAACTGCGGTGGCTGATAGCCGTAACCCGTTGCGAGGATCACGGATTCCGTGCGGTGTTGGTATTCCTGTTGTTGTTCGTGGTGGAGCAGGGTCATTTCCAGTTCGCCGCTGCGGCTGCGGGTCAGTGCTTTCAGTTCCGAATGTGTATACAAATTGACATTCAGCGGGCCGTCGAGACGTTTGACGTACATCAGATCATAAATGTCGTTGATCAGACTGATGTTAATGCCCTTATACAGGCATTTTTGTTCACGATTGAGCTGATCGCGCTTGCTCATTGGCAGCGCGTGGAAATAATCGATGTATTCCGGTGAGGTCATTTCCAGCGTCAGTTTGCTGTATTCCAGCGGGTAGAAACGCGGAGCGCGGGTCACCCAGGTCAGGTGGTAATCGTGCTTATCGATATCAGAGAGCAGGTCATAGTAAATTTCTGCGGCACTCTGGCCGCTGCCGACCACGGTAATGGATTTCGAATTCTGTACCTGCTCTTTGTTCGGCAAATAGGCCGAGGAATGATGCACGTTCCTGCCGGCATCCCGCGCACAGGCGGGTATCCACGGCGACGGTCCTGTACCGAGAACCAGCCTTTTGGTGCGGTAAATCTGCTTTTCGCCGCTTTTGGTTGAGCGCGTTTCAACCAGATAGCATTCCTGCACGGCATCCCAGGTGACCAGTTCCACGCGCGTGGAGAATTGCAGGCTGGTCAGTTGGCTGCATGCCCACTGGCAATACTGATTGAACTCTTTACGCATCATGAAGAAGTCTTCACGGATGTAGAACGAGTAAAGTTTCCCCTGTAATTTCAGGTAATTCAGGAAGCTGTAAGGGCTGGTCGGATCGGCGAGAGTCACCAGATCTGCCATGAACGGCGTCTGTAAATGCGCGCTTTCCAGCATCATACCGGTGTGCCAGTCGAAGCTGTCATTCTGGTCTAAAAACAGACCGTTCAGCTCTTTCACCGGTTCAGTCAGACAGGCCAGCCCGAGGTTAAACGGGCCGATGCCCACGGCGATGAAATCATACGTTTGGTCGTTTGAATGGATATTCATGGTGCGGCTCCTTTTACCGGTTTTTCGCGGCGCTCAGCGCGCTGGCAGTCAGTTCTTTGCCGTAATGCGTGATCAGGCTGAGCACATCGGCAACGTCTTCCCTGGTGGTGGTGGGGTTCAGTAAGGTGAATTTCAGATACTGACGCTGATGCACTTTGGTACCGGCGATAACGGCGCTGCCGTCGCGGAAAATGGCCTTGCGGATCCCGGCATTGATTTCGTCAATCTGTTCATGACTCATGGAGATACGCGGCACAAAACGGAATACCAGCGTGCTCAGTTCCGGTTTATGCAGCACTTCGATATTCGGATTTTGTTCCATCATCTGATGCGTTTCTGTTGCGCGTGCCAGCAGCACATCGAACGATTCTCCCAGTGCTTGTTGACCCATAATGCGCAACGTCAGCCACATTTTGAGGGCATCAAAACGTTTGGTGGTCTGGATACTTTTGTTCACCAGATTTGGCGTGCCTTCCAGTTTCGCACTCAGCGGATTCAGGTATTCAGCGTGGTGCGTGACGTGCTCCAGATGGCTGTGATCGTTAACCAGGAATGCGCTGCAGCTCACCGGCTGGAAGAAGGATTTGTGATAATCCACGGTAACGGAATCGGCCAGATGGATCCCTTCAATGCGCTGGCGATGCTGAGGTGAAACCAGCAAACCGCAGCCGTACGCGGCATCAGCATGCATCCAGATTTTTTCCTGGCGGCAGATTTCAGCGATCTCATTCAGCGGGTCAATGCTGCCAAAGTCGGTCGTACCGGCGGTTGCCACGACCGCAATTGGAATCAACCCTTCAGTGTGGCAGCGCTCAATTTCCTGACGGAGCGCGGCAATATCCATACGGAAAGCGCTGTCGCAGGCGACTGGCACCACGGCATCATAACCCAGGCCGAGCAGGGCAGCGGATTTCTGAATACTGAAATGGCTGACCTGTGAACTGAAAATACGCCAGCGGTTGGCTTCCGGCGGCAGCCCCTGGTACTTGATGCTGTGCTGCGGGCGGGTGCGTTTGCAATGACTGTCTCGTGCCAGCAGCATTGCCATCAGATTAGACTGCGTACCGCCGCTGGTGAAAATACCATCTGACTGTGCGCCAAAACCGATCCGGGCGAGTGTCCAGTCAATAACTTTTTGCTCGATGAGTGTGCCGCCTGCGCTCTGATCCCAGGTATCCACCGAGGAGTTGATGGCGCTGATAAACAGTTCCGCCAGTTGGGAAGGTACTACGGTCGGACAGTTGAGATGCGCGAGGTATTTCGGATGGTGGAAATAGACCGCGTGCTGAAGATATAAATCATCCAGTTCTTCCAGCGCCAGCCGCGTTCCGTCTAAAGGTTTGGTCAGGTCAATATGGCGAAATTGCTCGGCTAATTCAGCCGGAGAAACGCCGGAAAAAGGTTTCTCAGTATGGTTAATATGGGATTTAATTAATTCGAGGCCTTGCTCAATCAGTGTCTGCCATTCAGAAGTGCTGTTCTGGTTAAAAATATAACCTTTATTTTTGCTTATATTCGCCTGAGTGATTGTCAGGTCTTGAGTGGCGGATTGCATTAATTCCCAGTTATTTATCTGGCTCATTCTGGATCCTTTTGGTTAGTCCTTTTCATCCTCAGCAGGCGTGGGGCGGCCACCCGGATAAAGTCAGGATTTAGCAGTGAACGTAAGCATCAGCAGGCAGGGCTGATGGCCATGCCTGTAAAGTGTATGGTTAAATATTTTATGTTATAAAAAATAAGCAGTGATATGTCTTGTTTGGATTCCTTAGTGCGGACTTATACAAGGTTTTAACGATTGAGAATCATTATAAATGCAAATCATTATCATTCAACAACGACATTGAACATTTGCCCATAACAGAACTTTTTGATTGTTTAATGTGATGTGTGTCACATAAATTTCTGAAGGATAAGTTCGGAGTACACATTCCTATGAGATGAATCTGTATTTGTTATACGTTTGCTGACTTAAAAGAAGGGTTGTCTTGCGATAAAAAGTTATATTTAAGCGCAATGTTTGTAGGTGTAATGAATTTTCATCACGCAATGATTTATGCAGTGAACCTGATTATTTCAAACGAATGGCAAAATAATGATCAAATTAAGACTGTTCACTGACCAGCAGGAGGGAGTAATAGATTCAGGGGCAGGACGAAAATAAAAAAGGCCGATCACGATGATCGGCCATATGTTTATATCTTATTACATTTAACTATTATTCAACACGCAGTATACGGCTGGTATTGGTGGTACCGACGGTGCTCATGACATCACCCTGGGTGATGATCACCAGATCGCCTGACAAAAGGTAACCTTTATCACGCAGTAAGTTCACGGCATCCTGTGCGCCCGCTACGCCGTCATTTGCGCTGTCGAAGAAGACAGGGGTAACGCCGCGGTAAATCGCGGTCAGATTCAGTGTGTGTTCGTGGCGCGACATGGCAAAGATCGGCAGGCCGGAGCTGATACGTGACAACATCAGCGCGGTACGCCCGGACTCGGTCATGGAAATGATCGCCGTGACCCCTTTCAGGTGGTTTGCCGCGTACATAGCGGACATTGCAATGGCTTCTTCGATGTTATCGAATTCCACGTCCAGGCGGTGTTTGGAAACGTTAATGCTTGGGATTTTTTCTGCGCCCAGACATACGCGCGCCATGGCTGCCACAGTTTCAGCAGGATATTGACCGGCAGCCGTTTCCGCTGACAGCATGACCGCATCTGTGCCATCGAGCACGGCGTTCGCTACGTCCATCACTTCTGCACGGGTTGGCATCGGGTTAGTGATCATCGATTCCATCATCTGGGTCGCAGTGATCACCGCGCGGTTCAACTGACGTGCACGACGGATCAGTTTTTTCTGGATACCCACCAGCTCAGGGTCGCCGATTTCAACACCCAGGTCACCGCGGGCCACCATCACGACATCGGATGCCAGAATGATGTCATCCATTGCTTCATCTGACGCCACCGCTTCAGCGCGTTCGACTTTAGACACGATTTGCGCATTACAGCCTGCATCGCGTGCCAGACGGCGCGCGTAGTTAAGATCTTCGCCGGTGCGTGGGAATGAAACTGCCAGATAATCTACGTCCATTTTGGCCGCAGTAATAATGTCTGCTTTATCTTTCTCAGTCAGCGCTTCGGCAGAAAGACCTCCGCCCAGCTTATTGATGCCTTTATTGTTAGACAGCGGGCCGCCCACGGTCACTTCCGTGAACACTTTCATGCCCTGAACTTCGAGTACTTTTAGCTGCACACGGCCGTCATCAAGTAACAGAATATCACCCGGCACCACATCAGCTGGGAGACCTTTATAGTCGATGCCGACTTTTTCTTTATCGCCTTCACCCTTGCTCATGTTGGCATCGAGCAGGAATTTGTCACCGATATTGAGGAAAACTTTACCTTCCTTGAAGGTCGATACACGGATTTTCGGACCTTGCAGATCGCCAAGAATCGCGACGTGGCGGCCGAGACGCGCGGCTATTTCACGCACTTTGTTAGCGCGAAGAATGTGATCTTCAGCGGTTCCGTGGGAGAAATTCATACGCACAACGTTCGCACCAGCAGCAATGATCTTCTCAAGATTATTGTCGCGGTCAGTTGCAGGGCCGAGCGTGGTAACAATCTTCGTTCTTCTGAGCCTTCTGGACATGCCTAACTCCGTTAACTGATGAAACATGGTAATGCAAAAAAACAGCGAGCCCACATTGGGTTTAGGTGTAATTGTAATACAAAAGGGTTTCACCTGTGTGACCCGCTGACCTCATGTCTGACATTTACCCTGCGCACTTTGCGCGTAGATTTCCCGCCAGACTCCCTATTAAATCAATGATGATTTGTTCATATATTCTATGAATGATTTGATGTGCCGACTCGCATGACGAGCTTACTCCGGCAGGTTAGGGACAACCATTCCCTTATCAAAGCGCGATTCTTTCAACGCTTCTTTGACCCGCTTCAGGTTATCTCTGAATTTTGCACCACGACGCAGCGTAAACCCGGTAGCCAGCACATCAATCAACGTCAACTGAGCGATTCGAGAAACCATCGGCATATAAACGTCGGTATCTTCCGGAACATCCAGTAACAGAGCCAGCGTGGCCTCATGCGCCAGTGGCGTATTAAAGGACGTGATGGCAATGACCGTAGCGTCGTTTTCGCGGGCAAGTTGCGCCAGCTCGACCAGGTTTTTGGTACGGCCGGTGTGGGAAATCAACACCACCACATCGCCTTCGCTGGAATTCATGCAACTCATGCGCTGCATGACGATGTCATCGAAATACACCACGGGAATGTTAAAGCGGAAGAATTTGTTCATGGCATCATGCGCCACTGCGGCCGATGCGCCCAGCCCAAAGAAAGAAATCTTTTTCGCCTGGGTGAGTAAATCGACTGCGCGGTTGATGGCAGCGATATCGAGAGTATTTTTCACCTGATCGAGGCTGGCCATAGCGGATTCGAAAATTTTGCTGGTGTAAGCGCTGACGCTGTCGCTTTCATCCACGTTACGGTTCACATAAGGTGTGCCGTTTGCCAGACTTTGTGCCAGATGTAATTTAAAATCTGGAAACCCTTTTGTGTCGAGGCGACGGCAAAAACGGTTTACAGTAGGTTCACTGACGTCCGCCATGCGGGCGAGAGTGGCAATACTGGAGTGGATTGCAATGTGTGGGGATGCCAGGATCACTTCGGCGACTTTGCGTTCTGACTTGCTCAGAATGTCAAGGTGGGTCTGGATTTTTTCCAACGTATTCATAAGCATGACACTCATAGGTTTCAACGATTTCTTTGAAAAGAGGAAATCGTGTTGATTTGATGAAAATATACTACGCGCTTAATGCTGTTGGCAGCGTCAGTCAGGCGAAAAAACGCTTTTTTTGTCAGAGTTTGACCGGGATCTAACTTTCAGTATGGTAAATTCTGTTCAGTTTTGTCATAAAATTACAGAATGTGGTGGGTTTTACTATCCGCTGAGACATTTATGATAAAAACAAGCTTTTCCGCAGAGTTATCCCCCTGTCAGAACATGGTTTACGGCTCACGGGCAATCAGAGTACATTGTTGCTGAAATAAAATTACAATATGTACCCGAGATAATTCGAGTTGCGGCTCACGCACAGCAACCAGAAATATGTTAGGTATTCCTGCATTGAGGAGAAGAACATGGCGGTAACTCAGACAGCCCAGGCGTGTGATCTGGTAATTTTCGGTGCAAAGGGCGATCTTGCGCGCCGTAAGCTGTTGCCTTCCCTGTATCAGTTAGAGAAAGCGGGTCACATTCACCCGGACACCCGCATCATCGGTGTCGGACGTGCGGAATGGGACAAAGCGGCCTATACCGAAGTGGTCAAAGAAGCACTGACCACCTTCATGAAAGAAAAAATTGATCCGGAACTGTGGGATAAGCTCAGCGCCCGTCTTGATTTCTGTAACCTTGATGTCAACGATGTGAAGCATTTCAAAGTGCTGGGCAAAATGCTTGACCAGCAAAATCGCGCCACCATTAACTACTTTGCGATTGCGCCAGGCCACTTCGGTGCGATTTGCCGCGGTCTGGGCGAAGCAGGGCTGAACAAAGAACCTGCGCGCGTCGTGATGGAGAAACCACTGGGACACTCTCTGGAGTCTTCTCAGGTTATCAACGATCAAGTCGCAGAATACTTCGCTGAGTCCCAGGTTTACCGTATCGACCACTATCTGGGTAAAGAAACGGTACTGAATCTCCTGGCACTGCGTTTCGCTAACAATCTGTTTGCCAGCAACTGGGATAACCGCACCATTGATCATGTGCAGATCACGGTCGCTGAAGAAGTCGGTATCGAAGGCCGCTGGGGTTACTTTGATGACGCGGGTCAGATGCGCGACATGATCCAGAACCACTTGCTGCAAATTCTGACCATGATCGCCATGTCACCTCCGGCTGATCTGAGCACCGACCGTATCCGTGACGAAAAAGTGAAAGTGCTGCGCTCACTGCGTCGTATCGACCAGTCAAACGTGCGTGAAAACACCGTGCGCGGCCAGTACACAGCCGGCTTCGTGCAGGGCAAAAAAGTCCCTGGCTATCTGGAAGAAGAAGGTGCGAAAAAAACCAGCAGCACCGAAACTTTCGTGTCTATTCGCGTGGATATCGACAACTGGCAGTGGGCGGGCGTGCCATTCTACCTGCGCACCGGTAAGCGTCTGCCGAGCAAATGTTCTGAGGTCGTGGTGTATTTCAAAAACCCGGCATTGAACCTGTTCCGTGATTCCTACCAGCAGTTGCCGCAGAACAAACTGACTATTCGTCTGCAACCGGACGAAGGTATCGAGATCGAAGTGCTGAACAAAGTGCCGGGTCTTGAGCACAAACACCGTCTGCAAACCACCAAGCTGGATCTGAGCTTTACTGAAACCTTCAATGAACAGCATATTGCTGATGCTTACGAGCGTCTGCTGCTGGAAACCATGCGTGGAATTCAGGCGCTGTTCGTCCGTCGTGACGAAGTGGAAGAAGCCTGGAAATGGGTCGATTCCATCATGAACGCATGGGCTGCGGAAAGCGAAGCACCAAAACCGTATCAGTCCGGGACATGGGGGCCGGTGGCTTCCGTGGCGATGATCACCCGCGACGGCCGTTCCTGGAACGAGTTCGAGTAACGAATAATTTATTGAGTCATTACTCCCCAAAATAATTGGAGTTGCAGCAAGGCGGCAAGTGTGTGAGTCCCGATGAGCTGACATGAGTCAGTGATTCGGGTGAACAAGCGCAATCAACGCCGCTGCGGCTTCAAGTATGACGGGGAGAGTAGTATCGTCCAATCGGGTGTGGTCGGTTACTGGCAGGGTTTAAATTCTGCTGGTCCCTGTGGCAGGGGCGCGCCATCAATCACAACGGTGCCTGCGGGCATGAATGGAGAACAAGATGAAAAACTGGAAAACAAGCGCGGAACAAATTCTGACCTCAGGGCCGGTTGTTCCTGTGATTGTTATCAACAAACTGGAGCATGCGGTTCCGCTGGCTAAAGCGCTGGTTGCGGGTGGCGTCCGTGTGCTGGAAGTGACGTTGCGCACCCCATGCGCGATGGATGCGATCCGTGCCATTGCTCAAGAAGTGCCGGACGCTATCATTGGCGCAGGTACGGTACTCAATCCAGAGCAACTGGCTGAAGTGACCGAGGCGGGTGCCCAGTTTGCGATTAGCCCTGGCCTGACTGATGCTTTGCTGAAAGCAGCCAATGCCGGTTCTATTCCTTTAATCCCGGGGATTTGTACTGTATCCGAACTGATGATGGGTCTGGATGCTGGTCTGCGTGAATTTAAGTTCTTCCCGGCTGAGGCCAATGGCGGCGTGAAAGCGTTGCAGGCGATTGCCGGTCCGTTCCCGCAGGTGCGTTTCTGCCCGACTGGCGGAATTTCGCCAGCGAACTACCGTGATTACCTGGCGCTGAAAAGCGTGCTGTGTATCGGTGGTTCATGGCTGGTGCCAGCCGATGCGCTGGAAAGCGGTGATTACGCACGCATTACTGAGCTGGCGAAAGAAGCGGTCGCCGGTGCAAAGATCTAAAACAGCGACGTGCTGAAAATGAAAAACCTCCCGCGGGAGGTTTTTTTATGTCTGCTGATCAGTGCTTAGCGTGCGGCAATGATCTTGATTTCAATTTTATATTTCGGATTCATCAGGTTAGCCTGAACCGTGCAGCGTACCGGTGCATTGCCCGGTGATACCCAGGCATCCCAGGCTTCATTCATCGCCGGGAAATCTTCTTTATTGACCAGAAACAGTGTGGCATCGAGAATTTTGCTCTTATCCGAGCCCGCTTCCGTCAGCGCAGCATCGATAATGGCCAGCGTTTCTGCGGTCTGGTCTTTTGCATTCGCGTCCAGATTTTCCGGCACTGCCGTGTAATAAATGGTGTTGTTATGGATAACGATGTCGGACATCCGTGGCTCAGGTCGGATACGCTCGATGGTCATATTATGGCTCCAGTTAGTCACTTTTTTATGATGCCGCTAAGGGTATCACAAAGGATGAATACGTTGGATTGGCAGATGGCGGTGGTAGTCGGGGCGAGGGATTGGCATAATCACTGCTGATCCGTACAGGTAGAGAGACAGAGTGACAGACGATTTCGCAACAGACGGCGCACTGGCGCAGAAAATTGAAGGTTTTAAACCCCGTGAACCTCAGCGTCTGATGGCGCAGGCTGTCAGCAAAGCCATCAGCGGTAAGCAAGGGCTGGTGGTGGAAGCCGGTACTGGTACCGGTAAAACCTACGCGTATCTGGCACCGGCATTGCGCTCCGGCAAAAAAGTCATTATCTCCACCGGTTCGAAAAACTTACAGGATCAGCTTTATTCCCGCGATTTGCCCAAAGTTGCCAGCGCGCTGAATTTCAAGGGCCGTCTGGCGCTGCTGAAAGGGCGCTCAAACTATTTATGTCTGGAACGTCTGGAGCAGCAATCGCTCTCCGGCGGCGATCTTGCCAGCCAGGCGCTCAGCGAACTGGCGCATCTGCGTCACTGGTCGAGCAGCACGGAAGAGGGCGATATCAGCACCTGCACCGTGGTACCTGAAGACAGCTTTGTCTGGCCGCTGGTGACCAGTACCAACGACAACTGTCTGGGGAGTGACTGCCCGCTTTACAAAGAATGCTTCGTGGTAAAAGCCCGCCGTAAGGCGATGGACGCCGATGTGGTGGTGGTGAACCATCATCTGTTTATGGCGGACATGGTGGTGAAGGAGAGCGGCTTTGGTGAGCTGATCCCCGAAGCTGACGTGATGATTTTCGACGAAGCCCATCAGATCCCTGACATCGCCAGCCAGTATTTTGGCCAGCAGGTCACCAGCCGCCAGCTGCTTGATATGGCAAAAGACATTACTATTGCTTACCGCACGGAAGTCCGTGACTCTGTGCAGTTGCAGAAAAGCGCTGACCGGCTTAGCCAGAGCACGATGGATTTCCGTCTGGCGCTCGGCGAGCCCGGTTTTCGCGGCAATCTTCGCGATGTTCTCAGTCAACCCGCCATTCAGCGTGCCTTACTGTTGCTCGATGACGCGCTGGAACTTTGCTACGACGTGGTTAAATTGTCCCTCGGCCGTTCTGCGTTGCTGGATGCGGCTTTCGAGCGCGCCACGCTTTACCGCAACCGTCTCAAACGCCTGAAAGATGTGTCGATCCCCGGTTACAGTTACTGGTACGAATGTAATTCACGCCATTTCGTCCTGGCGCTGACTCCCTTGTCGGTGACCGACAAATTCAGCGAGATGATGAAAGAAAAACCGGGGGCGTGGATTTTCACCTCGGCAACGCTTTCGGTGAACGATCAGCTGCATCATTTTACTGAGCGTCTGGGGCTGGATGAGGCAGAAACGTTGCTGCTGCCGAGCCCGTTCGATTACGCCAAACAGGCGCTGTTGTGCGTTCCGCGCTTTCTGCCTGAATCAAATGTGCAGGGCAGTTCGAAACAGCTGGCGCGGATGTTGCGCCCGCTTATCGAAGCTAATAAAGGCCGCTGTTTTTTCCTGTGTACGTCTCACAAAATGATGCGTGAACTGGCGGAAGAATTCAGGGCCAGCCTGACGCTGCCGGTTTTGTTGCAGGGCGAAACCAGCAAGGGCCAGTTGCTGGCGCAGTTTGTCGAAGCCGGTAACGCATTACTGGTCGCCACCAGCAGTTTCTGGGAAGGGGTGGACGTGCGCGGTGACGCGCTGTCGTGCGTAATTATCGACAAACTGCCATTCACGTCGCCTGACGATCCATTGCTCAAAGCCCGTATTGAGGATTGCCGTCTGCGCGGCGGAGATCCGTTCAATGACGTACAATTACCGGATGCTGTCATTACGCTTAAACAGGGTGTCGGACGTTTGATCCGTGATACGGATGATCGCGGGGTGATGGTGATTTGCGATAACAGGCTGGTAATGCGTCCGTATGGTGAAGTTTTCCTCAACAGTTTGCCGCCGACACCGCGCACCCGTGATCTGGCACAAGCGATCCGCTTTTTACAGAACGCTGAAGAGCAGAATTAGCCCTTTGTTTATGCTAAGATGCCGCCCCGAAAAAGGTTCTTATACCCGTCATATTTCACGTTGCAGATGCGTTGACTGCGCGCGAGGTATTGAGGGTATAACTTATTAATTTCCCGCCTGAGGTTTGGCATGTCCACGCGAATTTTAGCAATTGATACGGCGACAGAAGCCTGTTCGGTTGCGCTTTACGATCAGGGCGAAACGCTCGCTCATTTTGAACTTTGCGCCCGCGAACATACGCAGCGCATTCTGCCACTGGTGCAGCAGACCCTCGCCGAAGCGGGGCTTTCCCTGAAACAACTCGACGCACTGGCCTTCGGCCGGGGACCGGGTAGTTTTACCGGTGTGCGCATCGGCATAGGTATCGCGCAAGGCTTATCGCTCGGCGCAGAACTGCCTTTGTTGCCCGTCTCCACCTTACTCACCATGGCGCAGGGTGCTTACCGCCAGACCGGCGCGGAACAGGTGCTGGCAGCCATTGATGCCCGCATGGGCGAAGTGTACTGGGGTGAATTTACCCGCAATACACAAGGTGTCTGGAGCGGTGAAAATACCGAGACGGTCATCAAACCTGAACAACTGCTGGCGCGTACCGTTGAGCGAAACGGGCGCTTTGCCACCGTGGGTACGGGCTGGGAAGCCTATCCGCATTTACTGGGTGAATCCCCGGCGGCGGATTTATTTGATGGAAAAATGTTACTGCCGCAGGCGGAAGATATGTTGCTGCTGGCGCTGCAGCTCTGGGAAAACGGTATTCGCGTTAATCCGGAAGATGCTGAACCGACTTACCTGCGTAATGAAGTTACGTGGAAAAAGCTGCCAGGCCGATAAGTCATGGCAACTTGTGCATCAAAAGACGGTCAAAATGAAGAGTTTGCACAGGAGTCATCGTAATGCGTAAGTGGTCTGTTGTTCAGCAGTTATCAGGTGTAACGGGTAAGAAAATGGTGCGGAGTGCTGTTGCACTCAGCGTGTTGGTATTATCAGGGTGTGTCACCGTGCCCGATGAAATTCGTGGGACCACGGCTACGCCGCAAATGAATTTACAGGCCGTGCAGGGCGCGCCGAATTTGTACGTCGGGCAGGAGTCGCGTTTTGGCGGCAAAGTGATTGCCGTAACCAACCTGCAAAACAAGACGCGTCTGGAAATCGCAACTGTTCCGCTGGATGAGGGCGCTCGCCCGATTTTAGGGGCAGCATCACGCGGACGCATCATGGCTTACATTAACGGTTTTGTGGATCCGGTGGATTACCGCAATCAGTTAGTGACCGTCGTCGGGCCAATTACCGGCGTGGAAAAGGGCACCATCGGCCAGACGTCTTATGATTTCGTTACCGTTAATGTCAACAGCTACAAACGCTGGCGGATACAGCAACAGGTCGTCATGCCTCCGCAACCTATCGGCCCATGGGGCTATGGTTTTGGCGGGCCGTATGATTCCTGGGGGCGGGGGTTTGGGCCCGGTTGGGGTCCCGGCTGGTATAATACAGCACCGGCCCGGGTCGAAAGCGTCGTCACCGAATAGACCGCCGCCGCCGCGTGGAGCTCCGCCTTCTCATGGCGCGCTTCCCCCGGCAACAGTAAAACCGGCAGCGACGCATTCTGTTGTGCCGCTGCCCGGGAAATGACCTGAAGAGAAGCGTTGTTAAGGCGGCTTAATTGCCGCCTTTTTATTTTCTGCCATGGACGGTTGACAAAGTAAGGGCACAGAAAAAGTGACCCGCCTCTCAACCTCGACATTGTTTGAAACGCAACTGGTAAGCTGAGTTAAAATATTGTTAAAGACGTGATAAAACTCGTCGAATAGAGACGGCAACAGAACATGATTTCAGGAGTGATACCTTGGAAAAGGTTTGGCTAAAACGATATCCGGCAGATGTTCCTGAGAACATCGACCCTGACCGCTACAGTTCGCTGGTCGAGATGTTTGAAAATGCTACGTTGCGTTACGCTGACAATGCGGCATTTATCAACATGGGCGAGGTGATGACTTACCGCAAGCTCGAAGAGCGCAGCCGTGCTTTCGCTGCCTATTTGCAAAATGAGCTTGGGCTCAGGAAGGGCGACCGCGTTGCCCTGATGATGCCGAATCTGCTGCAATACCCGATTGCCCTGTTTGGCGTATTGCGCGCCGGCATGGTGGTAGTCAACGTCAATCCTCTGTATACGCCGCGTGAACTCGAGCATCAGCTCAACGACAGCGGTGCCAGTGCCATTGTGATTGTTTCAAACTTTGCACATACCCTGGAAAAAGTGGTGTACAAAACTCAGGTTAAGCATGTGATCCTGACCCGAATGGGCGATCAGCTTTCTGCGGCGAAGGGGACGCTGGTTAACTTTGTGGTGAAATATATCAAACGGCTGGTGCCTAAATACCACTTGCCGAACGCGATTTCCTTCCGCACCGCCTTACAGCGCGGACGTCGTCTGCAATACATCAAGCCCGATATCATTAATAATGATCTGGCGTTCCTGCAATATACCGGCGGAACGACGGGCGTGGCGAAAGGGGCGATGCTGACCCACCGCAACATGCAGGCGAATCTCGAGCAGGCGAAAGCGGCCTACGCGCCGTTGTTACAGCCGGGACATGAACTGGTGGTAACCGCACTTCCGCTGTATCACATTTTCGCACTGACAGTGAATTGCCTGCTGTTCCTTGAACTGGGCGGTAAAAGCCTGCTCATCACCAATCCGCGCGACGTGCCGGGGATGGTCAAAGAACTCGGGAAATATCCTTTCACGGCTATCAGCGGCGTGAATACATTGTTCAATGCGTTGCTCAATAATGAAGATTTCCGTGAGCTTGACTTCTCCTCGTTGCGTCTTTCTGTCGGCGGCGGAATGTCGGTGCAGAAATCAGTGGCAGAGAAGTGGGAAAAACTGACCGGTAAACATCTGCTGGAGGGTTACGGACTGACAGAATGTTCACCGCTGGTGGCGGGTAACCCGTATGATTTGAAACATTACAGTGGCAGTATCGGTCTGCCAGTGCCATCCACGGAAGTCCGTCTCGTGGATGATAACGGCCAGGATGTCGGGCCTGGCCAGCCTGGCGAGCTGTGGGTTAAAGGCCCGCAGGTTATGCTGGGTTACTGGCAACGGCCTTCCGCCACCGATGAGGTGCTAAAAGATGGCTGGTTATCGACGGGCGATATCGTTACAGTGGACGAGCAGGGCTTCTTACGGATTGTTGACCGTAAAAAAGACATGATTCTGGTTTCCGGTTTCAACGTTTACCCTAACGAAATTGAAGAGGTGGTTTCACAGCATGACAAGGTACTCGAAGTTGCCGCCATTGGCGTGCCGGATGAGTCGTCGGGTGAAATCGTCAAAATTTGCGTGGTGAAGAAAGACCCATCACTGACCAGCGAAGAGCTTCTCGCACATTGTCGTCGGTTATTAACCGGTTACAAAGTACCGAAGATTGTCGAGTTCCGCGACGAGTTGCCGAAGTCAAATGTCGGTAAAATTCTCAGAAGGGAACTTCGTGATGAGCAGCTGAAACCGAAAGCCACTCCGAAGCAGGATGCGGCATAGCGGATTGCCTGTTCAGTCAGAAAGAGTCAGATTCTTAACGCCGGCGATGTCCGGCGTTATCACGTTATAACGCAGTAATGATTAAGAGAATGATGTTTTGAATTATGAGTTGATCACCACCAATGACGCGCTGGAGCAAGTTTGTCTTCAGGCCAAAGCGCACAGTAAAATTGCGCTGGATACCGAATTTGTCCGTACCCGCACGTATTATCCGCAACTGGGGCTCATACAGTTATTCGATGGCGAAAGGCTGACGCTGATCGACCCATTGCCAATCACCGCCTGGCAACCCTTCATTGATTTGCTGGTTGATCCTGATGTCATCAAATTCCTGCATGCCGGCAGCGAAGATCTGGAAGTTTTCCTGAATGCCTTTGGGGTGATGCCTTCACCGCTGATTGATACGCAGATCCTCGCTGCTTTCAGCGGACGCCCGTTGTCCTGTGGTTTTGCACGTCTGGTGGCTGAAACCACCGGCGTTGAGCTGGATAAAAGCGAATCGCGCACTGACTGGATAGCCCGTCCGCTGAGCGAAAAGCAATGCGTCTATGCTGCGGCTGACGTGTGGTATCTGCTGCCGCTGGCCGATCAACTGATGCGTGAAACACAAGACGCAGGGTGGATGGATGCCGCGCTGGATGAATGCCTTGCTCTGTGCCGCCGCCGTAAGGAAGTGCTGCAACCGGAACTGGCTTATCTGGAAATCAGTAACGCTTTTCAGTTGCGTCCACGCCAGTTGGGATGCCTGAAGTTGTTAGCCGCGTGGCGCCTGAACCAGGCCCGTCAGCGTGATCTGGCCGTTAATTTTGTAGTACGTGAGGAAAACCTCTGGCAGGTGGCGCGCTATCAGCCAACGTCGCTGGGCGAGCTGGAAGCGCTTGGTCTGAGTGGCCCGGAGATTCGCTATCACGGGCGTACGTTGCTGGCGCTGGTGGAGGAATCGAATGCACTGGATGAAGCTGAACTGCCCGCACCGATTTTGAACCTGATTGATCAGCCGGGTTACCGCAAAGTCTTTAAGGATATTAAGGCACTTATTCAGACTGTCAGTGAAGAGAGTAAACTGAGCGTTGAAATGCTGGCATCACGTCGCCAGATTAATCAGTTACTGACGCATCACTGGAAGTTAAAAGATAAAGAATCACAACCTGAATTAATCAGTGGCTGGCGCGGGAAGTTGTTAGCTGAAAGACTGAATGAAATTTTGAGCAATTATTGATTCCTTCTTTTAAGAAGGAAAGTGAATATGCGTTAAAAAGAGCGGGCAATTGTCCCGCTCTTTTTATTTTATATTTCCCGATAACGCTTAATCCTAAAATAGCGGCAATCAGGCCAGTCTGGGGATATTAAATTCCAGCTAAAATGAGAGAAGTCTTAATCAAGAATTATCAGGAATAAGCACAAACAGACGGAAAAAGAACCTGTTTAATGGGGTTATATACAGTGGTTATTTCGGGGCGGGAAGAGAATAGCGGAAGGGAACGAGATAAAAAGCAGTAGCCCCCTGAAAAAACAGGGGGCGCTATGCTGAAAAAAACACCTGCGAACAAAGCAAACAGACTGCTGTCATTTAGGCGTTTCTTCCGATTCTGGCAGGGTGACGTTAAGTTCCAGTACGGAAATATCGTCACCTTTTTGCTCGAACTGAACCTGCAACATTTCTGGGTCAATCTTAATGTACTTACAGATGACCGCCAGAATGTCACGTTTCAGTTCAGGCAGATAGGATGGTTCACTATCCCCTCGACGCCGTTCGGCTACGATGATCTGTAGCCGTTCCTTGGCTATATTGGCTGTCGATTTTTTGCGGGACAGAAAGAAATCTAACAATGCCATGGTTTATCCCCCAAAAAGGCGTTTCAGGAAACTCTTCTTCTCTTCCTCAATGAAACGGAATGCACGTTCTTCCCCAAGCAGACGGCTGACAGTATCGTCATACGCTTTCCCTGCATCGGATTCCTGATCCAGAATGACCGGCTCGCCCTGGTTGGACGCACGCAGTACAGACTGATCTTCCGGGATAACCCCGATCAGAGGAATACGCAGGATTTCCAGCACATCTTCCATGCTCAGCATGTCGCCACGGCTGACACGGCCCGGGTTGTAACGGGTAAGAAGCAGATGTTCTTTGATAGGCTCTAAGCCTTGTTCCGCACGGCGAGATTTTGAAGACAAAATGCCCAGGATGCGGTCGGAGTCACGAACGGAAGAGACTTCTGGGTTGGTGGTGATCACGGCTTCATCGGCGAAATACAACGCCATCAGTGCGCCGGTTTCGATGCCCGCAGGGGAATCGCACACCACGAAATCAAATTCCATTTCGGCTAAATCGTTCAGGATCTTCTCAACGCCTTCGCGGGTCAGTGCGTCTTTATCACGTGTTTGCGAAGCCGGAAGAATAAACAGGTTTTCGGTGCGTTTATCTTTGATAAGCGCCTGATTCAGCGTGGCATCACCCTGGATCACGTTAACGAAATCATAAACCACCCGGCGCTCACAGCCCATAATCAGGTCGAGATTACGCAGACCGATATCGAAATCGATAACTACAGTCTTTTTGCCTTTTTGAGCTAAACCGGTAGCAATGGCCGCGCTTGAAGTGGTCTTGCCAACGCCCCCTTTACCCGATGTAACAACTATGATGCGTGCCATGAATGGATTCCTTGTCAAAAGGGCTTAGTTTAAAGGTTGTATGGTTAACACATTATTTAACAGGCTGAGGCGCGCTGCCTGACCGAGATAATCGGCCGGGATTTGATCACTCAACCAGTATTGCCCTGCGATAGAGACTAGTTCAGCGCCTAACTGCGTGCAAAAAATCTGACAATTTGCATCGCCTGCTGCGCCAGCCAGCGCTCTGCCTCGCATCATGCCGTAGATGTGGATATTGCCATCGGCAATCAGTTCCGCACCTGCGCTGACACTGTTGGTCACGATGAGGTCGCTGTTACGGGCATAAATTTGTTGGCCGGATCTGACCGGAGTACTGACAATGCGGGTTTTAGCCGGTGCATTGTCGGGCACGACAGGAACCGGTGGTTCTGCAGCGATACGCTGTGCGCGGCCTTCACTCAGCAGCGGTAAACCGGTGCGGGAAAGTGCGCGTTTTTGCGCCTCATCTTTGCAACCACTGATGCCAACAATGCGAAAGCCTGCAGAAGCGACAGCCTGTTGAATGTCTTTCCAGTTTGCTTCACCGGTCAGTGAGGCAACGTTGATAACAACAGGGGCATTTTTCAAAAAGGCTGGAGCTTGCTCCACTTTTTCCTGTAATGCCTGGTAAATAACCTCAGGTTGTGAACTATGTAAATGAACAACCGATAAGGTAAAACTGCTGCCTTTTAGTTCTATTGGCGATTGTGACATCTATCCTGACTCAGTCTCAGCAACTCTAAATCCCCGGAATACCACTCGGGGGGCGATATTCCGATGTACGATAAGCATGTTATAGTTACAGTTATATCTAGGCAAGCCACCGTTTCAATAAAATAGAGTTAAAAAAATGCTTTGTGTGATCTATAGAAGTACTAAACGCGACCAGACTTATCTGTATGTCGAAAAAAAAGACGATTTTTCCCGTGTGCCTGAAGAATTACTCAAAGGTTTTGGCGTGCCTCAGTTCTCAATGATGCTAAACCTGGCAAACCGTGAAAAACTTGCCACAGCAGATATTGCTAAAGTGCGTCAGTCGCTGGAAGAGCAGGGTTATTATCTGCAGGTTCCACCGCCGGTAGAAAGTTTATTGAATATTCATCTGAACGACGCCAGTAAATAACGCATTCCTGACATTTGTCTCGGCACTCCTCGAACTTTCAGACGGCATGACTTGCATTCATCTTGGTCGTGCTCAAAGCTTATAGCGATGAATCACTTGCAGAAGTCAAAAGGAAGAAATTGATGAAATTGTCGGCACTGGCCGTGTTAACACCGCTGATCATCCTCAGTGGTTGTGCAGCACAGAAAGCTACCTCAGGGCAACCCTCTACACCATCCACTGCGGCAACACAGCCTGCTGCTGCCGCACCGGCAGCGCCTTCTGGCAAAACGTCTCTGGCTGAACAGGGGCGGGACCCCGCGGAATTCCCGGCTTATGTCGAACAACTCAAAGCACAGGCGCTCTCACAAGGGATCCGCCAGCAGACCATCGACAGCACCTTCGCCAACATTCATTTTGTTGACCGCGTGATCAATTCAGATCGCAATCAGCTCGAAAAGAAAATTACCCTCGACGATTATCTGACACGCGTTCTGCCTGAATGGAAGATTAAACAGGGGCAGGAACAGCTTCAGAGTAATTTGCCTGCGCTGACAAAAGCCAGCGAACGTTATGGGGTTCAGCCGCAGTACATTGTGGCGTTATGGGCGATGGAAAGCAGCTTCGGCAAAATTCAGGGTAAAGAGGATGTATTCTCTGCGCTGGCCACACTGGCCTTCGAAGGACGTCGTGAAGCCTTCTTCACCAAAGAATTTATGTCGGCGCTTAAAATTGTCGATTCCGGTAAAGCCACCAGCGACATGATGAAAGGTTCCTGGGCGGGTGCGATGGGGCAGTCGCAGTTTATGCCAAGTTCTTATCTGACTTACGGCGCTGACGGTAACGGCGACGGCAAGATAGACATCTGGGCAAACACCGATGATGTTTTTGCTTCCACGGCCAATTATTTGGCGAAAGAAGGCTGGAAAGGCGATCAGGGCTGGGGCCAGGAAGTGAAATTACCGGCTAACTTTGATGGCGCTCTGTCGGGGCTGAAAAATAACCAGATGCATCCGGCCAGCTACTGGCAGCAGCGCGGCGTGACGCAAGTTGACGGCAGCCCGCTAATGTCGACAGCGACCCGTTCATGGATTATCACACCGGATGACACGCAGGGGCGCGCGTTCCTGGTTTACGATAACTTCCGTACGATCATGCACTGGAACCGTTCAACCTATTTCGCGCTGAGTATCGGCATGATGGCGGATGGTATTATGGGCTCGCAGTCACCGGTGGTTTCCGGCGATTTAGCACCGGCGACAACTCCGGCGCCTTCTGCACCGTTAGCGCCAGCACCGCATAATCCGTTCAGCGGCTGAAATTCCTAACTTCAAGGAGTAGCTGTATGTACCAACACAGAGACTGGCACGGCGCATTACTGGATTTTCCGGTCAACAAAGTCGTGTGTGTCGGCAGTAACTACGCCGATCATATTAAAGAGATGGGCGGGCAGAAAGCGGCGGAACCGGTGTTATTTATCAAGCCGGAAACCGCTTTGTGCGATTTCCGCCAACCCATCGTCATCCCGAAGGATCTCGGTGCGGTACATCATGAAGTCGAACTGGCGGTACTTATCGGCACACCACTGAAGCAGGCGACGGAAGATCGCGTCGCCAATGCTATCGCTGGTTACGGGCTGGCACTTGACCTGACGCTGCGGGATTTGCAGTCGACGTTCAAACAAGCCGGACAACCCTGGGAAAAAGCCAAAGGGTTTGACGGTTCCTGCCCGATGAGCGGATTTATTCCGGTAAGTGAATTTGGTGATGCACAACAGGCTGAACTGCGGTTAGAGATCAATGGAGAAGTGCGTCAGAGCGGGAATACCCGCGATATGCTGACGCCGCTTCTGCCGCTGATTGCCTATATGAGCCGCTTCTTCACGCTGCGCGCGGGCGATATCATTCTGACCGGTACACCACACGGCGTCGGCCCGCTAAAAGCGGGTGATGAAATTGTGGCTACACTTAATGGTAAACAGGTAAGTTCCCGCGTGATCTGACGGCGTTTTTCCTCTCCGCCGGAACCCATTTCCGGCGGCTTTACTTGCATCTGCAGGCTAAAGCGTCTATATAAGCACCCTCATTTTCTTTATACCGGATGCACATTATGACTGAACCCGCTTTTTGGCAGCACAAAACGCTGTCTGAAATGACCGACGAAGAATGGGAAGCATTGTGCGACGGCTGCGGACAATGCTGCCTGCATAAGCTGATCGACGAAGACACCGATGAAATCTATTTCACCAACGTCGCCTGTAACCAGCTCAACATCAAGTCTTGCCAGTGTCGTAACTATGAACGTCGTTTCACGCTGGAAGAAGATTGCATTAAACTGACCCGCGAAAACCTGACAACCTTCGACTGGCTGCCGCCAACCTGCGCCTATCGCCTGATCGGCGAAGGACGCCCGCTGCTTCCCTGGCATCCGCTGCTGAACAAAGCATCGAAATCGGCCATGCATACAGCGCAGATCTCCGTACGCTACATCGCCGTGCGCGAAGACGACGTTGAAGACTGGCAGGATCACATCCTGAATAAGCCAAGCTGGGCCAGATAACCGATTTTGCCCGCAATCAGAAAACAAAAAGCCCCGGCAATCATTGCCGGGGCTTTTTATTACGAATTTTTACACTAAATCTCAGAGTCGGGTCTGACACCGTTCATGGCGCTGAGTGCTTCGGCATCCAGTTCAGGATCTTCTTTATCAATCAGTCGGGTCAGTTCAATGAGTGCCTGGAATTGCTCGAACAAAATCTTAGCGTCTGATTTAAGCATCTCATCAGCAGAGTCCAGCACTGAGTTGATGGCTTTGTTCACGCTTTCGATAATTTCCTGGGGGCCGCCATTTTTGCCGACAGTTAAAAATATAGCACTCAGCAAAAGGGACTGAGCCTCAACCTGTGCGGTAAGTTGCTTGGAATCCGCTTCCATGTGGGAGATTTTTGCGACCATACTTAAGATGATATTTTTCATTCATTGCCCCTTCAGACAAAGAGTATCTATTGCTTCTTATTTCTACGCCAGGTTATGAAAACTTCATAATCATATTTGGTAAAACTCGGTGGATTGTCGCAGTTGCTGAGAGCCTCAGGCATCTGGATGGTTTTTCCCTTCTTCGATAAAGTCTTCATTAATCTCATCGGTATTGTTCTGATGATCCCGGCCGGAAAGAATGTTCCAGCAGGCGATGAATAACGCGGCAATCAGCGGGCCAATCACGAAGCCATTGATGCCATACACTTCCATACCGCCAAGTGTGGTGACCAGGATAAGATAATCCGGCATTTTGGTGTCTTTGCCGACCAGCAGCGGACGTAACACGTTATCCACGATGCCGATGACCACCACGAAGAAGGCCACAATAAAGATCCCCTGCCACAGCATCCCGGAGGCGAAGAAATAAATCGCCGCAGGCACCCAGATAATGGCTGAACCCACTGCCGGAATGATCGACAGGAACGCCATCAGAGCACCCCAAAGCAGGCTTCCGTCCAGACCGGCGATGTAAAACGCAATACCGCCCAGCGCGCCCTGTACAACCGCCACCACAACGGTGCCTTTTACTGTCGCGCGAGAAACTGCTGCAAACTTCATAAACAGATGATGCTTTACATACCGTGACAACGGCAGGGTGGCGAGTGTCAGATTGACCAGGTAAGCGCCATCCTTGATCAGGAAGAACAGGATATACAGCATGATGCCGAAACCCACGACAAAGCCGAATGTGCTCTTACCTATTACGAAAACGCTGCCAGCCAGATACTGACTACCTTGCAGTGCCACATCAGAAAGTTTTTTCTGAATCTCAGCGGTGCTGTCGAGATCATGGTCTGACAGGAAGTGCCGTGCCCATCGTGGTAAATGATGGATGAAATCCGCCAGGATCACGGGCAGCTGTGTCTGATTTCCCTGCAGTTTGGTATAAACCGCATTGAATTCAAGTGCCAGCGACGAGGTTATAATCGCCAGAGGGGTGAAGACAATCAGACAAATAATCAAAACGGTCAGCAGAGAGACCACACCGTTGCGATCACCGACAACCTGTTTCAGCCGATTTTTTAACGGATTGAAGATGACGGCGAGAATAATGGCCCATAGTACGGAAGAGTAGTAAGGCCTTAATACATCGAAAAAAGCCAAAGTTACGATAAAAAGAATTGCGATGAAAAAGCCTTTTGAAAAACCTTTAATGAACATTTTTGTTCCTCTGATAAATCTTTTAGCCCTCGTAGCATAGAATGCATTGACGAATTTACAAACGTAGGTCTTTTTTTGTGCAGTGTGTTGTGTGCAGAAGGGGGAAGGGGGGAATCTTACCTCTGATCAAAAGCAACGCCGGGATTAATGGAACTCCGCCATTGCACCCGCGTTAATACCTGTCATTCCATTTCCGTTAAACGTCACTGTCGATTTCTATCCCTGATGTTTAAATTTTATTTAAACAGACCGTATAACACGAAACCAGCGACGACCCAGAAGGCGACGCAGGCTCCAACACAAATGATCCAAATGGCCCAGACGGGAAGATTTTTCATTGCACGTTCCAATAATGGTAATAAAAAGCACAGAGGCAGAAAGCCCGTGTTGACCGGGCGCTGCAGATAATACATCACGTCTGTTTTGGAAAACATCTTCTCCTCCACAGACATAAAAAAAGCGCCATCAGAGGCGCTTTTCCGTGTCAGCAAGGACTGAATTAACGACCAAATAAATCGCGACGTTTTGGTTTAACGAACTGAGCCAGCAGCACCAGAACAGCAATCACCATAAACACGCTGAAAATCACGACCAGCCACTGTGGCATGCCCAGTGACAGGAATTCCCACTGTTTTTCTGCACAATCACCGCTGGCGATAAACATCCACGGGAACCATTTGTCCAGTGGCAACCAGCTTGGGAAACGCGCGGCAAAATCACAGGTGGCGAACGGAGAAGGGTGCAACTGAATCATGGTGTGTTCCCATGACAGGCGGATACCTTCGTAAGCACTGTAGAGCCAGATGAGGATCCCGGCATAGCGTAACCATGTGGAAGGTGCGATAGCACCGACGAGGCCAGCCAGCAGAATACCCATCAGAGCACAACGTTCATAAATACACATGACACAGGGCTTAAGTAACATCACGTGTTGGAAATACAATGCAACCAGCTCAAGTGCCAGTGCAGTCAGAGCCATCAGAAGCCATGCACCGCGACCTTGTGAACAGCGGTTAAGATATTGCAACATAGAAAATTTTTCCCTGCAGTTAGCTACTGACACGCAGTGTAAACCAATTGCTTGCTGCTGCCAGCCTGTCCGAATCAATATTCGGTAAATAATTAATATAAATCGGACAATTCGACTTTAAATTCTGTAATTTCCTGAGTGAAGGTGCTTACAGGAGATTACTGACTCAATCTTTCCTTCATCAATGCACCGGCATGATCTCAGTTACCGGGGGCAAACTCAGCCATCCCATGTCGCTGTACCACTGGGTCATATCGGGCAACAGATACTGAACACACAACAGGCCGACGAGTGTCATGACCACAGTGTACGGCAATGCCATCCAGACCATCCTTCCGTAAGAAAGCCGGATCAGCGGTGCAAGGGCAGAAGTCAGCAGGAACAGGAAGGCTGCCTGACCATTGGGTGTCGCCACTGAAGGCAGGTTGGTGCCGGTATTAATGGCCACGGCCAGCATCTCAAATTGTTTCAGATCGATAATGCCATTTTCCAGCGCCGATTTGGCTTCATTGATGTAGACCGTACCGACGAAAACGTTATCTGAAACCGATGAGAGCAAACCGTTGAACAGGTAAAAGAGTGAAAGCTGGTTGGACGGTGCAGCCTGAAGCACAAAATGAATGATCGGGCTGAACAGATGCTGTTCGACGATCACGGCAACAATGGCAAAAAATACCGTCAGCAGGGCAGTGAACGGCAGTGAATCCTGGAATGCCTTGCCGATGGCATGTTCATCCGTCACGCCACATAACGCGGTTGCAAAGATAATCACCGTCAGGCCGATCAGGCCAACCTCAGCGAGATGGAATGCCAGCGCAACAATCAGCCACACACCAATCACCGCCTGCACAGCCAGTTTTATACGCTCCTGCTTCGTGTTGTTCTCGCTGTTCTTTTGATCAAACTTTTTAAGCACTTCATACACCGGATGTGGCAGTTGCGCACCATAACCAAACCAGCGGAAGCGTTCTACCAGCGCACATACGATAAATCCGCAGAAAAAGACCGGCACGCTGACCGGTGACATACGGATCAGAAAATCGATGAATTGCCAGCCTGCGCTTTTCGCGATGATCAGGTTTTGCGGTTCGCCAACCATCGTCATCACGCCACCCAGCGCGGTACCGACACCAGCGTGCATCATCAGGCTGCGTAAAAATGCGCGGAATTGTTCAAGCACAGCCTGATGCTGCTGATTGCCGGTAAAAGAGCTGTCGTCATTGACCTCAGTATTTTCATTCTGATTTGAAGCAACGTTGTGATAAATGGAATAAAAGCCCACTGAAACGCTGATCACCACGGCAATAACGGTCAGTGCGTCCAGGAATGCGGAAAGAAAGGCGGCAGCAAAACAAAACGCCAGTGAAAGGGCAATTTTATTGCGCAGATTCAACAACAATTTGGTGAACACGGTTAACAGCAACTGCTTCATGAAATAGATGCCAGCGACCATGAAAATCAGCAGCAAGATGACTTCCAGATTAGCAGACACTTCTTCGCGGATCCGTCCTGCGCTGGTCATGCCGATCATGACGGCTTCGATGGCGAGCAATCCACCCGGCTGAAGCGGGTAGCATTTAAGCGCCATACCTAATGTGAAAATGAACTCAATCACCAGCAACCAGCCCGCGATAAAGGGACTGATGAGGAAGAAAATCAGCGGGTTAACAATCAGAAAAACCAGAATTGCTATTTTGTACCAGTTTGGTGACTGGCCAAGAAAATTCTTTATGAATGCGCGGCTGTAGGTTGTTTCCATATTGCCCAAAGGTCCTTTATATATATTTTATTAATGTTTCAAAAAGATAGGTAAGTTTAATCGTCTGACTGGATTTTTCAATAATAAAGGGCGATGCAATAAATCCATGAAAAATGTGAAATTCTGTCAGCCCACCCACAGTTTCAACATTACTTCCGTCGGGACGCTATAACAGGGCATTTTCATCTGGTATGATGAGATGAACTATATCCCTAATAAAAGCCCCACACGGAACGACAAACACATGGTTATTAAGGCACAAAGTCCTGCCGGTTTTGCCGAAGAGTATATCATCGAAAGTATCTGGAATAGCCGCTTCCCTCCGGGTTCAATTTTGCCTGCTGAAAGAGAGCTTTCAGAACTCATTGGTGTAACCCGAACCACATTGCGTGAAGTGTTACAGCGGCTTGCCCGCGATGGATGGTTAACCATTCAGCACGGTAAACCGACGAAAGTGAATAATTTCTGGGAAACATCCGGCCTGAATATTCTTGAAACGCTGGCGCGTCTGGATCATGACAGCGTACCGCAGCTGATTGATAATTTGCTGTCTGTGCGTACCAACATCGCGACGATCTTTATCCGCAAGGCGATGCGTACCAACCCGGAAGAAACCCAACAGGTTCTCGCGAAAGCGACTCAGGTTGAAGATCATGCCGAAGCCTTTACGGCGCTCGATTACGGCATTTTCCGTGGTCTGGCATTCGCCTCTGGCAACCCGATTTATGGTTTGATCATCAACGGACTGCGCGGTCTTTATACGCGCGTCGGACGCTATTACTTCTCCAATCCTGAAGCGCGCAAACTGGCGATCACTTTCTATAAAAAGTTGTCTGATATCTGCCACGAGAAAAGCTATGAGCAGATTGTGGATTGTGTGCGAAATTATGGCCGTCAGAGCGGTGAAATCTGGCACAGCATGCAGGGTGCTATGCCGGGTGACCTGGCCGAACAAAAACATCGTTAATTCCCTTTATCCTTCAAACAGTCTCATCGTTGGCTGCCTCGATATAATTTGAAGGATTGAGGGAGCCAGTAATAACAAAAGGGCGCTTAGCGCCCTTTTTTAATGCCTGAAAATGGAAATTTTACAGCGGTGTCGGACGTGGCGGGCAACGTTCGAGTAACTCGACGCTGCCGTCTTCATTGAGTTGCTCGATAAAGACATCGAAGCCCCACAGGCGGTGGACGTGTTTCATCACTTCACGGCGGCTTTTATCAAGCGGTGCCCGGTCCTGCGGAATGTAGCGTAATGTCAGCGAGCGGTCTCCGCGCAAATCCACATTCCAGACCTGAATATTCGGTTCGTGATTACTCAGATTATACTGCGCCGACAACTCCTGACGGATTGCACGGTAGCCCTCCTCATTGTGGATCGCGGCGATTTCCAGATAATTATTGTGATCGTCATCGAGCACCGTAAACAGACGGAAATCACGCATCACTTTCGGTGACAGGAACTGGCTGATGAAGCTCTCGTCTTTAAAGTCACGCATCGCAAAATGCAGCGTGTCGAGCCAGTCTGAACCGGCGATATCCGGGAACCAGTAACGGTCTTCCTCCGTCGGCTCCTGACAGATACGCTTGATATCCTGCATCATCGCGAAACCCAGAGCATACGGGTTGATACCACTGTAATACGGGCTGTTATAAGGCGGCTGATACACCACATTCGTGTGACTGTGCAGGAACTCCAGGATGAAACGGTCGGAGACTTTTCCTTCGTCATACAGATGATTCAGGATGGTGTAATGCCAGAATGTCGCCCAGCCTTCGTTCATGACCTGAGTTTGTTTCTGCGGATAAAAATACTGGCTGATTTTACGCACAATGCGCAAAATTTCTCTCTGCCAGGATTCCAGCAGAGGTGCATTTTTTTCCATAAAATACAACAGGTTTTCCTGCGGTTCCGGCGGGAAACGTCGCGCCTGTTCTGGTGCGTCTACACTGTCTTTGCGTGGCAGCGTTTTCCACAGAGAATTCACCTGACTTTGCAGGTATTCCTCACGGCTTTTTTGCCGCGCCAGTTCTTCCTGCAGGGAGATTTTTTGCGGACGTTTATAGCGGTCAACGCCGTAATTCATCAGCGCGTGACAGGAATCCAGCAACCGTTCAACTTCATCGACACCATAGCGTTCCTCGCATTCACTGATATAACGCTTGGCGAACAGCAGGTAATCGACGATGGAACTGGCATCGGTCCAGCTTCTGAACAGATAGTTATTTTTGAAGAAAGAGTTATGCCCGTAGCAGGCATGGGCCATCACCAGCGCCTGCATGGTGATCGTATTTTCTTCCATCAGATAAGCGATACACGGGTTGGAGTTAATGACGATTTCGTACGCCAGACCTTGTTGTCCGTGCTTATACAGCTGTTCGGTTTCGATGAATTTCTTCCCGAACGACCAGTGAGTGTAATTGATCGGCATGCCAATGCTGGAATAGGCATCCATCATTTGTTCGGAAGTGATGATCTCGATTTGATGCGGATAAGTTTCAAGCCGGTAGGACTTCGCCACCCGGTCAATCTCTTCGAGATAGGTTTGCAATAACTCAAACGTCCAGTCCGGTCCATCGCTAAGACGTTTGTCCTCAGTTTTTTGCTTTTGGGTCACTGTCGTCATAAGCCGCACCCTCATTCAGTTATGGACGCTACAGAGTGTTTGATTCACAACCTTTTCTTAAGATTTCGCACGTCCATTGATAATCGTAGCTCAATCTGAGTGTGTCGTTAGATAAACACCATGAATCCATTCCTCAACAAATCTATATCCTTAAGGCCGGAGACTGTCAATCGGCGGGCAATAAAGAGCCCAAAGCCGCGTACAGTCTGGCTTTGGGCGAACAATATCAGGAGACAGGCGCAAACAGAGGGGGATTAACTGCGGATAAATTCTAACAAATCCTGATTTATCTGATTCTTGTGTGTGCTGCACAGACCATGAGATGCGCCCGCATAAACCTTACCTTTGCCATTTGGCAACAACTTAAGCGCAGCTTCGCTGGAGGAAGCGGGTGGCACAATCTGGTCATCATCACCGTAAATCACCAGCGTCGGGATCGTCATCTTCTTCAGGTCTTCGCGCTGATCGGTTTCAGAAAACGCTTTAACACAATCATAAAGTGCTTTTATTGAACCCTGCATACCCTGGAGCCAGAAACTTTGGCGTAAACCTTCTGACACCTCAGCACCGGGGCGGTTGAAACCATAAAATGCGTCGGGCAAGTCCAGGAAAAATTGGGAACGATCTTTCGTCACACCGCCACGGATACCATCGAAAACAGAAAGAGGTAATCCTCCGGGATTGAAATCTGTTTTGATCATAATCGGTGGCACTGCACCAATTAATACCGCTTTTGCCACCCGCGAGGTGCCGTGCCTGCCAATATAACGGGCAACTTCGCCGCCGCCGGTAGAGTGCCCGACGTGTATCGCGTCTTTGAGATCCAGATAAGCCGTCAGTTCGGCCATGTCATCTCCGTACTGGTCCATATTATTGCCTTCCCATGACTGAGAAGAACGCCCGTGTCCGCGGCGGTCGTGGGCAATAACGCGATAACCATGTTCTGCCAGAAACAGCATCTGATCTTCAAAAGCATCCGACGACAGGGGCCAGCCGTGACTAAAAACCACCGGCTGTCCGCTGCCCCAATCCTTATAAAAAAGTTGTGTACCATCTTTAAGCTTCAGAAAGTTTGAGTTATTCACAATCGACTCCTTATTGCTGAAAATTGCTGAAATGAACGGTGCAAAACAGAAACCGATTGAAGTGTAGGTCAGTAATTGCGTCGTTGCGATATGAGTCACATTTTTAAAATGGCAACGTGGCGGGACAGGGTATGAAATTTAACCTGATACTTAGCAGGGTTTATATATTGAAACTTAATTTTTACGGGTATAGCATTAACCCGCTATTGTTTGTTATTGATGCTTTAGGAGGTCAAGAAAATGGTAAATACCTTTACTTATGATAGATATAGAAATCGTATCGGCCAGGGCGTTCGTGTAATGGATGCCGAAACGGGCGTTACCGGCAAAATTACCGCGTTCAGGGTGAAATCGAGTTCACCGGAAGAAATTCGCCGCGAAAGTTGTGTGCAACTGGAAGGGCAGACGGGCCTGTTTAAACCTGTCTCTCTGATGAGACTGGAAACGACGTCTGCCTGATTTTTTCTGTTACGCCGGTAAATTCCCGCAATATAAGGCCACTATGAATAGTGGCCTTAATGTTTTACGCAGCCACTTCGGCTTTGCCTCGTTTTATAAATCCCCGTTCAACCTGAACGTCAATTCTCCGCGCAGCGTGAGGGAATATCACATGCCTGTTTTTTTGTGGTGTTTTATTCCGACAATTGGCTTGTATACAAGAATAAAAACCTGCAGCAAAACTGCCCCTGATGCGTCGGGAGTCTTGTGACATCAATGCAATCAATGCTGTCATTACGCCATAAATTTCTTGCCGCATGGCCGGAATGTTGCGGAATATCGTTATTTATTTCTGGCTATTGAAATAAATGCTGTCATGAACGATAAATAAATGTGAAAGACCTCACGGTTGTGAGTGCCTGTGTTGGTGATTTTTCTTAGTCAGGTTAATTTCCTGTCATCAGAATATTATGCTTTGTTTTGTCGTGGAGTGGAGTCGATATGCGTGTGGTGATTTTAGGCAGTGGTGTGGTCGGTGTCGCCAGTGCATGGTATCTGGCTAAAGCGGGTCATCAGGTGACGGTTATTGACCGCCAGTCCGGCCCGGCAGAAGAAACCAGTGCGGGTAATGCAGGACAGATCTCACCGGGCTATGCTGCGCCGTGGGCGGCTCCGGGGGTTCCGGTCAAAGCCGTCAAATGGATGTTCCAGAAGCACGCGCCTCTGGCGATTCGCCTCGACGGAACACAGTTCCAGCTTAAATGGATGTGGCAAATGTTGCGTAACTGCAACATGGACCACTATCAGACCAACAAAAGCCGCATGGTGCGTCTGGCGGAATACAGCCGTGACTGCATGAAAGCGTTACGCGAAGATACCGGCATTCAGTACGAGGGTCGGCAGGGCGGCACGTTGCAGCTTTTCCGCACCGCGCAGCAGTTTGAAAGCGCAGCCAAAGACATTGCGGTGCTGGAAGACGCCGGTGTGCCGTATCAGTTGCTCGAATCCAGCCAGCTGGCGACTGCAGAACCGGCGCTGGCTCAGGTTGCGCACAAACTGACCGGCGGCCTGCGTTTACCCAATGATGAAACCGGCGACTGCCAGATGTTTACCCGCAAGCTGGCAGACATGGCGCGTCAGGCGGGAGTTATCTTCGAATTTAACCGCACGGTGGATAAGCTGCATATTGAAAATGGCGAAATCACTGGCGTGCAGTGTGGCAATGAGTTCGTCAGGGCGGATGCATACGTGGTGGCATTCGGATCGTATTCCACCGCGTTGCTGCGTGATCTGGTCTCTATTCCGGTTTATCCGCTGAAAGGCTATTCCCTGACGATTCCGATTACTGATCCGGCTTCTGCGCCGGTGTCTACCGTACTTGATGAAACCTATAAAATTGCTATCACCCGTTTTGATGACCGCATCCGCGTCGGCGGTATGGCGGAGATTGTCGGCTTCAACCTGAAGCTGGCGCAGGCGCGCCGCGAAACGCTGGAGATGGTGGTCAAAGATCTCTATCCGAACGGCGGCAACGTCGAACAGGCCACGTTCTGGACGGGGTTGCGTCCGATGACGCCGGATGGCACGCCGATTGTCGGGCGTACGCGCATTAAGAATTTGTATCTCAATACCGGCCACGGCACGCTGGGCTGGACGATGGCCTGCGGCTCCGGGCAGTTGCTCTCGGACATTATGTCCGGCGTGACGCCTGCGATCCCATCCGATGATCTCTCGGTTGAGCGTTACAGCCCGGATTTCATTGCCCGTCCGGCTGGCCCGCACAAAATGCATCCGGTAGGCTGAACCTGCTGTAATCCGATCCCATGCGGGGTTTGATACCGCATGGTTTTTACTTTGCTTATTGCCGGAGCTGGTATGCCTCGCCCGATTTCAGCCACATTGTCTCAGTCTGCGTTAACTCAAAACCTGAACATCATTCGCGGTTTTGCCCCCAACAGTAAAGTCTGGACGGTGGTGAAAGCCAACGGCTACGGCCACGGTATATCCCGTATCTGGCGCAGTTTATCCGCCACTGACGGTTTCGCTTTACTCGATTTCAATGAGGCGATTTTACTGCGTGAGTCCGGCTGGCAGGGACCGATATTACTGCTTGAAGGTTTTTTTACCGCAGAGGATCTGGCTATTGTTGATAAATATCGCCTGACCACGGCCGTACACAGCGAATGGCAGATAAAAGCCCTTGCGCAGGCCAGCATCAGCCTGCCGGTCAGTATCTACCTGAAAGTAAACAGTGGCATGAACCGCCTGGGTTTTGCGCCTGAGCGCGCCGGTGCTGTCTGGCAGCAGTTACGTGAGCTGAAGCAGGTGGGGGAAATCACGCTGATGAGCCATTTCGCCACCGCTGACAGTGTGGAAGGTGTCGATGCGCAGATGAGTGTGATTAACCTCGCCGGGCAAAACATTCGCGGCCCGCGATGTCTGGCCAATTCCGCTGCGACGCTGTGGCATCCGCATACACATCATGACTGGATCCGTCCGGGAATTATTATCTATGGCGCGTCGCCAAGCGGTGAGTGGAAAGATATTGCGCATACCGGTCTGCAACCGGTAATGACGCTTAAAAGTGAGCTGATTGCCGTACAGGAACTTAACGCCGGTGCGCGCGTGGGTTACGGCGGGCGTTACAGTGTAACTCGTCCTCAGCGTATCGGCGTGGTGGCCTGTGGCTATGCGGACGGATATCCGCGCCATGCGCCTTCCGGTACACCGGTTTGGGTAGACGGCGTGCGAACGACGACGACGGGCACGGTTTCAATGGATATGCTGGCTGTGGATTTAACGCCATGCCCGCAGGCGCAGATGGGTGCGCCGGTTGAGTTGTGGGGGAATAATTTACCGGTGGATGACGTGGCAACAGCGGCCGGTACGCTGGGTTACGAACTGCTGAGTGCGCTGGCACCCCGCGTACCGGTGTCGACAATCGGTTAAAAAACGTATTACTGTCCCAGGCGGGTCAGCTGGCCCGTCGATTTTTTGCTGGCGCGTCGAGCCAGCATCGCCAGACATCCTCCTGCCAGCATCACCAGCGACAGACTCAGCTTAGGCTGCAACGGTAATGCCATCGCGATAAAACCAAGTAGTGCACCGCCCGCCATTTGCACCGAACCTGCCAGTGCCGAAGCCACGCCTGCTTCACCGGAGAACGGTTCCAGCGCATAACTGGTGGCCGGGCCCATAAGGAAAGCCAGACCGGCACAGGCGCTGGCGACTGGCACCATATACAGCCAGGTTGCTGTTTGTTCCGCAGGCGGAACCAGCGTGATCCCAGCGATTAGCCCGAGACAGCCAATAAACATCAGGATGCCGCCTGTTTTCAGACATACCGGACGCCCCACTTTGCGGATAATCCGGTTGGCGATAAAGCTCATCCCCATGATCCAGAATCCGTTTGCGCCGAATACCAGTGAAAACTGCAGTGGCGTCAGCCCGGCAGTGTTCATCAAAACGGTCGGCGCCAGTGAGACATACGTCAGCGCCATACCCATTGCACCTGCATTCACCAGAGCAAAAGTAATGAAACGCGCATTGAATAAAATGCGGGCGTACTGACGGAATGGCAGGCCGGTGTTGGTCTGCGTATCAGCAGGGCGAGTCTCAGGCAGTTTGAATATAACCAGCAGTAAGACAGCCAGTGTATAACCGGTTAATGCCCAGAACGGCGCACGCCAGCCATAATATTGCGCAATCAGGCCACCGATCAGCGGTGCCAGTGCCGGAATGATATTCAGCGTGCCATTGAGGAAACCATATGCACGGGCGGCATCGTTGCCACTCATCCGGTCGCGTACGCCGCTGAAAATCACCACGGAAGTGCAGCACACTGCCAGTCCCTGAATGACGCGGGATAATAAAAACATCCACGGTGTTACGGAGGTCGCGGCAACTATCGCCCCTGCCAGATACACCATGACGCCGATAATGGCGATCGGGCGACGACCAAATTTATCCACCAGCGGACCGGCCACCAGTTGTCCCAGCCCCATCACCAGAATAAATAATGAAATCGAGGACTGAATGACCGCCTCGGTGCTCTGTAAACCGAGCGCGATGGCGGGAATGGCGGGCAGGTACAAATCAATACCTAAAGGGCCAAGCAGCACCATGCTCAGCAGCAGGAAAAGGAATTTTTGCATTGAAAACATCACTGTCAGTCATCCGAAAGGAGGCTAAGGGTAATGATTTCGTTAATGAATGGAAAGAAGCTTGTGATAATCAGACCGGCGGGCGCTGTGAATAAAAACGGACACCCGCAGGTGTCCGTGATCTAAGCGGTGACGAAAGACTTATTTTTTCTTCCAGAAATCATCAAACACCGTGACCGGCGGCTGACGTTTATGTTCAGTGCGCAGGTACCAGCCCTCAATGATGGTGGCATATTTATCGTCGATTTTCTTGCCTTCCAGATAGTCGTCGATCAGTTCGTAAGTTACGCCGAGTGCGGCTTCATCTGGCAAGGCAGGGCGGTTATCTTCAAGGTCAGCGGTCGGGGCTTTCGTATAGAGATGTTCCGGGCAACCCAATTCTTTGAGCAGGGCTTTTCCCTGACGCTTGTTCAGACGGAAAATCGGGTTAATGTCCGTGCCGCCATCACCGTATTTAGTGAAGAAACCGGTCACGGCTTCGGCAGCATGATCAGTCCCGACCACCACGCCTTTTTTCATCCCGGCGATGCTGTACTGCGCTTTCATGCGCTCGCGGGCCTTTTCGTTGCCTTTAATGAAATCGCTCAGTTCGATACCGATTTCACGTAAGGTCGCTTCGCTTGCCAGGACGGCATTCTTGATATTAACGGTCAGAACCTGATCTGGCTGGATGAACGCAATGGCATCCTGGCAGTCCGATTCATCAGCTTGCACGCCATATGGCAAGCGCACCGCAATGAACTGGTAAGCGCTATCATTTGTTTGTGCGCGTAATTCGCTAATTGCTGTTTGGCAAAGTTTGCCGGTAAGAGTAGAATCTTGCCCGCCGCTGATACCCAGAACCAGTGTCTTGATGAACGGGTGGGCCAGCAGATAACTTTTGAGAAAATCGACGCTGACACGAACTTCCTGTGCGGCATCGATGTGGGGTTTGACGTGCAGAGCCTGAATAATCTCTTGTTGTAAAGCCATGACCACTCCTCCTGAAGGCTGCCTTCGAGGAACCCGAGGCAAAAATAAGACGTTATCAGCACAAAACTACCCCGCATCGCTCAAAAGGACAAGATTCAGCGACGAGTTAGGCGGAAATCTGTACGCTGCCGGCTCGCAATATTTCGAACCAAAGTGGCGGGAAGACGTAAAGTGTGGCGCGTAATGAACCATTTCCATTCCTCATTGAAATAAGAAATCAATGCAAGAAAGGGTAATGATTTTGTATGTTTCTATTGCCGGAAATATATGTCACTCGGAACTATCCAAAAAAGCCGCTTTATTAAGATATTCCGGGCTGAGTGCGTTATATTTGTTGCGGTAGAAATATTTGTATGCATATGCCATCGAAATGGAGTTGCCAGGCTTGATTAACGGATCCTAATTAATGGCATAAATCGTGTGGTTCCAGTCTCGTTATTTGCCTTAAGTCTTATTGGGGAAACAAAATGTTTTTTCGGGTTGTACGTCGTTTACCAGCTTGTGCCGTAGTCTGCGGTGCAGCGCTGTTCAGTATTTCAAGCCTTGCAGACACCACCATCTTCACCGCGTTAGATGATCCGGCTCAGGCGAAAAAGCCGTTCGAGGGCAATATTCAGGCGGGTTACAGTGCGCAAACCGGTAACACCAGCAACTCCACGCTGAATGCTGATACCACCATGACCTGGTTTGATACCAACACGGCTAACAGCCTGTGGGGTTCTGCGCGTAACACCTCTTCTTCCGGTGTGCGTTCATCCGAGAAGTATCAGGCCGGTGCCCGTACGCGTTATAACCTTGACAACGCGAACTATATTTTCGGTCAGGGGAGCTGGCTGAGCGACCGTTATAACGGTTACCGTTCGCGGACTGTGGGCGCTGTCGGTTATGGTCGTCAGATCTGGAGCGGCCCGGTTCATACGCTGAACCTGGAAGCAGGTCCTGGTGTTCGTCATGATGAATTCGAACAGGGCGGTAACACCACTCGTGCGCTGGCTTACGCTTCAGGCACTTACGGTTACCAGATCAGCGACACTGCGCGCTTCACGCAGGGTGTTTCTGTATTAGCGAACGACGAAACTACGCTGAACTCAGAAACCGCGCTGACCGTTGCGATCAACTCCCACTTCTCGTTGAAAGTGGCGTATGACGTAACCTATAACACCAAACCACCAGCCAGTGCGCCGGATAAAACCGACACCGTGACGTCTGTAAACCTGGTGTACGGTCTGTAATTTCCCCCGGGGAATTATGCAGAAAAGCCGGAGGAGAAATCCTCTGGCTTAATAAGATGGTCACCCCCACCCTGTGAGCGGTACGCTGACAGGGTGTTTTTCTTTCTGAAGGGGATCATCATGCAAAACGTTACGCTCATCGGTATTGACCTCGGCAAGCATTCGTTCCATGTCC